>CAYZVO010000068.1:0-37981 GCA_964481655.1 uncultured Enterobacterales bacterium | reverse complement strand
ACCCTCCAGCACAACAGCGAGTTTACATCCTCTACCAAGAACCGAATGGCCCGCCGTATGCCCCGATGTCCGAGCTGGAGCCGTCGGCGTCGCTGATCGCGGGATCCCCCGCGTCGATGCAGGGCGAGCCCGTGGCCAGGGACAGGTCCCAGCTGGCCGCGTCCGCCGCGCTGACGTCGGTGTAGACCGGATCCACGCCGACGCTGCCGCTGGTGCCGGTGGGGTCCGCCACGCCGTACCAGGCGGTCTTGCCGTTGTCGTAGCTGTTGGTGTAGGTCGCCGTGAAGCTGCCCACCGCGTAGCCCAGGCGCGTGACCGCACCACCCCGATGGGAGCTCTTGCCGCTCTGGGTGTTGCCCACGATGTTCACGTTGTTCAGCGTGTAGCCGTCGCCGTAGTAGTCCACATCCAGGTACAGCCCCGCGCCGTAGGCCTCGGCGGCGCTGGCGTCGTTGCCCACCACGTCCACGTTGGTCATGGCGACCGTGGTGGAGGTCGCGGTGGCCGACAGCCCGTAGTAGATGCCGCCGCCGTAGGCGGTGTCCCCGCTGCCGTCGCCCGCGGTGTTGCCCGCCACGATGACGTTGTCGAGATCGATGGTGCCGTTGGCCAGCCGCAGCCCGCCGCCCCAGGCGGTGTCGCCCTGGATGCTGTTGTCGGTGACCGCCGTCTGATCGATGGTGATGCTGTTGGCCGTGATCATCGCGCCGCCGCCGTAGGCCGAGGTTCCCCGGGTGCCGGTGGTGCTGATGCTGTTGCCGCTGATCTCCACCCCGTACAGGCTCACGCTGTGGGTGGTGTAGCTCTCGATCTGCATCCCGCCGCCGTAGTTGACGCCGTAGCGGTAGGCCGAGGCGATGGCCTGGTTGTCGTTCACCGTGCTGTCGGTCATGGCCAGGTTCAGGCTGTCGCCGTACAGCCCACCGCCCTCGACGTAGCCGGAGTAGAGCACGGACGACGCCGTGCAGGTGTTGGAGGACACATCCACGGCGTCCAGGGTGGCCGTGGTGTTGGTCATGAACACCCCGCCCCCGTTGCAGAAGGAGCTGTTGTACAGGGTGTCGGACGACGCGCTGATGAGGTTCCCGGTGACGTCGGTGGTCTCGACGGTGGCCGTGGCCTCCGTCGCGTACAGCGTGCCCCGGGCGTAGGTCACGCCGTCCGAGGAGGCCGCGATGGCCTCGTTGTCGGCCACGGTGCTGTCGGCGATCTCCAGGCTGCCGTCGTAGAAGTACAGCGCGGCGCCGAAGAACTGGGCCTGGTCGGCGGTCGACGAGACATCCGTGAGGTTGCGGTCCATGGTCACGGTGTCCAGCATCAGGTCGCCCCCGCGGGAGCAGATGGCGGTGCCCAGGGCGGTGACGTAGGCGCCGCTGACCACCGTGGCGACGTTGTCATCGACGTTCGTGTCGGTGATCTCGAGGGAGCTGTCCCACGATGAGATGCCCGTGCCGTAGATCCAGGCGTCGTCCGCCGCGTCCGCCGTGTTGGCGTCCACGGTGCAGCCCTCGAGGGCCAGGTTGGAGTCGAGCAGGTACAGGCCGGCGCCCTTGATGGTGACGTCCGGGTCGGTGCTGGCGGCCGCGTTGGCGGTGATGTCCACGCTGAACAGCTCCATCACCGCGGTGTCGGCGAACAGCCCCACGCCCTCGCAGCTCCCGCCGGTGGCGTCGCAGGCGTTGGCGGTGATGGCCAGGTCCTGCAGCATGGGCGAGGCGTTGGACACGTAGACGCCCGCGCCCTGATCGGCCACGCCGCCGGTGATGGTGAAGCCCTGCAGTAGGGCCTCGTCGGTCTCGCCGCTCGAGAAGGTCACCACGGGGCCGCTGCCGCCGCCGTCGATGGTGGTGCTGGCGGCGCCGTCGTAGCCCACCACGTCGATGAGCTTGCCGCCGAAGTCGATGGTCTCGCTGTAGGTGCCGGCGCCCACGCAGATGATGTCACCGTCGACGGAGGCGTCGATGGCGTCCTGGATGAGGCCGTAGTCCGCGGGCACGCTGATGCCGAAGTCCACGGAGCCGTCGCAGTCGTTGTCGACGCCGTCGCAGACCTCGGTGCCGCCGGGGTAGGCGGCCGCCGAGCTGTCGTCGCAGTCGGAGGCGTCCGACACGGTGCCGGTGGGCTGCTCGCAGGCCAGCGCAGAGCTCGCGGGATTCCCGAAGCCGTCCCCGTCCGCGTCGGTGTACCAGGTGGACGCGTCCCAGGCCCCCTCGTCGACGTCCCCGTCGCAGTCGTCGTCGATCCCGTTGCAGCTCTCCGCGGCGCCGGGGTTCACGTCGAAGTCATCGTCGTCGCAGTCCTCGTAGGCCCAGTAGCCGTCCCCGTCGTCGTCCGTGAGCGTGCCGGTGTCCGTGTCCGCGTCACTGTCCGCGTCGGCGTCGGCGTCGGCGTCGGCGTCGGCGTCGGCGTCGGTGTCACTGTCGGCGTCACTGTCGGCGTCCGCGTCGGCGTCGCTGTCGGCGTCCGTGTCGGAGTCCGCGTCCGCGTCGCTGTCCGTGTCGGCCTCGGGGGGCTCCGTGTCCCACGGCGGGGCGGTGTCATCGGGCTTCTCCTCGCCACAGCCGAGGGCGAAGGCGAGGGCCAGCAGGAAGATCGGGGTCGTGCGCATGAGATTCCTGGGCGGGGGGGGCACGATCGTGCCACGCGATGTCGCAGCGCGCCAGCGCGCGGGATCAGCATCGGGTTGGCATCCGCCCGCGCCCTGATAGAGCACCCCCCTTCCCCGGAGCGAATCATGGCCGAAGAGTTCATCTACCAGATGATCCGTGTCGACAAGGTCCTGCCCAACGGTCGGCGCATCCTGCACCCCACCTCCCTGTCCTTCTACGCCGACGCCAAGATCGGCGTCATCGGTCACAACGGCGCCGGCAAGTCCACCGTGCTGCGCATCATGGCCGGGCTGGACGACGCCCACGGCGGGCACGCCCTGCTGCGCGAGGGCGCCACCGTGGGCTTCCTGCCTCAGGAGCCGCAGCTCGACCCGAACCTGGACGTGCGCGGCAACATCGAGCTGGGGCTGAAGCACCTGCGCGACCTGATGGAGCGCTACGAGGCGCTGTCCATGAAGTTCGCCGAGCCCATGAGCGACGACGAGATGAACGCCCTGTTCGAGGAACAGGGGAAGCTGCAGGACCGCATCGACGCCCTGAACGCCTGGGAGATCGACTCGATGCTGGATGTGGCCATGGACGCCCTGCGGGTGCCCCCGGGGGAGATGTCCGTGGAGCACCTGAGCGGCGGTGAGAAGCGCCGCGTCGCCCTGTGCAAGCTGCTGCTCGAGAAGCCCGATCTGCTGCTGCTGGACGAGCCCACCAACCACCTGGACGCCGAGTCCGTCGCCTGGCTCGAGCGCCACCTGGGCGCCTACCACGGCTGCGTCATCTGCGTGACCCACGATCGCTACTTCATGGAGAACGTGGCCCAGTGGATCCTCGAACTGGACCACGGCAAGGCCTACCCCTGGCACGGCAACTACTCCGGCTGGCTGGAGCAGAAGCAGGAGCGCCTGCGCCGGGAGCAGAAGACCGAGACCCGCCGCCAGCGCACCCTCGCCCGGGAGCTCGAGTGGGTGCGCGCCTCGCCCCGCGCCCGCCAGGCCAAGTCCAAGGCCCGCTACACCGCCTACGAGGCCCTGGTGGCGGCCGAGCGCGAGAAGCGCCGCGGCACCGGCGCCACCATCTCCATCCCCCTGTCCAAGCGCCTGGGCCAGCGGGTGGTGAAGGCCAGCGCCCTGCGCAAGGCCTACGGCGACAAGCTGCTGTTCGACGGGGTGGACTTCGCCCGCCCCGCGGGGGGCTGGGGGGGGGCCCGCGCCCCCACGGGCGCCGGCAAGACCACCCTGTTCCGCATGCTGGTGGACCAGGAGACCCCCGACGACGGCGCCCTCGAGGTCGGGGACACCGTGGACATCGGCTACGTGGACCAGGCCCGCGACGAGCTGCAGGCCGGCAAGACCGTCTGGGAAGAGATCTCCGAGGGCAACCAGGAGCTCGAGATCGGCGGCCGCATGGTCAACTCCCGGGCCTACGTCTCGGCCTTCAACTTCGCCGGCTCCGACCAGCAGCAGCCCGTGGGCACCCTCTCCGGTGGCGAGCGCAACCGGGTGCACCTGGCCAAGCTGCTGCGCCGGGGCTGCAACCTGCTGCTGCTCGACGAGCCCACCAACGATCTCGACGTCGAGACCCTGCGCAACCTCGAAGAGGCCGTGTCCGAGTTCCCCGGCTGCGCCGTCATCATCAGCCATGACCGCTGGTTCCTCGACCGCATCGCCACCCACATCCTGGCCTTCGAGGGCGACTCCAAGGTGGTCTGGTTCGAGGGCAACTTCGCCGACTACGAGAAGGACAAGCGCCGCCGCCTGGGCGACGAGGCCGCGCGCCCGCGCCGGATCAAGTACCGCAAGCTGACGCGGGGTTAGCCCCGACATCGAGATCAGGATCCGGCCGGACAGCGCCCCGCTGGTCCGCCTGTGATCCCGTCCACCACGGGCTGGCACGCCTCTTGCTTCCTCCGGGGTCGTCCCCGTTCGACGACGCACCCCGGAGCCACGATGACCCGCCAGACCGCCTCCCTCGCCTCGATCTTCTTGCTGTTCGCCGTGGGTTGCCAGCCCGATCCCCGCCAGATCACCCAGGTCAGCGCCGAGCTCGAGCCCATCGTCCAGGGGTCCAACGACTTCTCGTGGGACAGCTGGCAGGCCAGCCGGGACCACATCGAAGGCAACATGTTCTACTCGGCCTTCTCCCAGGTGGCGGCCATGTCCATGGTCTACGCCGGCGCCGAGGGCGACACCGAGCTGGAGCTCGCCACCGCCATGAGCGTCCCCGAGGGCGGCGAAGCCAGCTGGCACGAGCAGCTGGGCCTGCTGGTGGACGACCTCTCCGGCGAGCACCACCGCCCCTACACCCTCTACACCGCCAACCAGCTGTGGGGGCAGGAGGGCTACGCCTGGGAGCAGCCCTTCCTGGACCTGATGGACGGCGCCTACCAGGCCCCGATGGAGGACGTGAACTTCAAACAAGATCCGGAAGGCGCCCGGGCCGACATCAACGACTGGGTCGACGACCAGACCCACGGCCGCATCCCCGAGCTGTTCCAGCAGGGTGACATCGAGGCCCTGACCCGCATGGTGCTGGCCAACGCCATCTACTTCCTGGCCGACTGGGACCTGCCCTTCGAGGAAGACGACACCCAGGACATGGACTTCGAGCTGGCCGACGGCTCGGTGGTCTCGGTCCCCACGATGATCCAGACCGACGAGCATGGTTTCGCCGAGCTCGAGGGTCTGAAGCTCCTCGAGATGTCCTACGAGAGCGGCGAGGTCTCCATGGTCTTCATCCTCCCCGACGAGCCCAACGGGCTCGAGTCCCTCGAGGACGAGCTGAGCGCCGACACCGTGGACGCCTGGATCGACGAGATCGGCGAGACCGAGGTGAGCGTCCGCATCCCCAGCTTCCAGATGGAGACCGAGTTCCCCATCGAGGACGTGCTCATCGATCTGGGCGTGGAGACCGCCTGGCTCGAGGGCCAGGCCGACTTCTCCGGGATGCTCGACCAGGACATCGAGAAGCTGTGGCTGGCCCGCGTGGTCCACAAGGCCTTCGTCCGCGTGGACGAGGAAGGCACCGAGGCCGCCGCCGCCACCGGCGCGGTCATGAACGGCGAGCTGTCCGCCGAGCCCGGCGAGCCGAACACCTTCTACGCCCAGCACTCCTTCATCTTCATGATCCGAGACCGCCTGACCGGCACCATCCTCTTCCATCCCCGTTTTCGTCCCCCCCCCAACCCCCTTTTCCGGTTGTCGGGCCCTATCCCCGGCGCCCCCGCGGCGGGGGGAGACGGACCGGGGCGGCGCGGCCTCCGCTTTGATCCTGGGGGCCCGCATCGTGGACCCGTCCCGCTGGGCCCCGACCCGGCGCTGGGACCCACCCCGCCGGCGCTGGCCACCGCTGCCCTTCCAACCGCTGGACGACCACGTCCCTGAACCCGCGCCGCCGCCGGCGCCAGGCCCAGATGACAGCGGGGACTCCACAGGGGCATACTCGCCGTGATGGACCACCCGACCCTCCTGCTGGGCCTGGCCCTGTGCGGGTGCGGTGCCCCGGCCCCCTGCCCCCAGTCCGCCGGCGCCCTCGAGCTGCGCCAGCTGTGGTTGGGCGGCCCGGCGCTGAACGAGGCCATGGTGGTCACCCTGCCCAGCGGCGGCCACCTGCTCATCGACGTGGGCAACGACTCCCGCTATCCGGAGGTCCGCGACGCCCAGCCCGGCCCCACCGAGTGGGTGCTCATCACCCACGAGCACGAGGACCACATGGGAGGTCTGGAACGCCTGGTGGACCACTGGGAGATCAGCGGCGAGGACCCGACCTTCATCGAGGGCACCGGGCTGTGGGACCTGGGCGACGGGGTGACGCTCGAGCTGGTCAAGCACCGCTGCACCGTGGCCACCGACGACGGCGCGCTGGACCTGTGCGCGGACCACCCCGAGTGGGCAGAGCACGAGAACGCCATGAGCACCGTCGGCGTGCTGCGCTACGGCGACTTCGACTACCTCTTCGCCGGCGACCTGCCCGGAGGGGGTGGCGGCGACCCCGACGTGGAGTCGGCCCTGGTCGAGCTGGGCGTCGTGCGCTCAGCCGATGTCGCCCACCTCAGCCACCACGGCAAGAAGACCTCCACGAACCAGGCCTGGGTGGACGCCGTCTTCCCCGACGACGGCCTGGCCCGCAACGCCCTGGTCAGCGCCAGCACGGCCTACCTGTCCGCGCCTCACCAGGACGTGCTCGACCGCGCGGGCCCGCGGCTCGCTGGCGGGTCGGTGTGGGTGACCGACGACGGCTTGACCGCGGGCGAGCACGACACCATGCGCACCCTCGAGGCCGATGTGGTGATCTCCGTGGCCGAGGGAGGCGCTGCATACAGCCTGTGCGGCGAAGAGTTCGACAGCATCCCCTGAGCGAGGCCGTGAGCGAGGCCACCAACCGCGCGCGTTCCACCTGACGATCCGCCCCTAAGACCGCATGGTTCCGCCATGCAGTCCCGACCCACCGCCGCCAGCCCCGATGTTCCCCTCTGGACCCCCAGCGAGGAGCGGGTCGAAGCCTCGGGCATGGCCCGCTTCGAGCGCCACCTGCTGCGCACCCGGGGCCTGCGCTTCGCCGACTACGGCGCCCTGTGGCAGTGGTCCATCGACGAGCGCGAGGACTTCTGGGCCGCGGTCTGGGAGTTCGGCGCGGTCCGCTTCACCCGGCCCTGGACCGAGATCCTCGAGGACGGCGACCGGATGCCCGGGGCCCGCTGGTTCCCCGGAGCCCGGCTGAACTACGCCGAAAACCTGCTGCGCTATCGGGACGACCGCCCCGCGCTGATCTTCCAGGACGAGCGGGAAGGGCCGACGCGCACCATCAGCTACCGGGAGCTGCAAGACGCCGTGGCCCGCCTGGCCGCCTGGCTGCAGGACGTGGGCGTGCAGCCCGGAGACGTGGTCGCCGCCTACACCCCCAACCTGCCCGAGGTCGTCATCGCCATGCTGGCGGCCACCAGCCTGGGCGCCACCTGGACCTCGTGCTCCCAGGACTTCGGCGCGGACGCCGTCCTCGACCGCTTCGCCCAGGTGAAGCCCAAGCTGCTCATCGCCGGCGACGGCTACTTCTACAAGGGCATGGACCACCACCGCCTGGCCGAGGTGCGGACCGTGCTGCAGGGGCTGCCCACGGTCGAGAAGCTCGTGATCATCGAGACCGTGGCCCCCGGGGCCGCGCTGGACGAGCTGGGGGATGTGCACCGCTTCGCCGAGCTGGCCTTCGAGGGCCCCGTGCCCCGGCTGGTCTTCACCCAGCTGCCCTTCGACCACCCGCTGTTCGTCATGTACTCCTCGGGCACCACCGGCCGCCCCAAGGCCATCGTCCACGGCGCCGGGGGCACCCTGCTGCAGCACCTCAAGGAGCACCGCATCCACTGCGACCTGGTGCGCTCCTCCCGGCTGTTCTACGCCACCACCACCGGCTGGATGATGTGGAACTGGCTGGTGAGCGCCCTGGCTTCGGGCTGCGCGATCCTGCTGTCCGACGGCGCCCCCTTCCACCCCGACCCGGGTCGCCTGTGGCGCTTCGCCGAGGCCACCGGCATGACCCACTTCGGGACCAGCGCCGGCTACCTCGCGGCCCTCGAGAAGGCCTCCTACGAGCCCCGCGTGCACCACGACCTGCGGGCGCTGCAGTCCGTCTACTCCACCGGCTCGCCCCTGGCGGATCGCAGCTTCCGCTGGGTGTACCGCCGGGTCAAGCGCGACCTGCACCTGGCCTCCATCAGCGGGGGCACGGACATCATCTCCTGCTTCGCGCTGGGGACCTCGGCGCTGCCGGTGCGGGCGGGTGAGCTGCAGGTGCGCGGCCTGGGCATGGCCGTGGACGCCTGGGACGCCGACGGCGAGCCCGTGCGGGGAGAGACCGGCGAGCTGGTCTGCACCGAGGCCTTCCCATCCATGCCGGTGGGCTTCTGGGACGATCCGGAGGACGCCCGCTACCGGGGCGCCTACTTCGAGGTCTGGCCCGACACCTGGCACCACGGCGACTTCGTGCGCATCGAGCACAGCGGAGGCGTGCGGATGCTCGGCCGCTCCGACGCGACCCTCAACCCCGGCGGCGTGCGCATCGGCACCGCGGAGATCTACCGCTGCGTCGAGGCCATGGAGCCCGTCCGGGACAGCCTGGTCGTAGGCCGCGAGGCTGGCGACAGCGAGGTCATCGTGCTCTTCGTCCAGCTCCGGGAGGGGCTGACCCTGGACGAGGGCCTGGCGGCGGAGATCCGCGGGTCCATCCGGGGCCGGACCTCCCCCCGGCATGTGCCGAAGGAGATCTACCAGCTGAGCGCCATCCCCCGGACCCGTTCGGGCAAGAAGGTGGAGCTCGCGGTGCGCCGGGTGCTCCACGGGCGCCCCGTCGACAACCGCGGCGCGCTGGCCAATCCCGGCGTCCTCGACGAGCTCGCCAGGTTCGCCGGGGGCTTCGAGCAAGCTTGACAGCAAGGGGCGCGATCCCCCCCCGGATCAGCGTATGCTGCACGCATGCTTCGCCCCATGATCATCGCGAGCAGCCTCCTGTTCGCCCTCGCCTGCCGCCCGCCGGCCATCAACCCGGACACCGACAACCCGCTGGACAGCGGCGACAGCTGGTTCCCGGTGGACACCGACCGACCCCACACCGGGGAGACGGCCGAGACCGATGATCCCATCGACACCCAGGAGACCGACGAGCCCTGGACCGATCCCGAGTGCGACGCCCTGCCCGAGCCCCCCTTCGACGCCCGGACCGTCCAGGCCTTCTCCTACGAGGACCTGGACTTCGACCAGGAAGGCCACCTCATCGGCAACAACGGGCAGCACATCTACCGCTCGAGCTACGACGGCACCGCCGAGATCTGGGTCGCCAACCTGCAGTACGAGGCGGGCATGCGGATGCTGCCCAGCGGCGATCTCATCGTCTGCCTGGACACCCGCGGTAGCCTGGTGATCGTGCACCCCGACGGCTCCTACGAGACCCTCATCGGCGACCTGACCTACCCCAACGGCCTCGAGATCCACCGCAACGGCATGATCTACGTGACCGAGAGCCACGGCGACCGCGTCCGCCGCGTGGACCCCGAGACCGGCGAGTCCTGGGTGCTCTCCACCGGCGAGATCCAGGCCCCCGAGGGGCTGACCTTCAGCCCGGACTACGACAAGCTCTACATCTCGAGCTACTCGAACGACCGCCGCGTCTATGTCATCCCCATGGACGAGGACGGCTTCGCCACAGGCCCCACCCAGGTCTTCGCCGAGAACGTGGGCTCCGGGTACCTGGTGGGCATGGCCACCGACATCTGCGGCAACGTCTACGTCATCGACTACACCCGCGCCCAGGTGCTGCGCTACTCCCCCGACGGCAGCCAGGTGGACGTGGTCATCCAGGGCAATGATCTGGGCGGCTTCGCCTACCTGCCCAACATGAAGTGGGGCTCGGGCCTGGGGGGCTGGTCCGATCACAAGCTGTACCTGGTCGACGCGAGCAACACCCGCTACTCCTTCGAGGTGGACATCGGAGTCCGAGGCAAGGAGACCTGGTGATGCGAACACAGCTCATCGTCCTCACGGCGCTGGTCGTCGGGTGTGAGCCCGATCCCGGCGACAGCGTGCCCGACGACACCCAGCCGGACACCATCGACACCTCGACGCCCCCCTTCGAGCTCGAGGACCTCATCGGCGTCTGCCCCACCTCCCACCGCGTGGGCGGCTTCGAGCTGGCCCACTGGGACGGCCCGGACGAGGGCTTCGCCACAGCCACCGGCCAGATCAACGACGCCGTCATCCCGGCGACCATCCGCTTCGAGTCCGGCACCGAGGGCGACTGCACCCTGTGGCAGAAGATCGTGCCCTACTGCGAGGACGCCTGCGAGGCGGACCAGGCCTGCAGCCACGAAGGCGAGTGCATCCCCTACCCCACGCCCCAGGACGTGGGCACGGTGAGCGTCAGCGGCCTCGCGGCGCCGATGGAGCTGACCGCCGACAGCTTCGGCAACTACTGGGACACCACCAGCAGCTACCCCCTCTGGGAGCCCGGGTCCCCCGTCGTGCTCAGCGCGGGCGAGCTGTTCTCCCTCCGGGGCTTCGGCGTGGAGACCCTGGTGGTGCCCGATCCCGTCTGGGAGCTGACCCCTGGCCAGGACATGACCGTCACCTGGACCGCCGGCAGCCACCCCGCCTGGGTCGAGCTGACCTTCAACATCGACCAGCACGGCCTGTCGCCCCTCACCATGATCTGCGAGGTCCCGGACACCGGCTCCGCGACCCTGCCCGCCACGCTGCTCGAGCAGCTCGTGAACAGCGGGGTCTCCGGCTACCCCTCCGCCTGGATGCGGCGCCGCACCGCCGACGCCGTCGCCATCGAGCAGGGCTGCGTCGACCTGCAGGTCTACAGCCACGTCGCCGTGGACATGGGCGTCGAGGGCTACACCCCCTGCAGCCGCGACGAGGACTGCCCGGAAGGGCAGCACTGCGACATGGACATGCAGATCTGCGTCGACGACTGAGGCCGCCCATGCACCGCCGCACCATCCTCATCCTCGCCATCGCGAGCTGCCAGGCCTGCAAGCCCGAGCTCGCCTTCGAGATCGATCTGACCCAGAGCGAGGCCATCCCCACGGTCTTCACCGCCGCCTGGTCGGTGGACGCCGAGACCATCGACGCCGCCTGGTGGGAGCTGGAGCTCGAGGGCGCCCCCACGCGGACCGTGCCGGTCGACCCCACCGGTGGCCCGGAGTTCGAGACCGTGCTCATCGGGATGAAGCCCATCAGCACCTACACCGGGCGGGCGTGGGTGGAGATCGACGGTGAGCAGTTCGCCAGCGCCGACGTCGAGCTCGAGACCGGTCAGATCCCGGCGGAGCTGCCGGATCTCGCCCGCTCCGGGGCCTCCAGCTTCGACGGCCTGCTGGTGACCTCCATCGCCGCCATGCCCCCCACCGCCGTGATCCTCGACGAGGACGGCGACTACGTCTGGTGGTACAGCGCCGAGGAGATCGGCACCCTGGCCCGCTCCCACCTGACCCACGACGGCAGGTCCATGCTGATGCTGGACATCAACCTCCAGGGCCAGGCGCGGGACTCCCTGTGGAGCGTCGGCCTCGACGGCAGCGGGCTCGAGCAGCTGCCCAGCACCGGCGCCCACCACGACTTCACCGAGCTGCCCGACGGCACCCTCGCCCTCATCAGCTACTCCCCCAGGGATGTGGACGGCGAGACCATCCAGGGCGACAAGATCGTGGAGCTGGCCCCCGACGGCGGCACCACCACCGTCTACGACATCTGGGACGACCCGGACATCGAGTACCACCCGGACGACGCCTTCATGGGGACCATGTGGCCCCACATCAACGCCATCGACTACCTCGAGGACAGCGACAGCTACAGCATCTCGATCCTGGCCTTCGACGGCATCGCGAAGCTCGACCGCGCCAGCGGCGAGCTCACCGAGTGGGTGGGTGGCCGCTTCAGCGACTACACGATGGACGGTGACACCGACCTGTACCAGCACCAGCACCAGCACCAGCGCAGCGGCGACAGCCTGCTGGTCTTCGACAACGCCTCCCAGGAGATCAACCTGTCCCGGGCCGTCGAGTACGAGCTGGACCCGGCCAGCGGCGAGGCCACGCTGAGCTGGGAGTACCCCTCCCCCCAGGGCCTCTCCAACGTGGTGCTGGGCGACGTGCACCGCTTCGACAGCGGCAACACCCTCATCACCTGGTCCTATGGCGGCATGATCGAGGAGGTCAGCCCGGCTGGCGAACAGCTGTGGGCCCTCGAGGCCTCCGTGGGCGGCGCCCTGGGCTACACAACCTTCCTGGCGGAGCTGCCCCTGCAGTGAGCCTCACCGCGGGCGGTTGGCCCGGATCAGCTCCAGCGGGTGGGTGTAGTGCTCCTCCACCGCTGCGTCCGTGCGCAGGCCGATGGAGCTGGGCCAGGCGTCCGCGCTCAGGTTCGAGATCCGCGTCTCGAAGTGCAGGTGCTCGGACCACATCACCTGGCCCTCCACCCCGTCGGTGAGGCCCACCAGGCCGATGCGCTGGTTGCGGCTGACCTGCTCGTACAGCTCGACCTCGATGGTGGCGCAGTGGGCGTACTGGGACCAGACGCGCTGCTGGTTGCCGTCGGCGTCGATGTAGTCGTGCTGGATGAGCATGATGTTGCCCCACTCCTCGTCGCGGCCGTCGGACTGGTCGGGGTAGACCTCGACGTCGTAGACCAGGTCCACCACGGTGCCATCGGCGATGGCCCAGATCTCGTAGCCCTCGGCGCTGGAGCCGTCCTCGCGCATGAAGTCGATGGCGGCGTGGATGCCGTCGGAGCGGTGCACCAGGTAGCTCGACGGGTCCCACTCCTCGGCGGCCTCGGGGGGCTCGGTCCAGCCGTCCATCTCACCGGGCTCGACGGGGAAGTCGAAGCCGTCGGCGATGATGTTGTCCTCGATGATGGGGACGGTGGTGCTGGTGGCGCAGGCCCCCAGCAGCAGCGTGGACAGCAGCAGCGCCGTCCGCGGGGTGATGTCGTTCGTTGCCAGCATCGCGACCTCCCGTCGAGCCTCGGCTGTGGGCTCGAGCATGCAACGGGAGGGGGGCGGGAAACGGGGCGGGTTTTCGGCCAACGCGCGAAAGGCCGCCAAAGGCCGGCCTTTCGGCTACTCGGTATACCCCAGCGCATCGAGCTGCTGCATGGTCTCGTCGCTCGGGGCCTGGGTGGCTTCGCCCAGCTCCGGGGCCTTGACGGTGGCCATGTAGTTGTCCAGGGCGGTCTTGAGGTCGGTGTGGCCGGCCTTGTTCACGCCGCCGACGTTCTCGTCCGGGTCCGTCTCGAGCTCGAAGAAGCGGTAGTTCCGCGCCTTGCCGTTCGAGAAGTGGGCCGAGACGGTGTGGGTGGACGTGCGGATGTTCGTGGCGATCTCGGGGGGGATGCCCTGGTCCGAGATGGAGTAGCTGCCCTTGACGGCGTCGGGACCGAACAGGGGCTCACCGTCCCACTGCCACTCGTCCTTGACCTCGATGCCCAGGAAGCTGGTGATGGTGGGGGCCAGGTCCACCAGCTCGGCGACCTGGTCCGCGGCCCGCTCGCCCGCGGGCACGCCGGGCCCGGCGATGATGAGGGGCACGTGCAGCACGGGGGGCTTGAGGCCGTAGCCGTGGCCCCAGCGGATGTTCTTGCCGAAGGGATCGCCCAGGCCTTCGCCGTGATCGGCGGTGATGATCACCAGGGTCTCGTCGGTCAGGCCCAGCTCGTCGATCTTGGCGAGCATCTCGCCCACCCGGGCGTCGGCGGTCATCAGGGAGTCGGCGTAGGCCGCCTTCCAGAACTCGGCGGCCTTGTCGCTGAGCTCGAGCTTCTTGTGGTCCACCTGGGAGTAGTTGGGCGCCGTGGGCTGGGGCAGATCGGCCGCGTAGCTGCCGCGGCGATCCTCGAAGCCGTCAGCCGGGAGGTTCGGGGCGTGGGGGCCCATGAGGTGGGTGTAGAGGAAGAACGGCTTGTCCTTGTTCTGCTCGAGCAGCTCGAGGGTGCGGGCCGTGGTGGTGGGATCGTCGCCGAAGTCGTAGACGTCGAAGCCCTGATGCACGTTGAGGTCGAAGTCCACGCCCTTGGCGATGACCACGTTGGCGATGGCCCCCACGGTGGCGTGGCCGTGCTCCCCGAGGACCTCGGCGATGGTGGTGACCGCGTCGGTCATCGGGTGGTACAGCTCGTTGGCCTTGAACAGGGTGAAGTCCATGCCCGTGGCCAGCCGGTAGCGGCCGGTCATGTACGACGAGACCGACGGCAGCGTCGCGGGCGCCTGGGCGAAGGCGTGCTCGAAGAGCATGCCCCGCTCGGCCAGCTTGTCCATGTTGGGGGTGGTCTCGGCGGGGAAGCCGTAGCTGCCGAAGTAGTCGGCGCGGGTGGCGTCGATGACGATGAAGACCACGTTGCAGTCCGGGCAGCCGGCGGTCTGGGCCACGGGCTGCTCGGCGGGCTGCTCAGCGGGGGGCTGAGGCTGATCGGCGGGGGGGGCGTCGGGGGAGCCGGAGCAGGCGACGGCGCCGAGGCCGAGGATCAGGGGGAGCAGCGTTCTCATGGGGTCTCCGAGCGCGGGGAGGCGGGGGATGGAAGTCCTCTCGCCCCCCTAACCGGAGGATCACTCCTCGGCGCCCAGCCCCAGGTCAACGTGGGTCGGGAGCGTCGCCTGCAGCATGACCTTCTGCAGCCGGGAGACCATCGCCGCCGGGTCCTTGATCTCACCCTCGGCCAAGCGGGCGTGGTCCAGCAGCAGCCAGGCCAGGGGCTCGACCAGCGCGTCCCGCCCCTGCTCCTTCATCCGGGCCAGGTTCTTGACGATGGGATGCTCGGCGTTGATCTCGAGCACCCGCTGGCTGGCCGGGACCTCGCGGTTGGCCGAGCGCAGGATCTTCTCGAGGTTCGAGCCCAGCCCGGCCTCGTCGTCCACCAGCACCGAGGGGCTGTCGGTCAGGCGCCCGGAGGCCCGCACGGCCTTGACCTCGCCCTCGAGCAGGCCGGTGAGGTGCTCGAGCAGCGGCTTGGCCTGTTCCTTGGCGGCCTGGGCGATGGGATCGTCCTCCTGCTCGGGCTCGTCCACCTCGCCCCGCGCCACGGACTTCAGCTCCTTGCCGGCGAACTCCTGCAGGTGCAGCACCACCCACTCGTCCACCGGGTCGTCCATGAGGATCACCTCGTGGCCCTTCTTGCGGAAGCGCTCGAGCAGCGGGCTCTGCTTCATGCGCTCGAGCTCGAGGCCGGTGAAGTACCAGATGGCTTCCTGGTCCTCGGGCATGGCGTCCACCACCTGCTGCAGGGAGCGGAGCTCCTCGCCGGCGGTGGTGGGGTAGCGCAGCAGCTTGGCCAGGCGCTCCCGGTTGGCGGCGTCCTCGTGCACGCCCTCCTTCAGGGCCGTCCCGAAGGACTCCCACAGCTGCAAGAAGTCCTCGGGCTCGGTGCGGGCCAGCTCGTCGAGCTTGCGCAGCACCCGCTTGACGACGTGCTTGCGCAGCGACGACGCCTGGGGGGTCTGCTGCAGCAGCTCGCGGGAGACGTTGAGGTCCAGATCGTCGCTCTCCACCACGCCGCGCAGGAAGCGCAGGTAGCGGGGCAGCAGGTCCCGGGCCTCCTCGAGGATCATGACCCGCTTGCTGTAGAGGCGAACCCCCACGCGCCCTTCGGGCATGTCCATGTCCATGGGCCGGGAGCCCGGCACGAACAGCAGGGCGTGGAACTGCATGGGAGCGTCGCTCGAGAAGTGCACCCGGGTGAGCGGGTCGGCCCAGTCGCCGCTGACGTGCTTGTAGAAGTCGGCGTAGTCCTCGTCGCTGATCTCGCTGGGGGCCTGGGTCCACAGGGCCTTGCCCCGGTTGAGCTGATCGTCGCCCTGCATGATGGGGAAGCTGACGAAGTCGCTGTAGCGCCGCACCAGCTCCTGGATCCGCCAGCCCTGGAGGAACTCGGCCTCGTCCTCCTTCAGGTGCAGCACGATGTCGGTGCCGCGGGTCTCCCGGGCGCCGGGGGCGACGGTGAAGCTGTCGTCGCAGGTGGTCTCCCAGCGCACCGGCTCGGCGCCGGGCTCGGCGCTCAGGCTCTCCACCACGATGCGGTCGCTGACCATGAAGGCGGCGTAGAAGCCCACGCCGAACTGCCCGATGAGGCCCTCGACACCCTCGCCGTCCTCGGCGGCCTGCAGGAAGGCCTTGGTGCCCGAGTGGGCGATGGTGCCCAGCTGCTTGACGGCCTGGTCCCGGGTCATGCCGATGCCGTTGTCCCGCACGGTGAGGGTGCGGGCGTCCTCGTCGACGACCAGCTCGATGCGCAGCTCGCCGTCCGGCTCGCGCAGGTCATCACGCTGAAGTGCGGCGTAGCGGGCCCGATCCAGGGCGTCGCTGGCGTTGGAGACCAGCTCGCGCAGGAACACCGCGCGATCGGAGTAGAGGGACTTGACAACCAGGTCGAGGATCTTCCGGGTTTCGGTCTCGAAGGTGTGGGTCTCGGCGTGCTCGGTCACGGTGAACTCCCGGGTTCAAAAAGGTCGTCCTGGTGCGGGCTTTCGCCCCCCAGGGAGGTTAAGAAAGTTGGTCAATTCAGACGCGCTGGAGGGCGCTTTCAGCCCCTCCCCAGACGCGCCACGATGGGTCTCGAACCATGTCGGAAACGGAATTTGCTCACACCCTTACGAACGTCAACATCGAGGACGAGGTGCGCTCGTCGTACCTGGACTACTCGATGTCGGTCATCATCGGCCGCGCCCTGCCCGACGTTCGCGACGGCCTCAAGCCGGTCCACCGCCGCATCCTCTACGCGATGTTCCGCGAAGGGATGCTCCACAACCGCCGCTACTCGAAGTGCGCTGGTGTGGTCGGCGAGGTCCTGAAGAAGTACCACCCCCACGGTGACTCGGCGGTCTACGACGCCCTGGTCCGCATGGCCCAGCCCTGGAACATGCGCCACATGCTGGTGGATGGCCAAGGCAACTTCGGCTCGGTGGATGGCGACTCGGCGGCGGCCTACCGCTACACCGAGTGCCGCATGCGGCGCATCGCCGAAGAGCTCCTGTCGGACATCGACAAGGAGACCGTGCCCTTCGTGCCCAACTTCGACGGGGCCACCGAAGAGCCCGGCGTGCTGCCGGCGGGCTTCCCCGCGCTGCTGGTCAACGGCGCCGACGGCATCGCCGTGGGCATGGCCACCAAGATCCCGCCCCACAACCTGGGCGAGATCGTCGACGCCTGCATGGCCCTGCTCGACGATCCGGAGACCCCCCTCGAGCACCTGATGGAGCTCGTGCCCGGCCCCGACTTCCCCACCGCCGCCACCATCTACGGCCGCCTGGGCATCAAGCAAGCCTACGAGACCGGCCGCGGCCGCGTCGTCGTCCGGGGCAAGGCCGAGATCGAGGAGCTCCGCTCCGGCCGCATGGCCATCGTCATCGACGAGCTCCCCTTCCAGGTCAACAAGGCCCGCCTGGTCGAAGACATCGCCAAGCTGGTGCGCCACAAGCGCATCGACGGCATCGCCGCCCTGCGCGACGAGTCCGACCGCAAGGGTATGCGCATCGTGATCGAGCTCAAGCGCGACGCCGTGGGCGAGATCGTCATCAACAAGCTGTACAAGCACACCCTGCTGCAATCGACCTTCGGCGTGATCACGCTGGCCATCGTGCACGGCCGACCGATGGTGCTGGATCTGAAGTCGGCGCTGGGGCACTACCTGGCCCACCGCCGCGTGGTCACCATCCGCCGCACCCAGTACCTGCTGCGCAAGGCCCGGGAACGCGCCCACATCCTCCAGGGCCTGCTCATCGCCCTCGACCACCTGGACGAGGTCATCGAGCTCATCCGCGCCAGCCGCACCGTCGAGATCGCCCGCAACGGCCTGGTCGAGCGCTTCGAGCTCACCCCCACCCAGGCCCAGGCCATCCTCGATCTGCGCCTGCAGCGCCTCACCGGCATGGAGCGCGACAAGATCCAGGGCGAGTTCGACGAGCTGCAGGAGCGCATCGCGTGGCTGTCGTCCATCCTCGGCGACGCCGACCTCCTCACCAGCGTGATCAAGGAAGAGCTCCAGGCCATCCGCGACCGCTACGCGGAGCCTCGCCGCACCCGCATCGTGGACGCCGAGAGCGAGCTGTCCATCGAAGACCTCATCGCCAACGAAGACCAGATCATCACCCTGTCCATGGCCGGCTACATCAAGCGCACCTCCCAGGCCGAGTACGAGGTGCAGCGCCGCGGCGGCGTGGGCCGCAAGGCCATGGGCACCCGGGACGAAGACTTCGTCACCGACATCTTCGTGGCCAACACCCACGGCATGGTGCTGGTGTTCACCGACCGCGGCCGCATGTTCAAGGTCCCGGTCTACAACCTGCCCGAGGCCGGCCGGACCGCCCGCGGACGTCCGATCATCAACCTGGTCCAGATGGCCGGCGATGAGTCCGTCCGCACCGTGCTCGCCATCCCCGACATGGAAGGCGAGGACGACCTGCTCTTCTTCAGCCGCAACGGCCTGATCAAGCGCACGCCCCTGTCCGCCTACATCAACGTGCGCAGCTCGGGCATCATCGCGGTGGACATCGCGGACGACGACGAGCTGCTCACCGTGCGCATCGGCCAGGAAGGCAGCCACGTGCTGCTCTCCACCGCCCAGGGCATGGCCATCCGCTTCGCGGTGACCGACGAAGCCGTGCGCCCCATGGGGCGTGGCACCCGGGGTGTGCGGGGCATCAACCTGCGCGAAGGCGACGTCGTGGTGGACGCCACCGTGGTCGACGCCGAAGAGCCCGACTCCCTCTGCACCGTGACCGCCTTCGGCTACGGCAAGCGCACCACCATCGACGAGTACCGCGCTCAGAACCGCGCGGGCCTGGGCCTGATCGACATCAAGACCACCGAGCGCAACGGCGAGGTGGTGGGCGCGGTGCAGACCACCGACGGCGACCGCATCATGCTGGTCACCGACACCGGCCGCGCCATCCAGATCCCGGCCGACGGCATCTCCCAGATCGGTCGCAACACCCAGGGCGTGCGCCTGATGCGGGTGGACGAAGGCGAGCGCGTGGTCTCTGTGGCCCGCCTGGCCGAGGTGGACGACGAGGACGACGAGATCGAGGGCGAGGATCTCGAGGGCGAGGAGCACGAGCTCAGCGACGAGCGCGACGACGCCATCGACACCGACGCCGAGGTCGGCGTCACCATCGACCAGATCGTCGAGGTCGCCGAGCAGGCCGCGGCCGAGGAATAGGCCCGCCGATCGTCAGCGCGACGACAGGCTGTCCTCGTCTCCAACCAAAGCCCGCATCATCGGATCGTCCAGCTCCGCCAACGCGGAGTCCACGAACTCCTGCAGGTCGAGGCCCTGATCCCCGTACCGGAGAGCCTGCAGGGCCATGTCCAGCTTGTCGCAGGCCCGCACGAAGCGGGCCTCGATGGTCCGCCGGGCCTCGTACTCCTCCCACAACCCGTGCAGCTGCCCCGAACGGGGCAGCCCCTGGAGCATCCCGCCCAGGGCGCGGCGCTCCGCCAGGCTCTTGTCCTGGGCGCTGACGCCGTCGTGGGGGGTCAGATCCCCAGCGCGCACCTCGGCCAGATCGTGCACCACGGCCATGGCCAGGGCCCGATCGAGCTCGATGTGCCGCGGGCAGAGCACCAGCACCAGCCAGGCCACACCCCAGCTGTGGGCGGCCACCGACTCAGGCTCGGGCACGCCGGCGCGCACCCAGCCGGTGCGGGGCAGCTCCTTGAGTCGCAGGGCCTCGAGCAAGGCCTCACGCAGTCGCAGGTGTGGGTCCATGGGTGCTCCCGGCCGGTGATAGGCTCCGGAGATGCCTATCCCTCCCCTGGCCCTGGTGCTCGACCTGGACGGCACCCTGGTGGACAGCCTGCCGGACATCCAGGCCAGCCTGTCCGCGACGCTACAGGCCGCCGGCCGCCGCGCGGTGAGCCTCGCCGAGGCCCGGGCCATGCTGGGCGACGGCGCCGAGACCCTGGTCGCCCGGGCCTTCGCGCTCACGGGCGCCCCGTCCACCCCGGCGGAGCGCGCGGCCTTCCTGGACCGCTTCCTGGCCCACTACGAGGCCCACAGCGCGGTGACCACACGCCGCTTCCCCGGGGTCGAGGCCACGCTGGCCCAGCTGGCCGCCGACGGCCACCGGCTCGGGATCTGCAGCAACAAGCCCCACGCCGCGTCGGTAGCCCTGGTCGAGCGGCTCGGGCTCGACGCCCTGGTCCACGCGGTCGTCGGGGGCGACGCCATCCCCCAGCGCAAGCCCGATCCCGAGCACCTGTGGGAGACCGTGCGCCGCATGGGCGGCGAGGGCCGGCCGGTGGTGATGGTGGGGGACAGCCGCCCGGACGCAGCGGTCGCCGCCAACGCCGGGGTGCCCTTCGTGCTGGCGCGCTACGGCTACCACCGGGTGCCCATCGCGGAGCTCCCCCACGACGCGACGATCGCAGAATTCGGGGCGCTACCAGCGGTGCTGGAGGGCGTGGTTACTTCGCACAGCGGGAGGCCGTAACGGGTGGGGTGAACCCCTCCCCTACGGGCGCTGGATCGCCGATCAAGCGCCGCACGGCCTGGCCGCAGTTGCTGCCGACCTGGTCCTCGCGGGGGTCGCCGATGGAGATGACCACGTCGAAGCCGTGGTGGTGCAGCCGCGCCACCGCGGCCTCCATCACCCCCGCGGCGGCGGCCGACAGCACGGTGTCCAGCCCCTGCTCGCGCCCGCGCTCGGTGGGGTTGAGGGGGGTGAGCTTGACCGCGAAGCAGCCGGGATCGAAGTGCTCGGCGACCACGTCGGGATCGAAGGGGATGCCCGCAGCCAGGGCGAAGTTGAGCACGACCTTGCGATCCCCGGGGGAGAAGAAGCGCTGGCCGTAGGCCGAGACCCAGGGGAAGGGCTGGTGCGGGTAGGGCGTGAGCCGCATGCGCTCTTCGGCGCAGGTGGTGTTCAGGGAGAACTGCAGCTGGAAGCGACCGTGGAAGTGCTTGCGCTTGACCGCCAGCAGGCCCTCGAACCAGGGCTCGGCCTTCTGCGGCGCCACGGTGGGCACGCAGCCCCACACATCGGGGTTGGGGATCAAGCTCGGCAGCTGCTCGAGCACCGCGAGCACGCCGGGGTTCAGCGCCGGCTCACCCATGCGGGCGAAGTGCACCTTGAGCTTGCGGCAGCTCAGGGCAAGCTCGGGGGGATGCCGCTCGAGCACCGTGTGGATCTGCTCGATCATCACGTCCGCAGAGACATTGCCCCGGTAGCGGAAGCCCGCGTCGCAGAAGGGGCAACCCACCGGGCAGCCGTACTGGGTGGAGACGTTGACGATCCACTTGTCGGGGCGGCGGAAGTCCGGATCCAGGCCATCGACCAGCTCGATCACGCGGTCATCTCGGCCGTCGACCCGGGCCACCATCACATGGGCCACATCGGGCAGTCCCTGGCTGCTGATGACCTCGATCCGGCGCTCGCTCATGGCTGTCCTGAACTGGGGCTACGGGGGAGCGCCCCGGTAACGTTCCAGGTGCGCTTCGGCGAGCCTGGCGCAGCGCAGCCCATCCCCCGCAGCGACGGCGGCGTAGCGACAGTCACCGCGCACGAGATCTCCGGCCATGAACAGGCCCGGGTAGTGGCTCTCCACCTCCCGCGGGCCCCGAGCCTGGCTGCCCGCCAGGCCGTGCCAGAGGCTGTGCTCCGGATCGCGTCCATGGCAGACCAGCAGGGCATCGACCCGCCGCACCTGGCTCCCATCAGCCGTGGTGAGGGCCAGCCCGTCACCCTCGCGGCTGACCCTGAGCAGGGGACAGCGCGGGTGGACGGCGACGCCGGCCTCCCGGACCCGATCCACCAGCAGGGCCATGGCCCGCGGTCGGTCTCCGCGCATCCCCAGCTCGACGCTGGCGCCGCGCTGGGCCAACTGCAGGGCGCTGTCGAAGGCCGCGTCCCCGCCGCCGGAGACCCAGACCCGGGCCCCGCGCACAGAGGCCGGGAGGGTGGCGGTGCCGTGGTGGATCCGCTCCCACGGGATGTCCGAGGCAAACAGCGCGGAGGGCAGAGGGCGGGGGACGGTGCCGGTGGCGAGCACGACGGCGCCCGCCTCGTAGCGGTCCCCCGCCGAGCAGAGATCGAAGCGGCCACCCGACCAGCCGAGGCGCTCCACCTCGGCGCGGACGATGGCGGCCCCCAGCTGCTCGGCCTGCTCGACCATGGCGCAGACCAGGGCCGGGGCGGCGATGCCGCCGGGGAAGCCCGGGTAGCACTCCACCAGCCCCGCGGCGTTCAACAGCCCGCCGGGCTCGGCGCGCTCGAAGACCAGGTGGGGGATCCGCGCCCGCGCCAGGTGGATGCCCGCCGCCAGGCCCGCCGGGCCCGCGCCCACGACCGCGACGTCCACGCGCCTAGAGGGCATCGATCACCTCGGCAGCCGAGGCCACGTGGCCGAAGCCGTGGGCCACGCAGCGCAGGGCCGCCAGCTGCAGCACCGAGCTGTGGGTGGCGGTGGCGTCCGCGACCACCACGGGCAGGCGATCCCGGGAGGCGGCCTCGACGGCGGCGGTGAGCACGCAGCGGTGGGTGGTGACCCCCACCAGCACGACCGGGGTCCCAGCCGGGATCAGCTCGCCGAGGCCGGTCTGCCACCAGGGGGAGTAGCGGGCCTTGTCGATCAGGGCCTCGTCGGGCGGGGGCTGCCTGTCCGGATGCTGGGCGGCGAGGGGGCCATCGGGACGCTGGGGGCGTCCACCGATGTGGGCGATGACGCCGGCGTCATCGGGCTCGGGGTTCACGTGCCGGGTGAAGATGATCGGCCTGCCCGCCGCGCGGAACGCCGCGATCACAGCATCACATCCCGGCGCGGCCTCGGGCCAGCTGCGCTGGTAGGCCGGCGACGCCGGGTCCACGAACAGGCGCTGCAGGTCGAGGACCAGCAGCGTCGCCTGGGCGAGCGACGGCAATGGGCGCCGGCCGGGGCTACCCTCGAGGGACGCCAGCAGCCTGGACAGGTGCGGATTCGCTGGTGTGAATGTAGAGCACATCACCGCAGGTGACCGTTCCTCGAACTTCGATGGGTCCACCCTGGACCCTCGACAGATGGACATTATCATTGCCGCGATCACAAGGAGCCCCTCCCCGTGAGTCAATCTCAACCCCGCGTCCGAACCCTGCCCGGCGCACGCTGGTCCTGCCGCTCATGCGGCCACTGCTGCCGCTCCTTCGATCTGGGCCCGATCGAGCAGGAGACCTTCGAGGCCCTGCAGGCCGCGGATCCCGGCAGCTTCTGGGCCCCGGCCCGCCAGCGCCCCTGGTCCGAGCTGCGCGAAGGGCCCGACGGACAGCGCCTGGCCTGGCTGACCCGCGTCGACGGGGCGTGCATCTTCCTGGACGCCGAGATGCGCTGCGCCATCCACGCCGAGCTCGGCGAGGCCGCCAAGCCCGCCTTCTGCCGGGAGTTCCCCTTCCACCTGGTGCGGGAACGCGACGGGCACAGCGCGGTGATCCGCCCCACCTGCGCAGGCCTCCACCAGGCCCGGGTCGACGGTGAAGCCATCGCCGCCAGAGCCCAGGACCTGCCGGATCTGCCCAGGGCCTACCCCGTGGCCCACTTCGCCCCCGAGCGCGTGGAGATCCTGCCGGGCCTGGGCGTCGATCTCGACGGCTGGTACGACGCGGAGCCCGCCATCCTGCGACTGCTCGACGCCCCCGACGAGGACCCGCGCCAGAGCGTGGTCCAGCTGCGCGACGCCCTGGCCCGAGCCACGGGCCGGAGCCTGCCCGCCCCCGACGACGAGCGCTACCGGGACGCGACCGCCGTGGTGCTCGCGCTGCTGACCACCACGCTGCGCTCCATGAAGCCCCCGCCCTCCAGTGACCCCCGGGCCGCGCTGCCCGGACGCGCCGCCTCCTGGCTCGAGACCGCGATGAGCTCGAAGCCCGCCCCGCTGACCCCCGACGCCCAGGCCTACCTCAACGAGATCCTGCGCTCGCAGATCGTGGGCAAGCTCTTCCACCGCATGGGGGGGATGCCGCGGGCCCTGGGGCTGTTCCTGGTCGAGGTCCACATGGCCCGGGCCGCCCTCGCGGACGAGCAGGGCTCGGCCCTCGACGCCGCGCAGCTGTCCTCGGTGCTGGCCCCCTGGTGGAACATGGCCGGCCACCGAGACGTGGTCCGGGTCCTCGAGCTCGCGGCCCCCACCTTCGAAGACATCTTCATCTACGCCTAGCAACGACGAGTCCAGAACGACTCTTCAGGGAACCCACAATGCCCGACTACAACGCCCTCGCGATCATCCTCGGCGGAGGCCGCGGCACGCGCCTCTTCCCGCTCACCAAGCTGCGCGCCAAGCCCGCGGTGCCCCTGGCCAGCCGCTACCGGCTCATCGACATCCCCATCTCGAACTGCATCAACTCGGGCATCAACCGGGTCTGCGTGCTGACCCAGTTCCTCAGCACCTCCCTCGCCCGACACGTCACCGAGACCTACAAGTTCGACATCTTCTCCAAGGGCTTCGTGGAGCTGCTCCCCGCCGAGCAGACCCTGGCCGGCGCAGACTGGTACCAGGGCACCGCCGACGCCGTGCGCCGCCAGCTGCACCGCATCCAGTCCCGCAAGCCCGACCACGTCATCATCCTGGCGGGCGACCACCTCTACCGCACCGACTACCGGGAGTTCTTCAGGGTCCACATGGACACCGAGGCCGACGTCACCATCGGCGTGCTGCCCATCGACCGCAACCTCGCCACCCGCTTCGGCGTGCTGCAGACCGACGACGAGGACCACATCATCAACTTCGCCGAGAAGCCCAAGGACCCGGAGCTGCTGGACTCGCTGGAGTCCAACCCCGGCACCGATGAACCCTTCCTGGGCTCCATGGGCATCTACATCTTCCGGCGCGAGGCCCTCGAGGATCTGCTGGACTCGGTGGAGGGCACCGACTTCGGCGGCGACATCATCCCCGCCGCCATCGAGCGGATGCACGTCCACGCCTGGCGCTTCGGCGGCTACTGGGAGGACATCGGCACCATCGAGGCGTTCTACGAGTCCAACCTGCGCCTGACCCGCAAGGACCGCCCGTTCAGCTTCTACGACCGCCGCTCGCCCATCTACACCCGCCCCCGCTTCCTGCCGGGCTCCCAGATCGACGGCAGCACCATCGGCAACGCCTTGATCGGCGACGGCTGCCGGCTCAATGACGCCACCGTGCAGCAGTGCGTGTTCGGCCAGCGCAGCATGGTCCGCCCCGGCTCCGTCCTGAAGGGCGTGGTGATGCTGGGTGCCGACTGGTACGAGCACAGCCAGGAGCACCGGGACAACGAGCGCTTGAAGCGCCCCCACCTGGGCATCGGCCACGACTGTCACATCGAGCGCGCCATCATCGACAAGAACGCCCGCATCGGCAGCAAGGTCCGCATCGCCTCGTTCGAAGGCCAGCCCGACAGCGAGGATCCCCAGGAGCGCTGGTACGTCAGGGACGGCATCGTGGTCATCCCCAAGAACGCCATCATCGACGAGGGCACGGTGATCGAGCCCTGATGCGGTAGGCTACCGGGGCACGTCCCACTCCGGAGCCCCCGTTCATGGCGAGCGCGCCGGCCCGCAAGGGCCTCCTGAACAGGATCCCCATCGTCCAGACCATCCGCAGCTACCACCGCGGTCAGCTGCGGGGGGATCTCGTCGCCGCGCTCACGGTGGCCCTGTTCGCCATCCCACAGTCCATGGCCTACGCCCTGGTGGCCGGGGTGCCACCGGTGCACGGGCTCTACGCCGCCATCGTGGCATGCGTGCTGGGCGCGGCCTTCGGCTCCTCGAACTTCCTGATCGACGGCCCCACCAACGCCATCTCGGTCATGCTGGCCGCCAACCTCGGCCTGCTCGCAGGCGGCTCCGATCCGGTGGCCGTGATGCTCGCCATCACCGTGATCACCGGCATCATGCAGATCACCGTGGGCGCCCTGAAGCTGGGGTCCATCACCCGCTTCGTGTCCATGCCGGTGCTGCACGGCTTCACCGCCGGGGCCGGCGTCTACATCGTAGCGGGCCAGCTCCCGGCCATGTTCGGCTTCCCGTCGAAGCCATGGCCCATCGTCATCGGCGACGTGACCCTGCAGACCACCTGCGTCACCAAGATCGTGGCCACGGTGATGAACCTCGGGCAGACCAACCTGGTCGCCCTGGGGCTGGCGCTGGGCACCTTTGCTACCATCCGCGGCATCCGCTGGTACGAGAGGCGCTCGGGGCGCCGGCTGCCCGCCACGCTCATCGGCATCGCCGCGGCCACCGTGGCCTGCGAGCTGTTCGGGCTGTCGAGCCCAGGCATGGGCGAGGCCAAGGTCAAGATCGTCTCCGACATCCAGGAGATCACCCGCTCCCTGCCCTCGCTGCACATCCCCGACTTCATGTCCGTGGCCCCCCAGCGCCTGCTCGGCCCCGCCGCCGGCATCGCGGTGCTGGGCAGCATCGAGGCCATCGCCATCGCCCGCACCCTGGCCGATCGCTCCGGCCAGGACTTCGACCCCAACCAGCAGCTGGTGGGTGAAGGCGTGGCCAACGTGGGCACCGGCCTGTTCGGCGGGCTGACCTCGTCGGGCTCCTTCACCCGCTCGGCGGTCAACTACGAGGCCGGCGCCACCACCCGGCTGGCCGGCGTGATGTGCGGCGTGCTCGTGGCGGTGCTGCTGCTGGCCTTCGCCCCTCTCGCCAACAAGATCCCCATCGCGGCCCTGGCGGGCAGCCTGTTGCACGTGGCCCTCATCCTGGTGGACCCCCACAAGATCAAGACCGCCTGGGTCACCACCCGGGCCGACCGCTGGGGCCTGGTGGTCACCTTCGCGCTGGTACTGCTGCTCTCCCATCTCGAGCAGGCCCTGCTGGTGGGCATCGCCGTCTCCCTGGGCATCGTGGCCCGCCGGGCCGAGCGCATCGAGCTGCACCGCCTCACCCTGAAGGACGACGGCGCGCTGCTCGAGAGCGACTGGGACGGCCACCGCCCCGGCGAGCGGGTGGTGGCCATCGACGTGCGCGGGGAGCTGTTCTTCGCCGCCGTGGACAAGTTCGAGGCCCAGCTCCGGCACCTCACCACCGGCGAGGTGCGCTATCTGATCTTGCGCCTGCGCAACGCTCGCAACCTGGACACCACCATCTGCGAAGGCATCGAGCGGCTCGCCCAGGCCATGAAGTCCCACGGGGGCATGATCGTGTTCTCCGGCGTGCCCAGCGGCACCGAGGGCACCCTCCGGCGCGCGGGCGTCATCGACCACCTCGGCGAGCAGAGCCTGTTCCCCACCGAGGGCCGGGTCTACCGCTCCACCCGCCACGCCATCGAGTGGGCCGAACAACAGCTGGCGTCGTAGGAACCCTGCTTCCAGGGACGCTGTCGACGCAGTGCGGGGTCCCCGCTGGGCCACCCCGTGTGTAAGTTCCCGACCTCGGGGTGCATTACACTCCCCACCCACAGCGTACCCCCCACGCCGGACGGAGCTGCGCGAGCCCGCGCACCCACCCACCGTCCACCTCCAGGAGGCACCATGAAGGAAGTCGAAGATCACGAGCGCGGTCGCAAGCTGCTCTCCGCCGTCGAGCGCATCATCGACGACACCGAGAACATCATCGCCGTGGTGGATCGGCACGCCGAGCACATCCGCGCCGAGCAGCCGGGCATCGACCAGGACGATCTGCGCCTGCTGGTCGGCGACAAGCTGGTGTCCCACTACTCCACCTCCTCCGCCATCAGCGGCGGCGCCACCGCCCTGCCGGCGCTCTTCCCCGGCGCGGGCTCCATCATCGCGCTGACCGGCGGCACCCTGCTCGATGTGGCCTTCGTGCTCAAGTACGAGGTCGAGATGTCCATGGCCCTGTGCTGGAACTTCGGCTTCGACATCCGCCAGGACCGCGAGCGCGAGCTGGCCCTGCTGCTGGCCTCGGTGCTGACCCACGACGAGTCCACCGGCGAGAGCTTCGTCAACGACGTGATGAAGGCCGAGACCCAGGCGATCTGGAACTACGCCCCCCGCCAGGTGCCCAAGCTGATCGCCCAGATCTTCGCCCGCATCGCCGTGCGCCAGGCCGCCAAGGGCTTCGCGCGGGTGCTGCCCTTCGTCGGCATCGCCGTGGGTGCCGGCATGAACAAGGCCCTGACCACCAAGACCGGCAAGCGGATGGTCGAAGAGCTGGTCCGCCGCCGCGCCGAGGGCGAGCACGAGCAGCCGGACGAGGAGGTCGTCGAGGCCGCCGTGGCCGATCTCCCCCCCGACCCGACGGACGAAGACGAGATCGTCCAGAGCGTGGTGGTGGACGACGAGCCGGAGCTTGCCCCCGAGCCGGAGCCCGCCCCCGAGCCCGAGCCCGAGGTCGATCGTCAGGCCGAGCTGTCGGCCAAGTCCTACAACGAGATCCGCGCCCTCGCCAAGAGCCTGGGCATCCCCGCCCGGGGCAAGAAGGTCGCCCTGATCGCGGCCATCATCGAGGCCGAGGAGTAGCAATGAACGAGTCTCAACGCGCCCTGGCCGCCATGCTGTGGCCCGACCCCGACGCCCAGCCCTCCCGGGTCGTGCGCTGCCGCCACTGCGGCACCAAGAACCGCGTGGACGTGCCCACCGCCGTCTTCGACCCCGACAGCTGCCGCTGCGGGAGCTGCCGCGGCAAGCTCTTCATCGCCAAGGACGAGCCGCTGACGGACATCGCCTCGAGCGCCTACGAGCACAGCCTGGACCGCAAGTACCTCAACGCCATGAAGGCCGTGCCGGGCTTCCCCCAGGCGACCCGCTGGTTCGTGGCCAACCTGCCCGAGCGCCTGCTCCACCTGCAGGCGCTGTCCGCCACCATCCGCTGCAACGACGAGCAGTTCCCCGAGCTGATCGCCATGATGGACGTGGCCCGGCAGCGGCTGGACATCCCCTACAAGCCGGCGCTGTACCTGGACGAGTCGCCCTACATGAACGCCATGACCCTGGGCGCCGAGGATCCCCTCATCTCGGTGTACTCGGCCCTGCTGGATCAGATGAACGACGACGAGGTCATCGCGGTGATCGCCCACGAACTGGGCCACCTGCACGCCGACCACGTCGTCTACAAGCTGATGGCCAACCTGCTGTTGGTGCTGGGGCGGATGAGCTCCACCATCATCAACATGCTGTCCATGCCCATCCAGCTGGCCCTGCTCAAGTGGTCCCGCTGCGCCGAGCTCACCGCCGACCGCGCCGGCCTGCTGGGCTGCCGCGACCTGGGTGTGGCCCTGAACGTGCAGCTCAAGATGGCCGGCGGTGCCCGCCCGGGCATCACCAAGCGCACCGAGCTGAAGATCGGCCCGTTCATCGAGCAGGCCCGGGAGCTCGAGCGCAAGGAGATGAGCTCCTGGCTCGACAACACCCTGCTGCTGATGATCACCATGGACCGCACCCACCCCTTCGCGGTCTGGCGCGTGATGCACCTGCTGCAGTGGGTCGAGAACGGCAACTACCTGGACATCCTGGCCGGGGAGTACGCCCGCGTGCGCCGCGGCGCCGAGGAAGAGGCCGCCGAGGCGGAGCCGGTCGAAGCCTAGCAGCCTCCGCCGCCCCAGTCGGCTAGGGGATCGGGTCCGCTCGGAGGTGAGCATGCCCGACCTCGGCCCCCCCACCCTCGATCTCGAGCGCTGCACCGGCTGCGGCCAGTGCGTGACCGCCTGCGCGAGCATGGTCCTCGAGCTGAGTGAGCCCGCCGCCGGAGAGCGCAAGGGCCGGGTGCGCATCGAGCGCCCGGACTGGTGCAACGCCTGCGGCCACTGCGAGGCCCTGTGCGCCTTCGACGCCATCACCTCGCCCATGCCCCTCGAGGACCAGTCCCTCAGCCCGGCCAAGGCGCCCGCGGTGGGGCCCGACCAGCTGGCGCTGCTGCTGCGGGAGCGGCGCTCGGTGCGGGCCTACAAGGCCGACCCGGTGCCCCGGGAGCTGCTCGAGCGGGTCATCGACGTGGCCCGCTACACCCCCACCGGCACCAACAGCCAGAACGTGCACTGGCTGGTGCTCCACGAGCGCGAGCAGGTGCGGGAGCTGCAGCAGCGCTGCGTGAAGTTCTACCAGCGGCTGTTCGGGCTGGTGAACAACCCGGTGGGTCGCCTGGGCGTCCGCCTGGTCGCAGGAGCCCGCCAGAAGGCCCAGCTGGATGAGTACCTGCCGGTGGTCCAGGAAGCCTACCAGCGCATGGAGCAGGGCGACGATCGCCTGCTGTACGACGCCCCAGCGCTGGTGATCGTGCACGCCGAGTCCTGGGACTCCTGCTCGGCCTTCAACTGCGACACCGCCCTGTTCAGCGCCTCGCTGATGGCCCACAGCCTGGGCCTGGGCTGCTGCTTCAACGGCTTCGTGCAGCAGGCGGTGGAGAACCACAAGCCCCTGAAGCGCTGGCTGGGGATCCCCCGGGACCATCGCTGCTTCATGACCATGGGCGTGGGCTGGCCTGCCCTGCGCTACCGCAAGCTCTGTGAACGCCAGCCCGCCGCGGTCCGCTGGCTGGGAGACGCATGAACACCCGCGAGCTCATCCAGCACCTGCTGGCGACCATGGACGACGGTCGCTTCTCCCGCACCGAGCGGCGCGCCCTCCACGCAGCGCTGGACGAGCGCCCCCTCGACGAGCGCGAGCGCCTGACGGTGCAGGCCGCGCTGTTCGACCACGCCGCGAAGGCCATGCACGATCCCCGGGACCGGCAGCTGCTGCGCTGGCTCGAGGATGCCGTGGCAGGCCTCCGCTCCCACGGCCGCGATCAGGCCCCCGTCGCGGCATCCAAGGCCTGGTTCGGGCCTCACGATCCCCTGGCCCTGCTCCTGGCCTCCCAGCTCGAGGCCTCGAAGACCAGCATCGACGCCGCGGTGTTCACCATCACCGACGATCGCATCACCGAAGCCCTCGTGGACGCCCACCGGCGCGGCGTGCGGGTGCGGGTGGTCACCGACGACGACAAGTCCGGCGACGCCGGCTCGGACATCTGGCGCCTGCTGCGCTCCGGGATTCCCGTGCGCACCGACCACTCCCCCACCTGGATGCACCACAAGTTCGCGGTCATCGACGACGCCACCCTGCTCAATGGCTCCTACAACTGGACTCGAGCAGGCGCGACACAGAACCAGGAGAACTTCCTGGTCACCGCCGACCCGGTCCTGGTCCGGGCCTACAGCGACGCCTTCGAGCGGCTGTGGTCCGAGTTCGCCCTCTAGCCGCGAGCCCCCCATGCTCTCCATCCTCCGCATCGGCCTCATCCAGACCGCCTCGAGCGACGACGCGATCGAGCCGGCGGCGCAGGTCGAGGGAGCCCTCGACGGGCTGCTCGTCACCATCGAGCAGGCCGTGCGGGTCGGCGTGCAGCTGGTCTGTCTGCCCGAGCTGTGCTGCATGCCCTGGTTCCTCGGTGGCCCCGACAGCCGCTGGCTCGAGCTGGCCTGGAGCCTGGACGGTCCCTCCCTGAAGCGGGTCCAGCGCACCGCGGGCCTGCACCGCTGCGTCGTGGTGTTCCCGTTCCTCGAGCGCGGTCGCGGGGGCGCGCTCCACTCGTCCGCGGCGGTGATCGATGCGGACGGAACCCTCCTGGGCGTCGCGCGCCGGCAGCACGTGCCCGAGGACCAGCGGGCCCACATCCAACGCGGCGACGGCGCCATGGAGGTCTACGCCACGATGGCGGGGCGCGTGGGGGTGGCCGTGGGGCACGACCTGCACATGCCCGAGGTCGCCCGCGGCCTGGGGCTGCAGGGCGCCGAGCTCATCCTCTTCCCGGCCGCGACCACCACCGACCGCCCCCGCGCGCTGTGGGAGGCCGAGCCCCTGGCCGTGGCGTCCCAGAATGGCTGCTGGGTGGGCGCCTGCAACCGGGTTGGGCGGGAGACCCTGCGCGGCGACGCCGGCGCCCGGGTGCTCGAGTTCGGGGGCGGGAGCTACCTCTGCGATCCCCGAGGACGCTTCCAGGCGCGGGCCTCCCGGGACCAACCAGCCACCATCCGCGCCGATCTGCCCCACAGCAGGTTGCAGGAAGAGCGCCGAATGGATCCGCCCCATGACCTGCGCAGACCGACCATCTACGGCAGCTTGGTGACCTGATGCGTGACTTTCTCGACGAAGCTCAGCAAAATGGACAGGCTGATTTGGTAAAAGTCCTAAAGTCCCACGGGCTAGGGAACGATTACCTTATTATCGAGAAACAGCCGTCTCCTCCCACTCCTTTACAGGTGGTGCTCCTGTGTGATCGGAATCACGGGGTGGGAGGAGACGGTCTTTTGCTTCAGGTTCCCCCGCAGGGCGCTGACTACGGGCTGAGGGTCTACAACCCGGACGGCTCCGTCGCCGAGATCTCGGGCAACGGCCTGCGCATCTTCGCCCACTGGCTCCACCACCGCTGCGCCGCACCGACCCGCTTCACCGTGTCCACCGGAGGCCGGGTGGTGCACTGCCGGGTCGACGGCGACCAGATCAGCGTGGACATGGGCCGCGCCGTCTTCGCGCCGGCCGCGGTCCCCGTGGACGCGCAGGAGCCGTTCATCGATGCGCCCCTGCCCCCCGAGATCGCCGGCCCGGGCGGCCCGCAGCGGCGGGCCACGGCCCGCGCCCCCCGCCCCCCCCCCCCCCCCGCCCGCGGCGGGCGGCGCCCCCCCCCCGCGCCCCCCCACGGCGGTGGGGCTGGGCAATCCCCACTGCGTGGTCTTCGTGGACGAGGACCCCGGCTCCCTGCCCTGGCGACAGTGGGGGGCCCGCCTCGAGACCCACCCGCTGTTCCCCAACCGCACCAACGTGCAGTTCGCCCAGGTGCTGGCCGCCGACCACATCCGCATCCGCATCCACGAGCGAGGCGCGGGCCCCACCCTCGCCTCCGGTTCCTCGGCCTGCGGGGTCGCGGCCGCGGCCCTGCGCACGGGGCGCGCGGGAGACGACGTCCGGGTCGAGGCCCCCGGCGGGGACCTGAGGGTGCGGATCGACGGGGACTGGCAGCTCCGACTCGAGGGCCCGGTCGAGGTCGTGGGCAGCTTCGAGCCTTCCCCCGCGTTCCTGGCGCGCTGGCGGGCGGCGGGGTCCTGACTACAGTCCGACGCCTCCGAGGCGCCCCGATCCAGCGAGCATAGCCTCCAGAGGATATGTCGGAGGACTCACACGGAGGCCCCATGCGCCTGCTGCTCATCCGCCCTCCGGCGCGCAACACCATCGAGACCGAGGTGCCCAAGGCGGTCGAGGCCGAGAACACCTCGTACCCACCCCTGGCCCTCATGGCCCTGGCGACCTGGCTGCGCGAGCACAGCACCCACGAGGTGTCCATCCTCGACGCCCAGCTCGAGGATCTCGAGCCCGCCGCGATCACCCAGCGCGTCCAGGACTTCGGCGCCGAGGTCGTGGGCATCACCACCTTCACGGTCCAGCTCGTGGATGTGCTGGAGACCGTGCGCGCCGCACAGCGCGCCGCCAGCGTGAAGCACGTGGTGCTGGGGGGCCCCCACTGCAACGACTTCCCCGCCATCGCCGCCGGCCTGCCCGGGGTCTCGGCCGTGGTGCGAGGTGAAGGCCAGCAGCCCCTCGCCGCGCTGCTGGATGCCTGGGCCGCGGGGGATGAGCCCAGCGACATCCCCGGCGTCATGCTCGGGCCCGACGATCCCGTGCCCGAGCACGCAGTCCTGTCCAACGACCTGGACGACTACCCGGTGCCCGACCGCACCATCGTGGACTACCGCCAATACAGCGGGCTGCTGGGCACCGGCGGGCTGTTCACCACCGTGGTCACCTCACGGGGCTGCCCCCACCAGTGCACCTTCTGCAACACCCCGCGGCTCAAGTTCCACAGCGCCTCGCCCGCCCGCATCTGCGACGAGCTCGAGGCCTGCATCGCCCTGGACATCCGCGACATCTACTTCGTGGACGACACCTTCAACGTCACCAACAAGCGCGTCCACGCGCTGTGCGACGAGATCCTGGCCCGCAGGCTGGAGCTGACCTGGACCGTGCGGATGCGGGTCAACGGGGTGGACCGCCCGCTGATCGAGAAGATGAAGGCCGCCGGCTGCACCCGCATCCAGTTCGGCGTGGAGCAGGGCACCGACGAAGGCCTCAGCCGCCTGCGCAAGGGCGTGACCATCGCCGAGATCGAGCGGGCGTTCCAGCTCTGCCGCGAGCTCGGCGTGGGCACCGTGGCCTACTTCATGATCGGCACCCCCACCGAGCGCACCCGCCTGGATGTGCTGCGGACCATCCGCTACGCCATCCGGCTGAAGCCCGACTTCGTGATGTTCAACATCCTCACCCCCTTCCCGGGCACCCGCCTGTTCGACGAGGGGATCGAGGAAGGCGTGCTTCAGCTCGAGCCCTGGACCCGGTTCATGGCCGACCCACGACCCGACTTTCGGGCCCAGGTCTGGGACCAGCACTTCACCCGCGACGAGCTCCGGGACCTGCTGAACCTGGCCTACCGCTCGTTCTATTGGCGCCCCCGCTTCGTGGTCGGGCAGCTGCGTCAGCTGCGCGATCCCCGCGACCTGCTCCGCAAGGCCAAGGCCGGCCTGCGCCTGCTCACCGACCGCTAGGAAGCCCCCATGAAGCGTACCAAGGTCCTGCTCGTCGGCATGTACGGCATCGAGAACAGCGGTGTGCGCCACCTGGCCTCCATGCTGCGGGACAACGGCGACTACACGGCGCACATCCTGTTCTTCGAGGACTGGCGCAACAACCAGGTCAAGTGGCCCACGGTGCGCGAGTACGACCTGCTCGTCGAGCACGTCAGGGAGCACGGCTACCAGCTGGTGGGCCTGAGCTTCGGCTCGCCCTACTGGCGCATCGCCATCGAGCTGACCCGGCGCCTCAAGGCCGCCCTGGGGGACGCGGTCACCGTCCTGTGGGGCGGGCTGCACACCACCCTGGTGCCCGAGGACTGCATCGACCACGCCGACGCCCTGATCATCGGCGAGGGCGAGTACCCGCTGCTGGAGGTGGTGGACCGCATGGAGGCGGGGGAGCCCTGGCACGACGTGCAGAGCGTCTGGGCCCGAGATCCCAACGGCGAGCTGGTCAAGAACCCCATCCGGCCCCTGATGAAGGATCTCGACGCACTGCCCTTCCGGGCGCTGGGCGGACCGGGGATCTGGCTCATCGACGGCGACCGCAAGCGCGAGGGCGATCCCCTCATCAAGCACCACGAGTTCCGCATCTTCGCCAGCCGCGGCTGCCCCTTCTCCTGCGCCTATTGCTACAACAGCTCCCTCAAGGCCATCTACCCCGACGGCGGCAACCTCCACCGGCGCCGCTCGGTGGACTCGGTCATGGCCGAGCTGCGCATGGCGCGGACGAAGGTCCCCAACCTCCGCTGGGTCAAGTTCGACGACGACACCTTCGTGGCCCCCAAGTCCTGGATGGACGCGTTCTGCCAGGCCTACAAGGCCGAGTTCGCCGACCTCCCCTGGGACTGCATGGTCACCCCCGAGACCGCGCGCCGCGACAACCTCGAGAAGCTCATCGACGCCGGCCTGCGTGGCGTGCAGCTGGGCATCCAGGCCGCCTCGGATCACGAGCAGCGCGAGGTCTACGAGCGCACCAGCACCGTCGAGCAGGTCCTCGCCTTCGACCGCATGAACGCCGAGCTGGGCCTGGACGTCAAGTACGACGTCATCATCGACAACCCCATGGCGGAGAAGGCCGACAAGGAGGCCCTGTTCCACCTCCTGATGGACATGGGCGGGCCCTACAAGATCTACCTGTACTCCCTGACCCTGTTCCCCAAGTCGGCGGTGACCCAGAAGATGATCGACGCCGGCCTGGCCACGCCCTGGGACGTGGAGGGCTACGCCACCAAGAGCTTCCGGCAGTTCAGGGTGAGCATCGACTGGCCCCGGAGCGACGAGGACACCTACTACCTGGCCCTGCTGATGCTGGTGAACAAGCACTTCATCCCCAAGAAGCTGCTGTGGCACTTCCACGGGTCGGAGTTCTGGCGCAGCCACCCGCACATGCTGCTCGAGATCGCGGGGGCGGCGAACTTGATACGGATGACACGTATCGCAGCCGAGATGCTGATCCGCGGCGAGCTGTCCTGGCAGAAGGTCCGCGAATACTCGAACATCCGCAAGATGATCAACCAGTAGAGGCCCCTTGGGCGCACACACTACAATGGACATTGTGCGGCGCCAAGGCAGGCGCGGGCAGCGCCGGTCGGTTCTCGAACCGAGCCGAGCGCAAGGCGGCTCGCGGCGGAGCCGCGCCCGCAGAGTACCTGTGTCTCACCGGGGTGGGGCGGCGCGTTTGTGCCGACGGCTGCGCCGCGGGACAAGGTCGGGAGTGGTGCGGCGATCAGGCTGGGCGCAGGGCGACGCCACATCGCCCGGTCGGGGTGGTGGTAGGGTGTGGTGTGTGGAGGTGAGCTGGTGTGGTTCGTCCTGTTGCTGTCGCTGGCGTGCAAGCCCGAGGCTCCTGGCGGTCGGGACACTCCCTGCAGCGATGACTCGAGCTGCGCGGATGGCCTGGTCTGCCTGGTGGAGCCCACCGACACGGGTGGCTGGGTCCGGGGACACTGGATGACCTGCCAGGTCCCCTGCGACGTTCCACCCGACTGCGACTTCAGCGACGAGCACGCCGTCTGCGACAAGCACAGCTACGCGCAGGCCTTCTGCTGCTTCGACTGACCTTGCCCCGAATTGACGGACAGTCAGCTACGCAGCCTGTTGGTGGTGCTTCTCATGCACGTTGGGGCTGTTGTGTCCATTGGCCGAATGCCTCCGGACGGGGTTGTAGAACTTGAGGATGTAGTCGTTGATCGCCGCCTTCGCGGCCCTCCTGGTCGGCCACTGGGTGTCCCTGGCCAGCTCCTGCTTCAGTGTTCCGAAGAAGGACTCCACCACGGCGTTGTCCCAGCAGTCGCCCTTCCTGCTCATGGAGCACTCCGCCTCGATGTCGCGCAGGCGCTGCCTGTAAGCCTTGCTGGCGTACTGGCTGCCCCGGTCGCTGTGGTGGACCAGGCCTGGCTCTGGGCTTCTGAGGACAATGGCCTTGTCGAGGGCCTCGATGCACAGCTCCGTGCGCATGTGTCCCGCTGCCGCCCAGCCCACCACCTTGCGGGCGTACAGGTCGATGACCACGGCCAGGTAGAGCCATCCCTCGGCGGTGTTGATGTAGGTGAGGTCGGCGGCCCAGACACGGTTGGGGGCGTCGGTCACGAAGTCCCTGTCCAGCAGGTTGGGCGCCACCGGAAGCTGATGGGACGAATCCGTCGTGCGCTTCCACTTCCTCCTCGGCCGGCCAGCGAGGGCGTCCTCCTGCATCAGCCTCGCGACACGCTTCCTGCTCACGCGCAGGCCTTGGCCGCGGAGCTCGGCTCGGATGCGCGGGCTGCCGTAGGTGCCACGGCTTGCACGGTGAGCCGCTCGGATGTGGGCTCGGAGCCTACGGTCGCTGCGCATGCGCGCGGAGGGCTCCCGGTCTCTCCAGTCGTAGAAGCCAGACCTGGAGACTCCCAGCACCTCGCACATCGTCGCAATCGGGAAGCTGGCCTTCTCCGCCTGGATGAACCCGTAGGCCGTCACAGGCTCTCCTTCGCGAAGAAGGCCGCGGCTTTTTTTAGAATTTCTTTCTCCATTTCCAGCCGCCTGACCCGGCGACGGAGCTCGCGCAGCTCCGCCTTCTCATCAGTGGACAAGGCACCCTCGGGGCCCTTCCCGGCATCAACGCGGGCCTGCGACGCCCAGCGGCCGATGGACGTGTCGGACACGCCCAGCTCGGCGCCCACCTGGGCGTGGCTCATCTCTTCCTCCAAGACCAGCCTCACGGCCTCGGCCTTGAACTCCTTGCTGTACTTCTTCGGCATCGGGACTCCTGGGGGGCTGCGTATCCAGGTGTCCGTTCAATCGGGGCAGGGTCAGACTGCATCAAGTAGACACCCCCCCCCCAAACCCCCCCCCCCCCCGCCGGGGTGGGGGCGGGGCCGCCCCCCCCCCCCCCCCCCCCCCCCCCCCCCCCCC
>CAYZVO010000067.1:0-38171 GCA_964481655.1 uncultured Enterobacterales bacterium | reverse complement strand
GCCCCCGAGCCCGCGCCCGAGCCCGCGGCCCCGGCGGAGCCGGACCCCCAGCCCGAGCCCGAGCCCCAGCCGGAGCCCGAGCCCGAGCCCGAGCCCGAACCGGAGCCGGAGCCCGAGCCTGTTCCCGAGGCCGTGATCCCGACGCCCGAACCCACCCCCGAGCCGGAGCCCCAGCCGGAGCAGGTCGCGGAGCCCATCGAGGACCGCCCCAACTACGGGCCCGCCACCGTCCAGGTCACCGCCGCGCAGCCCGCGCCGGCCGTCGAGGCGACGGGAGACGCCCCCCCTGACGACCTCGCCGAGGAGTCCGTGGCCTGGTGGTACGCCGCCACCTCCCTCGAGAAGGAGGCGAACAGCTCCGCCGACGTCGACGCCCGCCCCTCCCGGCTGGCCTCTGCGGCCGGCATCCACCGGGATCGCGTGGGCGACTGGACCCGCGCCGAGGCCCTGTACCGCTCGGCGTCCGACGCCGGCCTGCTCGACCCCGACATGCTGCGGGACCTCGGCGACCTGGTCGCGACCCGCGAAGACTTCTCCGCCCTCGCCGAGATCCTCGAGCGCCGCGCTGGCCTGCTCGACGACCCCAAGGCCAAGGCCGAGGCCTTCCAGGATGCCGCCCTCGTGGCCCGCAACAACCTGCGCGACGACGCGGGCGCCGTGCGCCTGCTCGAGCTCGCCGTCCAGGCCGATCCCGACGACTACTTCTCCCTCCGCCTGCTGCGGGACATGCACCTGCGCCTGCAGGCCTGGGAGGCCCTGCCCCCGGTCCTCGAGCGCATGGCCGAGCTGGCCCCCGCGGCCCTCGCCGCCGAGTACCACGTCGAGCGAGGCCAGGTCTACGAGAGCCGCCTGGGCGACGACGAGCGTGCCTTGGGCTCCTACAGCGCCGCCCGCGAAGCGGACCCGTCCTACGGGCCCGCGTTCCTGGCCCTCGAGCGCTACCTGCGCCGCACCGAGTCCTGGCAGTCCCTGGCCGAGCTGTACGCGGCCGAGGCCGACACCGACGACGGCCCCGACGGCCGGTTCTGGGCCCTCTGGGCGGCCCACACCCACTGGCTGCGCGGCGGCGACATCGACCGCGCCGCCGAGTCCTTCGGCAAGCTGAGCAGCGACGACCTGCTCGCCGCCGAAGCCCTCGAGCGCCGGGCCTTCCTGTCCTCGGGTGAGCGCTGGGACGAGCTCGCGGCCTTCCTGCAGCTGCAAGCCGGCCAGCGCAGCGGCCTCGCCGCGGCCACGGACTGGTTCGCGGCCGGACAGATCCTCGAGCTGCGCCTCGACCAGGCCGACGACGCCCTGGTCTGCTACCAGCTCGCCCTCGAAGCCGATCCGGCGGCCATGCCCGCCGTGGAGGCCGCGGGGCGTCTGCTCTCGGCGCGCGACGAGCAGGAACCTCTGACGGACATGCTCGCGGCGGTGCTCCCCCAGGTCGGTGATCCCGACCAGCTGGTGGGCTTGCACTTCATGCTCGCCGAACACCTCGAGCACGGCCTCGGCAAGCCGGAAGAGGCCGCCGAGCACTACGCCAAGGTCCTCGAGCGCGTGCCCACCTACCTGCCCGCCCTCGACGGCCTGGCTCGCGTGCGCGCCAGCCTCGGCCAGCTCGACGAGCTCGCCGCGCTCTTCGAGCAGCGCGCGATCCTCCACGACGATCCCGAGGTCACCGCCCGGCAGCTCGCCATGGCCGCTGCCGTCTGGAACGGGCCGAGCACCGAGCCCGACAAGGCCATCGGCTTCTACCAGCGGGCCCTCGAGGCGGTCCCCAACCACCCGGCCGCCCTCGCGAACCTCTCCGGTCTGCTCCGCGCTGCCGAGCGCTGGGAGGATCTGGCCAAGGCCCTCGAGGCCGCGGCCCGCGCCAGCCTCGACGGCGACGACGCGGTGGGCCTGTACTACGAAGCCGGCCGGCTCTGGGACACCAAGCTGGGCCAGCGCGAGACCGCCGCGTCCTGCTACCGCGGGGCCCTCGAGCTCTCGCCGGGCTTCCTGCCCGCGCGCATCCGCCTGCGCAACCTGCTGCTCACCGACGGCGACGTCGTGGGAGCCTACGGACTCGTCCTCGCCGAGGCCGACGCCAGCGAGGATCCCGCCCGCAAGGCCTGGCTGCTGTTCCACGCCCTGCTGATGGCGCCGTCGGTCCCCGAGGCCGACACCACGCGCCTGCTGGATGATCTCGGCGTCATCGTCCCCGATCATCCCGCCGCCGCCGAGATCAAGGTCTGCATGGCCCTGGGCACCGGTGACCGCGCCGCGGCAGCCGAGGCCCTGCGCCAGCTCGCCGCTCGCACCGAAGACGAAGCCGCCGCGTACCCCAGCTGGTTCCACGCCGCGCGCCTGCTCGCCGAGCAGGGCGACAACGTGGCCGCGCTGCAGTCCCTGTCCATGGTGCTCGCCGCCGACTCCGGCGAAGGCCTGCCCATGGCCGCCCTGGCCAGGCTCTGCGAGAGCCTGGGCTACTGGGAGGAAGCCGCGCGCGCCCTCGAGCTGTCCGACGGCAGCTCCTCCGCCCGCTACCTCGGTCGCATCAACGAGCTGTACCTGCAGGACGCCGACGCCGCGCTGGCCGCCTACCGCCGCGCGGTCGAGGCCGATCCCGCGGACCTGGTCGCCTGGCTCGGGATCGAGCGCCTGCTCACCAGCGCCAACGACCACGCCGGCCTGGCCGGTGTGCACGCTTCGCTGGTGGACAACACCGAGGCCCCCGCCATCCGCGGCCTGCACGCCCTGCTGGGCGCGCACCTGTACGAGGGCATCGAAGACCTCGACAACGCCAAGAAGCTCTACACCGCGGCCTTCGAGGCTCGGGCCGGGCGCGGCAAGGCCTTCGACGGGCTCCTGCGCGTGCTGGTGGCCCAGGAAGACGCCGGGGCCATCCCCGAGCTGTTCTCCCAGGTGGGAGTGGACAACGGGCTCGAGCTCGCCAACGCCCTCATCGACGTCGGCGCCCTCGAAGAGGCCCTGACCCGGCTCACCGCGGCCCTCGAGACCGCGGACGATCCGCTGCCGCTGCTGCTCCACCAGGAGCGCATCCTCGCTGAGCTCGGCAAGTGGCAGGAGGTCTTCGAGTGCCTCGCCTCGCGCCGTCAGGTCAGCTCCGACAACGAGGTCCTGGCCTGGATCGAGAAGGAGCAGCGGATGCTGCTCGCCGATCACCTCGCCGGCACCGACGAGGCCTGGAACTTCTACCGCGCCCTGTACGAGGAGCGTCCCAACGATCCCGAGATCCTCGAGGCCCTGGCCAACATCAGCCAGGCCCGCGGCGAGACCGATCTGGCCATCCAGTACCTCGAGCAGCGCGCCGAGGTCGCCACAGATCAGGCCGACCGCGGCCGGGTCCACCGCCTGCTGGCCACCATCCACCGCAAGGCCGAGAACCCCGAGGCCGCCCGGGAGTCCCTCCTCCAGGCCCTCAACATCGATCCCGAAGACCTCGAGGCCCTCGACGGGCTCCAGGAGCTGGCCACCGAGGCCGACGACTGGCGCACCGTGGTCGGCATCCTGGCCCGCAAGGGCGTGCTCTTCGAGGGCGACGCCCAGGTCGAGGTCTACACGACCATCGCGCGGATCTGGGAGGATAAGCTCGAGGACGCCCCGGTCGCCGTCGAGAGCTGGCGCAAGGTGCTCGAGCTGGACCCGCAGCATCTCGAGGCCCTGCAGCGCCTGGTGGCCCTGACCGAAGAGCAGGCCTCCTGGCAGTCCTTCGTCGAGCACGGCCAGACCCTGGCCCAGCTCGTCGAGGGCGCCGAGCGCTCCGCCCTGCTGCGGCGCATCGGTCTGGTCTACGAGTCCCAGCTGCAGTCCATCACCGACGCCATCCGCTTCCTCGAGGCCGCCTCGGCCGAGCCGGATCCGGACGCTGACGCTGCCCGGGCGCGGGAGCGCATCCACACCGAGCGGGGTGAGTGGGAGCAGGTCGTCAAGGCCCAGCTGGCCCTGGCCGCGGCGACGGACGGCGACGAGCAGCTGCAGTCGCTGCTCAAGGCCGCCCGCATCCGCACCAGCACCATGCACAACCGCAAGGCCGCCTCCGAGATCTACGCCCGCGTGCTCGAGGTCGCCCCTGACAACGCCGAGGCCCTGCGCTTCCAGTGCGAGCAGCTCTTCGAGGCCCAGGCCCATGCCGAAGCCGTCGAGCTCTTCGAGCGGCTCGAGCCCATCGAGTCCGAGCGTGACCTGGACGACTTCGACGAGCAGATCGAGGTCGCTCAGTACTTCTTCCGCTTCGGCGAGACCCTCCGGGCCCTCGAGCGCAGCGAAGACGCGATGCAGCGCTACCAGCAGACCCTCGAGCTCAACGACACGCACCTGCCGTCCCTCGAGGCGCTGGGCCCGCTGTACATGCAGGCCGGCGACTGGAAGAAGTCCGAAGGCGTCTACCGCAAGCTGCTGCAGCTCACCGGCGGGCGTGGCGATCCGGCCTTCCTGGCCGGCATCTACACCCAGCTGGGGCACATCCAGCGCCACCTCGGCAACCTGGACAAGGCCAAGAAGCGCTTCAACAAGGCCCTCGAGCTTCGCCAGAACGACGTCGGTGCCCTGCTGGGCCTCGCCGCCGTGCAGTACGACCGCGGGGAGTGGAACTCGCTGTTGAACGTGTTCAACAACGTCATCTTCCACGCCCGGGAGCGCGCAGAGGTCATCTCGGCCTACCTGGCCAAGGGCTTCGTGCTCGACCGCAAGCTGGGCCTGGCCGACAAGGCCGCGGACCACTACCGCAAGAGCCTCAACTTCGACCCGGACGAGCCCCGCGCCCTGCTGCTGCTGGGAGAGATCTCCCTCAAGAAGCAAGAGTGGGACGAAGCCGGGCGGCTGTTCGGCCAGGCGCTGGGCGCCCAGGAGATCGACGCCGGCACCCGCGCGAACCTGCTCGTGGCCCTGGCCGCGGCCAAGATCGGCGCCGGCGCCACCGCCGAGGCTCCGGACTTCATCGACGAGGCCAAGGGCATCGACGTCACCCTGAGCGACGCTCTGGCCCTCGCCGATCCCACCAGCGCCTCGGACCTGGTCGAGGTCCTGGGTGAGCGCATCGCGCCTCCCGGGATTTGACCCAGCAGGCGCCGGCCACGCCCGGCACCGCGGCCCGCATCGGTGGCGTCCTCTTTCGTCACCGCGGCTGGCTGCCGGTGCCGTTCTTGCTGGGCATGGCGCTGGGGGCCCAGGCGACCCCGGTCACGGTGCTCGCCGGGATGGGGCTGGCGATCCCCTTCGAGCTGTTGAGGCTCTGGGCAGCGCGCTCCATCGGCCCCGCGAGCCGCACCAGGGGTGACCAGCCCGGTCCCCTGGCGCAGGCGGGCCCCTACCGCTACTCCCGCAACCCGCTGTACGTGGCGAACATCGGCCTGTTCGCCTGCTTCGCGCTCGCCTCCGGCTGGTGGCCCGCGGCGGTGCTGCCGCTGCTGTTGGTGGTCCACTACCACTTCATCGTGCGCTGGGAGGAGTCCCGGCTGCGGCTGGTCCACGGCGACGCCTACGGGGCCCTCTGCGCCCGCGTACCCCGCTGGATCGGTGCCCCGCGGGACGAGCCGCCCGCCGAAGCCAGCCCCCACGCCACGTGGAGCGCCGCGCTCCGTGCGGAACGCGGCACCCTGATCGCGCTGCTGGTGATCTTCGTGGCCCTGGCGGCCCAGGCGCTGGTCTAGGAGGCGCTGGCCCCGAAGCGGGTGCCCACAGCGGCGCCCACGCAGGGGAAGAAGGAGAAGAAGATCAGCAGCTTGCCCAGATAGGGGACGAAGCTCAGGGCGCCCAGCAGGCAGACGCCGATGAGGAAGGCTCCCACCTTGCCCCGCAGGCTCGCGGGCACGGGCAGCAGGTCACCCAGCAGCTGCCCGAGGGCCACGAAGCCCAGCAGCCAGGCCAGGCCCAGCAGCAGCAGCACGAAGGCGGAGATGGGCAGGCCGATGATGGTGATGGCCAGCAGGCCAGCCACCGCGGCGCCCGTACCGCTCAGGAGCAGGCCGGCCAGGCCGTAGCGGATGGGGTGGCGCTCGATGCCGCGGGCGGTGTTGGTGACCTTGTCCGGGAACAGGCCCAGCAGCAGCACGCCGATGCCGGCCAGGCAGAGCAGGAACACGGTCCGGCGCACCATGCCGTGCATCCAGGCGCCGCCCTTGTCGGCGAGCATGGCCAGGCCGGTGGCGCTGGTGGGTGCCTCGTCGCTGGCCAGGGCGACGCGATCGCCGGAGACCTGCCCGCCTGGCTCGATGTGCACGCGACCACCGAAGCTCACGGCGTCGCCGGTGACCACACCGGTGCTGCTGACGATGACGTCCTCGCCGAAGCTCACGGCGTCGCCGTGCACGGTGCCGTCCACGCGCACCGGGAAGCCGAAGGAGACGGCTTCTTCCACGACCTCGTCCACACCCACGGTCACGGGCCCGCCGAAGCTGGCGATGGACTCGGCGTCGCCGTCGGTGACCGCCGAGAGGCCCGGGATGGCCGGGGTGGCGGGGACGCTGCTGGCGGCGGTGCCGAGGGGCACCTCGTCCAGGCGCTCGGCCACGCGCTCCAGCAGGTCCTGCTGGCGCTCGAGCTGGGCCTCGAGGCGATCGAGGCGCTCCTCGACCGTCGCAGGCTCGATGGGCTCGACAGCTTCGATGGGCTCGGCCTCCAGCGCGACGGTCGCCTCTCCGGCGTCCTCGCCCACGCTGAACGAGATGGTGATGCCCTCTGGGGGGTTGGCGTCGTCGAGCTCGAGGGGCTCCTGGGCCTGCAGGCTGGTGGGGATGAGCAGCAGGCCGACGAGGGCGAGGGTGCGGGGGTGGAGGAGGCTCATGAGGACTCCCTGGACAGCCCGAGGAGGCGGACCGCGGTGAGGCTGCAGCCGAACGCGAGGGTGGCGGCGAGGGTGAGGACGACGGCGGGGGAGGGGAGGTGGTTGACGACGAGCCCGACGACGACGCCGATGCCTCGGGCGACGGCGGCGAGCTTCCAGAGCATGGCGGTGGGTTCACCGCCGACCATCATCAGCAGGGCGGCGCTCAGGATCATGCCGATGCCCAGCCAGGGGATCTGCAGGGCAGCGACGGTCGCCTCGGGCTGGTCGAGCGCCTCGAAGACGGCCTGCTCGAAGCCAGCGGGGAGCACCGGGTCGGGCATCGCCGCGAAGGCTTCGGCCAGCGGCTCGGCCAGCGCGACCCGCGCCGCGCAGTGGGGGCAGTCGTCGATGTGGAGGGCGGCCTCCACGGCCTCGCGCTCGCCGAGGTCGCCCTCGGCGAAGCGCAGGATCAGGTCGTCGGAAAGGTGACGTGTCATGCGTTCCCTCCGGCCTCGTGTTCGTCGTAGATGACGCGCAGCTTCTTGCGTGCGCGGAAGATTCGGTTCATGACCGTGCCCAGGGGCAGCTCCAGCAGCTCCGCGATCTCGCGGTACTTGAGCTGCTCGAAGTGGTAGAGAAGCAGGACCTCGCGGTACAGCGGGGGGAGCTCATCCAGCGCCGCGCGCAGGCGCTCCGCCCGCATCCCGCTCTCGGTGACCTCGTAGGGGGAGGCGGACTTGTCCACGACCTCCACCTCGGAGGTCGTGCGCCGCCGCTTGCGGCGCCGGTGCTCGTCGATGCAGGTGTTGCGGGCGATGCCGAAGACCCAGGTGGAGAAGCGCCAGTCGGAGCGGTAGCGGTGCAGGTTCCTCAGCACCTTGACCATGGTCTCCTGCGCCGCGTCCTGGGCGTCTTCCTGGTTGCCGAGCATGCGCAGGCAGAACCGGAAGACGGGCGTGCTGTGCTTGCGCACGAGCCAGGCGCGGGCCGAAGCGTCGCCCTCGAGGGCCGCAGTGATGAACGCGAGCTCGTCCACGGGTGCTGGTTCCAGGCGCAACGCCAAGGAGCCTCCGTAGCCATGGGCGCCCATGGGGGCCTCCCGGGGGGTCGGTGCTCGACCGAAGTGCCGAGCCCGGTTCGGGGTTCGCCGTGACTACGAGGGCGGTCCGGGTTTATTGCACGTCATTACCAACCTGTGAAACCCGCCGCACGTACCCCGCGTCCGCAGCCCCTCTGTGCACTGGACGCTTGCGACGTGCCGGCGCCCGGTGGTACTCATGGTGAAACGGGCGGCGGTGCCGCGGCTGACGGAAACCCACCGTTGCTCCAGGACCGATGGACAAGCACCGCAAGCTCCGCAAATACCGGCACAAGGACTACTCCATGCTGGTGGAGTTTCCGGTCGAGATCGTCGGCCGAAACGGTGTGGTGCGGACCTACTCCTTCGAGGACGCCATCCGCCTCTACCAGCGCCGCATCGGCTCCGCGTCCAGCCGCTATGACGACGGCGAGGTGATCGAGGCCGAGATCACCCACTGCCGCCAGCGCATCCTCCAGCTGCGCCGCAGCTACTTCGAGCGCTACGCCTGGGCGTCGATCCGCAGCCTCTCCCGGCGCGAGGTCGCCGGTGGTGAGATGGCGGCCGAGGTCGCCGCCTTCCTGGCCCGCTACGCCGGGTCCGTGCACCGCGCCGAGCGCTTCGGCATCAGCCCGGTCGACGACGCCGGTGACGCCAACGTGCTCTACCTCGAGCCCCCGGGCCGCCCTGCGCTGCTGCTCTACCTCTACCGCTTCGGCGACGGCGACGACTGTCCCGCCCGGCAGGCGATGGAGACCTTCCTGGGCTCCCTGGAGGCACCGGTGGCCGAAGGTGTCGAGCACCTGCACGCCTCCCACGTCACCGCGGACTGCGGCCTGGTGCTCACGGGCACGGAGCCGCCGGGGGAGCTGAACGACGAGGTGGACGCCGTACGCGCCGAAGGCCAGCTGTCCGATCTCATCGACCCGGTCTCGCGCGCGGTGATGATGCTGCGGGACGGCCGCGCCAGCGAGGCGCAGCAGCTGCTCGACAGCGTCCTGTTCATCCAGCCCGATCATCGCGCGGCGGCGCTCACGGCCGCCCTCGCCGCCACCCACGTCGGCGTCCCCGAACAGGCCGAGCTGTACCTGCGCCTGGCCTCGGCCTACCACCCGGACGACGGCATCCTGCAGCACCACCTCGGCATCGCGCTGCTGCAGCAGGATCGCCTCGACGAGGCCTCGGCCTGCTTCGACGACGCCCTGGCCCATCAACCCTGGCTCTTCCCCTCCCGCCTGATCTCGGCCCTGTTGGCGCTGCACACGGGCCGGCTGGATCGTGCGCGGGAGCTGTCCAGGGGCATCGTGGACGCCGGTGGGCAGAACCAGGCCGAGGCCGCGCGGGCGGTCCGCGCCATGGTCCGGCGCGCGCGCTGGCGGCGCACGGGGCTCATCGGGGCGGTGCTGGCCTCCCTCGTCTCGGCCACCTGGGTCGTGCTTGGCCAACCCCTCGCCATCCCCTGCTTCGCGGCCACCGTGATGGGCAGCGCGGTGCTCATCCACCTCACGCGGCGCCCCAAGCCCCTGGCCATCGCCCACGAGATCGCGCGGCGGGTCCAGGTCCCCCGGGAGATCCTGCCCCCCAGCACCGAAGACTGGGAGGTCGCCGACTAGTCCTCGGCGGGACCGACGCCGGGCTCGGGGTCGGCCGGACCCGCGACCAGCTCCACCAGGGCCTCGACGATGGAGGCCTCGACGAGCACGATCTGGTCCTGGAACGGGACCGCCGCCGGGTGGAGCCCGTCGCTGCTGGCGGGACCGAAGGAGAGCCGGGACGGTGCCCCCAGCTCATCGGCCACGGTCAGCTCGATGAGGGGGGCCGCCAGCTCCCTGGGCGCGGTCGGGAAGCGGTGCACCCGGGCGCTGGACAGCAGCTGCAGCACGGCCTCGGGGCTCCCCGCGGCGTCGAAGCTCTCAGGGAGCTCACCGTAGACCAGCCGCCAGCCCACGTCGGCCCGTTCCATGCTCCAGTCCGCGACGCCCGTGACCGCGAGGCCGCGGGAGCCGAGCACGGACCCGGTCCACAGGCGGCGATCCCGCAGCTCGTCGGCGTCCGTGGGGAGGGACTGCGCCACCAACCCCTCGGCGGGGCGCACGCGGCCCTCGCAGAGCAGGTAGGTGCCACCGGTGACGGTCTCGGCGCCCACGCGGAGCTCGTGGAGCTCGCCCTCCGCGGTCTCCATGGTGACCCCTGGCGCCGTGGAGCTGTCCAGATCGTAGGCGTCGAGCTGCGCGTCGTCGATGGGGGCGCCGACCTCGAGGCCGACGATGGCGCGCAGCAGCATCCCGACCCGGGTCCGATCCGCCGGCGCGGGCCGGGGCGCCGCGAGCGCCCAGTCGCCGTCCACCAGCTCGAGGACGACGGGGGCCGCCAGCGGGCCACCGGACAGCTCCACGCGGGCGATGTCCTCGGGCAGCAGCCCGGGGAAGAGGGGCTCGAGGCCGTCCTTGGAGCCCTCCTGGGGCGCCGGCAGCATCAGCAGCGCGGTGACCAGGGAGATGGCCAGGACGAGGATCACCAGGGCGGTGCGCTGACCGGATCGCATGGCCTCACTCCGAGCTGTGAACGGGTGCCCTGGCTAACCCCCAGGGGCGCGACGACAAGTGGCGCCGATCCTGCGACATGCCAGTCCCAGGCGCGTTGACGCGCGCCCCCTGGCGGTTAGCATGGTGCCGCTCCCCGCACCTGGATGGGGGGCCCCACGTGGAGGTCATCGTGGCTGACGAGCACGACAAGCCCGGCGAGAACGAGACTCAGGAGCAGGAGTCGACCCAGGACGAGCAGGCCGAGGCCGGCGAGGTCCACGTGCTGCCCGGCGTCGACGACGACGCCACCGACGAGCTGCCGTCCCACCACGGCAGCGAGATCGAGGCCAGGCTCCGGCAGGTCAGCTCGGCCTACGTGCAGCTGCAGGGCGAGATGCAGTCCATGCGCGAGCGCAACGAGCGCATCCAGGAAGATCGGGATCGACGCCGGCGGGGCGAGGTCGTCATGGCCATGTTCGAGCCCGTGCAGAACCTGCGCCGCTCCCTGGACGCCTGGAAGGGCCTCGACCTGCCCCCGGACGCCACCCAGGGGCTCGAGCTGGTCTTCGATCAGTTCCAGGGCGCCCTGAAGAAGCTGGGCCTCGAGACCATCGTCGCCGCTCCGGCTCCCTTCGATCCCAACATCCACGACGCCATCTGCACCATGCCGGTCCAGCATGCGGCGCTGGATGGTCAGGTCATCCAGGTCTTCGAGGCCGGCTACCGGGTGGGCAGCCAGGTCATCCAGGCCGCGAGGGTGATCATCGGCCGCTACGAGGAACCCGTGCCCGCCGAGCAGGAGGCCGAGCCCTCCGAAGACGACGGCGGGGCCGAGGAGTGAGCCAGCAGGACCCCGCGCGCCCCGCTGGGCGCCTCGCGGACCCCTGCCTGCACATCGCCCTGGTGTTTCCCGAGATCCCGCAGAACACCGGGAACATCGGGCGGCTCTGTGTCGGGCTCGGTGCCCGACTCCACCTGGTGCGCCCCCTCGGGTTCAGCCTCGAGGCCAAGGCGGTGCGTCGGTCGGGGATCGACCACTGGCGCAAGGTCGATCTGCAGGTGCACGACCAGCTCGAGGCCTTCCTGTCCTGGTGCGAAGGTCGACGGCTTCACACGCTCACCCGCCACGCCCCCCGGAGCATCGCCCACGCGGACTTCGAGCGGGGCGACGTGCTGGTCTTCGGGCGTGAGAGCACCGGCCTGCCCGAGCGTCTGCGCGACGGCACCCAGTGCTGGCGGATCCCCATCCCGGGCCCGATCCGCAGCCTGAACCTCGCCAACGCCGTGTCCGTGACCGCCTACCGCGCCTACGAGCGCATCGAACCCGCGGCCTTCGCGGCGGTGGCCGAGCCGCCCTCGAGCGCGACCGGCTGAAGCGGATTAGGGACCGCCCCCGCACGCCCTGCGGGCAGCTCTGGAGCCGGTATGCTTCCTCCTTCCTGTGGTCATCTCAAGGTCCTCGTCATGGCCGGCGGCCGTGGCACCCGCTTCTGGCCCCTGTCCCGCGCGGCCAGGCCCAAGCAGTGCATCGCCCTCAGCGGCGAGGACAGCCTCATCCAGCAGACTGTGGATCGGCTGTCCGGGCTGGTGAAGCCCGAGTGTGTCCTGATCGCCACGGGCCGAGACATGGAGGCGGCGGTGCGCGAGCAGCTGCCGCAGCTGCCCCACGACAACTTCCTGGTGGAGCCCCGGGGCCGGAACACCGCGCCCTGCATCGCCTGGGGCGCGGTGGAGATCGCCCGCCGCTGGGGCGGCGACACGGTGATGGCCGTTCTGCCCGCGGACCATGTCGTCGCCGACGAACAGCGCTTCCAGCACGTCCTCGCCGCGGCGGCCCAGGGTGCCTCCCGCACCAACTCCCTGGTCACCATCGGCATCCAGCCCACCCGCCCCGAGACCGGCTACGGCTACCTCAAGGTCGGCGGCGAGCTGGGTCGCTGGGGAGGAGAGCCCTTCCTCCGCGTGCGACGCTTCGTCGAGAAGCCCGACGCCGCCACGGCCCGCAACTTCCTCGACTCCGGCGAGTACCTGTGGAACGCCGGCATGTTCTGCTGGACCGTCGACGCCATCCGCGACGCCTACCGGGAGTACCTGCCGGGCACCTGGGCGGCGATGGAGGCGCTGGCGCACAAGCCCTCGGCCATCGAGGATCTCTGGGAGCGCTTCGACGCCACCAGCGTGGACTACGGCGTGATGGAGCGCTCCCGTGGCGTGCTCACGGTGCCGGCCCAGGACCTCGGCTGGTCGGACGTCGGCGCCTGGAGCGCGCTGCCCGAGGTGCTGCCGTCCGGGCCCGGTGGGACCATCGTCTCCTCCGACAAGGTCGTCCTGGACGCCTCCGGCAACGTCGTGCACAGCCCGGAGAAGCTGGTGGCCGTGCTCGGTGTCGAGAACCTCGTGGTGGTGGACACCCCCGACGTGCTCTTCATCGGGCGGCTGGACCGCGCACAGGACATCCGCGCCATCAGCGAGCAGCTCGAGCGCCGGGGCCTGCAGCGCTACCTCTGAGGATTGCCCGCAGGGTGGATGCTCGAGGTAGAATGTCGGGGACCCCTGGAGGCCCCATGTTCCTCGCACTCCTGCTCGCCCTCGGCTGCGGTTCCGAGATCTCCATCGTGGTCGAGACCGCGGAATGCACCGACTACGACTTCGACGCGCCCGAGACCGACGCCCTCGAGGTCACCGAGGTCGACGGTGACTGGCACGTGTCCCACAAGGGCGTGTTCATGGGCTGCGCCGACATCTTCGACCCCGACATCTCAGGGCAGGGGCGGAAGATCACCGTGGACGAGTACTGGGACGTGCGCACCACCGACGACTGCACCATCTGCTACGCGCCCACCATCGTCCTCGAGCAGCCCCCGGCGGGCAACTACGAGGTGAGCTGGTACGACGGCACCAGCGGCGCCGAGGTCGGCGTGCTCGAGTTCGAGGTCGACTAGCGCGGCGACGAGTCCTCGGACCTACTCCTCACGCACGTCCATCTGGCCGTCGCCGTCGATGTCCCAGCCCACCTTCACGACCTGGCCGGCCTCGTCGAAGTACTCCCAGTGGTCCACCTTGCCGTCGCCGGTGGTGTCGCGCTCCTTGCGGCGGATCTTGCCCTGCTCGTAGTACTTGAACAGGTCGAAGCGCCCGGCGTTCTGGGTGTCGATCTCGGACATCACCCGCTTGCCGCCCTGGTAGTGGTCGATCCAGTCGATGTTGCCGTCGAAGTCGCCGTCCATCTCCTCGCGCTCGAGGTCGCCGGTCTCGGTGAAGAACGACCACACGTCGATGCGGGTGTCCTGGTTGAGATCCATCTCCTTGCGGAGCAGGAGGCGGCCGTCACCGTCGAGGGTGCGGAAGTAGTTGTAGATGTCGGGCTTGTCGTCGCCGTCGAGGTCGACCTCGACCACCAGGTTGCCGTCGGAGGTGGTGCGCTCGCGGACGGAGCTGGTGTCCTCGGCCGCGGCCGCCGTGGTGGTCTCGGTGTTCTTGTTGAAGCACGCGGTGGTCACCAGCGCCATGGTGAGGGCCAGGGTGATGCGAGAGGTCATCACGAGGACTCCAGCGGAATCGGGGAGGGGGAGGGGGGGAACGGGACCGTTGGCCGGACCGGGCAGATCGGTCCTGTCCCGGCAGGTAGTATTAGTATCTCGCCGCGCGCTGTCAAACATCGGTCCGGGCCGCATCCCAGCACCTCGCCGCCACAGCGCCCACCGTGCTACGCTGACCATCCGCCCGAGGCGAGCCATGGACACCGCGTCCCACGACAGCACCCCGCACTTGGTCATCGTCGACGACGAGCCCGTCATCCTGCAGATCCTCAAGGCGGTCTTCGAGGACGAACCCTACCGGTTGACCCTCGCCAGCTCCGGGCACGAGGCCCTCGAGGTCATGCAGCGCGACGGGGTGGATCTGCTGCTCACGGACAAGAACCTGCCCGACATCAACGGCCTCGAGCTGCTCAAGGCCGCCAAGCAGGTCAACGCCGACGCGGAAGTGATCATCATCACCGGCTACGCCAGCCTCGAGACCGCCCTGGCGGCCATGGAGCTGGACGCCTTCGACTACGTGCTCAAGCCCCTCAACAACGTCTTCGACATCCGCAAGAAGGTCCGGCGGGCCCTCGAGAAGCAGCGGATGGTCATGAAGAACCGGGAGCTGCTCTCCTACCTGGAGACCAAGAACAACGAGCTCGAGCGATCGCTGCAGGAGACCAAGCGCCTGCAGGCCGAGCTGATCCAGTCCGAGAAGCTCGCCGGCATCGGCACCCTCGCCGCCGGCATCGCCCACGAGATCTCGAACCCCCTGTTCGGCATCCTCGGCCTGGCCGAGGCCATCGTCGACGAGGACAACGCCGAGCTGGCCCGCGACTACGCCCGCGACATCGTCGAGTACAGCCAGAACATCCGCAGCATCGTGGTGGAGCTGTCCAGCTACAGCCGCGCCTCCAAGGGCGAGTACCTCACCACCGTCGATCTGCCGCGGGTCATCACCGACGCCATCCGGCTGGTGGAGCGCTCGGCGGACACCAACGGCATCCAGATCGATACCGACCTGCGCGAGGGCACCTTCGTCAACGCGCGCACCAACGAGATGCAGCAGGTCTTCGTCAACCTGGTCAAGAACGCGGTCGAGGCCCTGGGCGAGGTCCGGGCCGCTGGCCGCGCCGGGATCATCTCCGTGCGGGCCGGGCTCGAGGACGGCCAGGTCGTGGCCGAGGTCTCTGACAACGGCCCCGGCATCCCCGACAGCAACCTGGCCATGGTGTTCGACCCCTTCTACACCACCAAGCAGCCGGGCAAGGGCACGGGGCTGGGCCTCAACATCGTCTACCGCATCGTCACCAAGTACCGTGGCACGGTCACCGCTGAGAGCGCGGAAGGCGAGGGCACAACCTTCCGCGTCCGCTTCCCCGTCGAGACCTGAGCACCCCGGGGGGAGATCGTGCGACTGCGGACGCTGCTGATTCTGGGTAGCGCGGCGGCGGCGCTCCCACCCCTGCTCCTGCTGGGCTACGCCGCCACCGAGGTCGCCACCCGCTCGGTCACCGACAAGGTGGTGGACCTGCACGCCCAGCAGGCGGACAACCTGGCCAGCTTCGTCGATGGTTGGTTCACCGGGCGGGCCCACGCCGTGTCCCTGCTGCGAGAGGCCTTCCCCATCGAGGACCTCAGCCACGAGGGCCAGGTGGGCTTCGAGCGCCTGGTCTACAACCAGCTGCCCGAGGTCAACATCGTCAGCCTGGTCACCCGCGAGGGCGCGGACGTGGCCCCCAGCCAGATGGTCCGGCCCGGCTCACCGGTGCCCCCGGGGCATCAGGTCGTCGACGAGCAGCGCTTCAGCGCCTTCCGCGAGCGCCTGCCCCTGGCGACCCTCGAGGACGACGCCATCGTCGTGGGGACCCCCTACCTGCCCCCTGGCGCCCAGGCTCCCGTCGCCCCCGTCGTCTTCTCCGGGATCGGAGAGGACGCTCCGGTGCTGGCCGTGGAGCTCTCCCTGGCACCCATGGTCGAGCGCATGGGCATGCTCGCCAGCGAGACCACGGAGGTGGCCATGTTGGACGCCAGGGGCCAGCTGTTCGCCGGTCTCGGCGACGGCCTGGTGGAGCCCGAGCACTTCGCCTGGTTCCTCGACAGCGTGCCCAGCGCGGAGCTTCGCTACCAAGCCGGCGACGGCGAAGAGGTCCTGGCGGCGTTCTCCAGGGTCGACGGCACCGGCTGGCTGGCGGTCGTGGCCGAGCCCTACGACGTCGCCACCGCTCCGGGGCGCAACATCCGCTGGCGAGCCTCCTGGTTCGGCTTGGTGGCCATGGCCCTGGCGAGCGTCATGGGGCTGCACTTCGCCCGCAAGATCCACCGTCCCGTGGTGCAGCTTCGGGACGCCGCCCGGGCGGTGGGCGAGGGGGAGCTGGGGCGCCAGGTCCAGCCCGATCCCATCGGTGAGATCGAGGAGCTCGGGGACGCCTTCAACACGATGTCCCAGCAGCTGGCGAGGGACTCCGCCCGGATTCGAGAACAGCAGGACGAGATCCAGGCCTTCAACCTGGAGCTGCAGGAGCGGGTCGAGGCTCGCACTCGAGAGCTGCGCGAGGCGCAGGAGCAGCTGGTGGAGTCCGGGCGCCTGGCCGCGGTCGCCGAGCTGGGAGCCGGGCTGGCCCACGAGCTCAACAACCCCCTGGCCGGCATCCTCGGCCTCACCCAGCTGCTCGCACAGCGCCACGAGGGCAGCGCCGACGCGGAGCTGCTCGCGACCATCGAGCGGGAGACCCAGCGCTGCGCCGAGATCGTGTCCTCGCTGCTGGCCTTCACCCGCGAGGTCGTCGACCGAGGGGAGCTGGAGAAGGTGGACCTGGACGCCATCACCGCCGACGTGGTGGCCCTGGTGCGGCCCGCCTTCGAGCTCAAGGAGATCGAGCTGCGCCACATTCCTTCCGACACGGAGCTGCCCGTGCTGGCCGACCGCGCCACCATCGGGCGGGCGCTCGCCCAGCTGCTCACCAGCCTCAGGGCGCTGCTCGCCCCTGGCGGCGTGCTCACCCTGCACGGCAGGATCGGCGGGGACGAGATCCTTGTCGAGATGCGAATGTCCGGGAACAAACCCGATAATGAGCCCGGACAGAGGGACGACTGGTTCGCCTCGGGGATGTCACTGTGGGTGGCCCGTCGTATCCTTGCCGAGCACGGCGGACGCTTGAGAGAGCCGGAGAGTTCCCTCGACGCCGCATACCTGCTCGCACTCCCCAAGGCCTGACATGAGCGAGAACCTGCGCATCGCGCTCGCGGTGGTGACCATCCTGGTCGTGGGCCTCGTCGGCTACACCCTGCTGTTCCCCTCCGAGGGCACCGTGCCGCTGCTGGTGCAGGCGGTCGAGGGCTCTGTCCACCACGTGGACGAGAAGGGCGAGCGGGCCGCGGTCAGCCCCGGGCTGATCCTCGAGCGGGCCTCCCGGATCGAGACCGAGGCCGACGGCCGGGCCTTCCTCGCCCTGGGCGAAGGCTCCACCCTGACCGTCGAGAAGGCCAGCTCCGTGCGCATCCTCGACGTCACCCGCGACGGCGTGCGCATCGAGCTGGACAACGGCTCGGTCGAGGCCACCGTGCGGCCCGAGCGGGGCAGCCTGGGCATCGTCCACAGCGACCGCGAGGTCGTGGGCCGGGACGGAAACTTCGCCGTGGGTGTCAACGCCGGCGGCAACATGGCCGTGGAGACCCACCAGGGGACGGTGGAGATCCTGGGCGTGGACAGCATCGAGACCCTCGAGCAAGGGGAACGCCTGCTGCTGCTGTCCGACGGCACACCCAAGGTCGCCGCCATCCCCGAGTCGCTGCTGCTCGAGGTCGCCTGGCCCGAGAGCGTGCGCACGCGTCACGCCGAGGTGGCGGTGCGGGGCCTGACGGATCCCGGCGCCGAGGTCCGGGTGGGCGCAGCCGGTCGCTGGACCACCGTGGTGGCCGACGCCGAGGGGCACTTCGAGGCCGCCATTCCCCTCGAAGAAGGGGAGAACCCCCTGCGCGTCACCGCCCGGGACCCCCTCGGACGCACGTCCGAGGACGAGCAGCTCGTCACCCGCGACAGCGAGCCCCCCAACAGCGCCTCGTTCGCGGTCGAGTACTGATCCCCCCGTTGGGGTAGGATGGGGGCGTGAAGCGCTCACGTTCGATCCTCCTGCTGCTCACGCTCCTGCTGGCGCTCGTCCTGCCTGCGGGCGCGCAGGCCGAGGTCACGCTGGTGGCCGCCGACGGCGAGCTTGTGCCCGGGCGGCCCAACCGCTTGCTGCTGGTGCTGCATCGCGAGGGACGGGCGATCACCGAGGCGCTGCCGGCGGTGGCCGCCGAGCCGGGCAGGGTGGTGATGGCCGAGGGGCGCATCCGGGACGGCGTCTACGCCTACCACTACCTGGCCCCGGCGGACGCCAGGGGGCAGGTGACCTTCACCATCGGCACCGGCAGCGGCGGCATCAAGCGGGTGCGCATGCCCCTGGCCGCGGTCCCCGAGCCCGTGCTGCGCGGTCCAGACCACATCGACGTCGTGGTCGGCGACCAACCCGAGTTCATCGTGTCCCTCGCCGGCGAGGACATCCCGGCCCCCGACGAGGTCCAGGTGTCCCTCTCCGAGGGCGCCGTGCAGGGGGTCGAGCAGCTGGACGGCGAGCTCATCGTGCGCGCCCGCCTGGGCGAGGAGCGCTACCCCCGGGTCGCGCTGCTGGCGGTGCACGATCTGCGCTACCCCGACCATCCCCCCAGCTGGGTGCCCATCCGGGTGGTGGGGCGGCCGCGCATCCCCGTGCGGACCGAGCCGGCCGCCAGCGTCACCCTCACCGTGGGCAAGCGCAGCTACGGACCCTTCATCGCCGACGACGCCGGGGTGGCGGTGGCCTTCATCTCGGCCTGGCCTGGCGAGGAGACCGCCACCGTCGACATCACCGACCCCTCCGGCAACTCCCAGCGCACCACCCTCAACCTCGCCCGGGAGAACCGCCCGCTGCTCTCCCACATGGCCGCCACCAACCGCCCGAACTCCGCCCCGGTCGCGCCGCTGTTCCTGGCCGCCCTGGATCCCTTCGGGAGGCCGTGGACCGGCATCGCGCCGGTGTGCAACGTGGCGCCCGAGGGCGGCGGTGAGCTGATCCGACACGCCCCCGGCCGCTACGTGCTGGTGCCGGTGCCCCCCGAAGACGAGAGCTACCTGGATCTGAGGGTGGACTGCGGGATCCCAGGCACCCTGGCCGCCACCCGGACCCGGCTCCCCATGGGCGAGGGCATCCCCGATCGCCTCCTGCTCCGGGTCTACCCCTCGGCGCTGTCGGCGGACTTCCCCGTGGCGCAGGTCCAGGTGCTGCTCGAGGACCGGCTCGGCGAGCGGCTCTCGGCCGCGGACGTGGCCGTGGGCGCCGACAAGGGCGCGGTGAAGGTCGAGCGGGTCGAGGGCGGCGCGTTGCGCGGAGAATACAACGGGGCCGCCGCCGGCGGCAGCGGCGAGGACCGCATCTGGGCCAGCTACCGCCGCGAGACCGGAGAGGGTCCGGTGACCATGGTCGAGGTGGGCCACGGCCCGCTGGTGACCACCCAGGCCCGGACCACGCTCACCGTCCACGGCCGCGCGCTGGACGCCCGCGGCGACCCCCTCGCCGGCGTGGAGCTCGAGCTGGCGCTGGGGGAGGTCAAGGCGGTGGCTCCCACCGATGCCAGAGGCTGGGCCTCGGCCGCCCTCGAGGTCACCGAACCCGACGCCCTCGGGATCCTTGAGTGCCGCTACCGCGACCGCATCGCCAGGGCGCCGTTCCTCCCGCACAGCCCGGGGCCCGAGGTCTCGCTGGGCGCCGCCGATCTCGAGACCAGCGTGGAGGTGCCCATCAGCGCGGGGCGGGTCCGCGAGGTGTTCATCGACACCATGCCCGCGGTGCTGCACACCGGCCCATCGGCCGTGGCCCGCATCCGTGTCCGGCTGGTGGATCGCCACGGCAACGCCGTCACCGACGAGACCGTGCGGGTCGAGGCCGACGCCGGCGAGGTGGGCGCCCTGAGGACCACCGCCGACGCCACCTACGAGGCCTGGTACCGCCCCCCCAAGGACCTGCAGGCCGGCACCGTCCAGCTGAGCGCCCACAGCCAGGAGGGCGCGGTGGTCGGCTCCACCAAGCTCGAGCTGGTGCCGCGGCCCCTGCGCATGGCCGCAGGGCTCGGCCTGGGGGGGATGACCAACTTCGGCTCCATCAACTCTCCCATCATCTCCCTGGCCTTCGAGGGGCGCGTGTTCGACGAGCTGGACTGGGTCCTGCTGCGGGGCTCCATCGGCTTCTTCACCGACCGCAAGTCCTTCGTGGACGACGGCACCGGCGAGACCATCACCGTCCGCTCGAGCTTCTTCCCCATGGCCCTGTCAGGCTCCGTGCGGCACGAGCGCGGGCTCAACGCCTTCTTCATCGGCGCCGGCCTGGTGGGCCTGGTCTACCAGGGCGAGCTCCGCTTCGGCGATCAGCCCAGCTCCGGCGGCGCCGGCATCGGCGGCCCGGGCATGTCCCTGCACACCGGCTACGCCCGCCGCATCGGCATGGGTGAGCTGACCGTCGAGGGCCGCTACCTGCTGGTGGGCACCAAGCAGGGTGGCTTCGGCTACGACGGCCCCATCGGCGGTGTGGCGGTGCTCCCTGGCTATCGGGTACTCTTCTGACCACTGGGCTCCCAGCCCGTTCCGGACCTCATTCATTGCGTTGTCCCCTCCCATTGATCGCATCGGTTGCCTCGATCGCCGTGGTGGCCTGCGCGCCGGGCCTGCCCGCGCCGAGCGTGACCAGCGTCGAGCCCGACTGGCTCTACAACGGTGACTACGAGCCCATCGTCGTCGTCGGGGAGCACTTCTACCCCAGGGTCGAGCTCGACGTCCGAGACGCCGATGGGCGGCTGGACCGGCAGTTCGTGGTGGAGCTCGAGGCCGACGGCGAGCGCGTGGCGCTCGATGGTGTCGAGCTGCTGGACTACGAGCACATCTCCGGGCACGTCCCCACGGGGCTGGAGCCCGGGCGCTACACCGTCATCGTCACCAGCCCCATGGACGACGTCGCGAGGCTCCCGCGGGGCTTCACGGTCACCGACACCCGCGCCGATCACCTGCAGCTGTCCACCGCCAGCAACACCGCGGTGGTCGAGGAGAGCTTCGACGTCGGCCTGGCCCTGCACGATCCGGGGGGCGAGGTGCTGCTGCAGGCCTTCGATGTGCAGCTCGACATCACCGCCCCCGAGGGGCTCGCAGCGGACGATCTCACCATCGACACCAGCAACTTCGACGATGCCAGCATCGACGAGATCAGCGACGGCTACCGGATCGGCCTGACCCTGCGGGCCGGCAGCGCGGACCGCAACGTCATCACCCTCACCGGGCACGCCCCCGCGCCCCTGGAGCTCGAGCTCTCGCCCGCCGACCCCGACAGCGAGATCGAGCCCCACACCACCCCCGTGTCGGTGCTCGCGGGCTCGCTGAACACCGTGGAGATCCAGCTCCCGCACAGCGGCTTCTCCACCACTGCCGGGGAGTCCTTCGAGGCCGACCTGCGCCTGGTGGACGAGTTCGGCAACCTCATCGACTACGCCACCGCGGTGCTGGTCCTGTACGAGGAGTGCGGCTCCGCGTCCGAGGCCGTCGAGGTGCTCGCCGAGACCACCGTCGTGTTCACCCCCACCGGGGCCACCACCGAGGACTGCCCCGAGAACCACATCCTCGCCTCGGGCACCGTCTCGGGCAGCAGCGAGGGCTTCGAGGTCCTCCCGGCGGATGCGGTCGAGTACGACGTCTCCGTGTTTCCCAACTCGGTGGTGGCCGGCGACGAGGAGGTCTTCGTTACGATCCGCGCCCTGGATGCGTTCGGCAACCAGGTCGTGGACTACGGCGATGAGTGGTTCGAGCAGCAGGGCAAGGAGCTGCAGGTCGAGCTGGTCGATGAGCTCGGCGGGCTCGATCCCGGCACCGGCTACGGCACCCAGGACTGCCCCGGCTTCGAGGACGGCTACCAGATCTGCCAGGCCTGGCCCACCGTCGCCGGCGAGACCGATCAGCTCACCGCCACCGGCGATGACGGCCTCAGCGGCAAGTCCGGGACCTTCGAGGTCGTCGCCTCGGACCTGTACGACTTCGTCATCGACTACGACACCCCTCCCTTCCAGGCCGGCGTGCCCTTCGCGCTGCGGGTGCGCCCCGTGGACCGCTTCGGCAACACCGTCGACGCCGTCCCCGGTTCGTACGTGTACGAGTTCGAGGGCAGCCCCTACGAGCTGAGCTGCGACGATCCCACCGCCACCGCCGAGCCCGGTGAGTGGTCCTTCGACTGCGTCGCGACCACCGCGGTCGCGGAGCAGCTCGTCACCGTCAGCGTGGGGGATGTCAGCCGCACCCTCGACGAGGGCTTCGAGATCGAAAACGGCAGCCTCGGGGTGGCGGTGATCGGCCTCAGCGGCACCAGCTTCGAGGCCGGCCAGCCGTTCTCGCTCCAGCTGGACGTCTATGACGCCTACGGCAACCCCTACCTCGTGCAGGCGGTGACCAGCGTGGACCTCGAGGACTGCACCGGCAGCTTGAGCCCCACCAGCATCAGCTTCGACGCGGTGGGCCATGGCGAGACCACCGGGACCATCACCCAGTCTGTGGACAGCTGTGTCGTCACGGCCCTGGACGGGGGCGTGGAGCTGGGGGACAGCGCCCCGTTCGAGGTGACCCACAGCACGCTGGCAGGGCTCGATGTCTCGGTGCCCGCGACCTGGATCTTCCTGGGCGAGGAGCTCGACGTCCGGCTGCGGGCCGTGGACAGCTACGGCAACAGCGTGGTGGACTTCGACGAGGCTGTGGAGCTGTCCTCGAGCCTGGGGAGCTTCGCCACCCTGACCCTCGACTCCTTCGACGAGGGCGAGCTGACCACCCAGCCGGACTTCGACACCGCCGCGCTGGCCGACACCCTGGAGGCGCTGTCCGACAGCGGGCTGAGCGCCACCAGCTCGGCGCTGGACGTGCTCGACGGCGACTGCGGCACCGTCACCGCCTCGCTGCTGGTGGACGGCAGCAGCGAGCCGGTCATGTGCCTCACCACCGGCACCGTCACCTCGGTCCTCGACGCCAGCGGGTCGAGCGGTTCGGTGGCGGGCTACCACTTCGACGACGGCGCGGGCAACCAGCAGCGCTTGGCCAGCCCGAGCACCACCACCGCGTGGACCAGCCAAGCGGCCTACCTCGTCACCGGGGTGGTCTTCGACAGCGCAGGGTGTGGCGACATCGATCAGGTCGTGGCCTACGTGGCCGAGCCCGATGGTGAGCCCGCCGGCCCCGTCACCGTCACCCCGGTGGACGCCGTGCGCGTGGTCGGCAGCAGCACCGACGGCAGCACCCAGGTGGACATCGAGGCCTTCGACTGCGCCGGCGACGTGGCCGCCTATGGCACCCTGCTGGTGCGCACGACCATCGGCGAGATCACCGCAGGCGCGACCGCCAGCGGCCAGGGCCTCGCCCTGACCCTCGACAGCGCCGGCCAGGGTCAGCTCACCTGGAGTGTCGCGAGCAGCCTGCGGGGCGGCATCAGCGAGATCATCACCGGGCGCGAAGGCTCCATCGCCTACGGCGCCGCCGGCATCACCGCGGTGGGGGACGACGCCGTGCCGGTGGTGCTCGAGCTCGATCCCGTCGGCGCGAGCCAGGAGATCACCGACACCCTCCTGGTGCGCTTCGACGAGGCGATGCGAGACGCCAGCCTCAGCGGCACCAACGTCACCCTGTCCGACAGCGCCGGCGCGCTGGACATCGACAGCATCGGCCTGGACACCGACGGCACCACCGCGACCATCACCCTGGTGGACAGCGTGGACCTGGCGGCGGACGTCTACACCCTCGAGCTGGCGGACCAGGTCCGCGACGAGGCGGGCAATCGCCTGGATGGCGACTGGGACGGCGTGAGCTCGAGCTTCGTCATCGAGCTGGGCGACGTCGCCGACAGCGCGCCGGACGTCATCGCCTGCAGCCCGGACACCACCACCCTGCGTCCCGACGGCGACGACCAGCCCGCCACCGACGAGGCCGACCTCGTCGAGGTCGATCTCACCGCCGACAGCGGCCCTGCGTGGTGGCTGATCGAGGTCTTCGACGCCGCTGGCCTCGAGCGCTACCGCGAGTGGGTGGCGGCGGGGAGCGCCGGGCCGGAGCTGGTCAGCTGGGACGCCCGTGACCAGTCCGGAGGGATCCTGCCCAACGGGTCCTACACCATGGCGTTCAGCGCCGCCGACAGCTACCTCGACCTCGGCATGTCCTGCGAGGTCGACATCGTCATCGACAACGTCGTGGTGGAGGTCCCGTGAGCGATAGCGACACCAGACAGGGCTCCACCGCACAGTGGATGGAGCTGGGCCGGCTCGCGGAGCTGGGCCTGCTCTCGGCCACCCTCGTGCACGAGCTCAAGCAGCCGCTGTTCGCCATCAAGAGCCTGCTGCAGGTCCACCAGCCCGATCCCGGGGACGCCGCGGCGGTGAAGCTGCAGCGCACCCTGATGGAGCAGGTCCTGCACATGGAGGCGGTGCTGCGGGCCGCGGGAGGCCTGGTGCAGCGCCCCGGCGACTGGGACCAGCCCTTCGCGGTCGAGGCGCCCCTGCGCGCGGCCTTCGAGGCCCTGGCTCCGAGGGCCCGCAAGGAGGGCGTGCTGTACGAGCTGCAGCTCGAGCCAGCGCTGCCCGTGATGCGCGGCAACCCCGTGGCCATGCAGCAGGTCCTCACCAACCTCATCCAGAACGCCCTGGACGCCGTCTCCGAGGTCCCGACACCACGGCTCGAGCTCAGCGCTCGCGCACTGGACCAGGGGGTCCGGATCACGCTGGCGGACAACGGCGTGGGCATCACGCCGGATCAGCAAGCGCACATCTTCGAGCCCTTCTTCACCACCAAGCCCCCCGGCTGTGGTACGGGGCTGGGGCTGTCCATCGCGCGCAAGCTGGTCCAGATGGCTCAGGGCAGCATGGAGGTCAGCTCGGGCGACGGGCGGACCTGCATCAGCGTGCACTACCCCCTCCAACGTCAGGTCTGCTGATCACCTGACCCCCTGGAGCATCCCGTGACCCCCACAGACGACGCCCAGCTCCCCATCTCCGATCCCTGCGAGCAGCCCGAGGAACACCTCGAGGGGCTTGGGGCCCGCTTCCTGGCTGGCCTCGAGCACACCCGGCACGGCCGCATCGACGACGCCATCGAGCTGTTCCGCGGCATCCTCGCCGTGGAGCCGCGGCTGGCCGAGCCGCGCTTGGAGCTGGCGCGCATCCACCTGGACACCGGGCGCCTGACGGACGCCGAGGCCGAGGCTCGCGAGGCGCTGCGCCTGCTCGAGGCCGGCGGCCAGTGGATCGACGAGCTGCCCGAGGCGGTGGTGAAGGGCCTGGCCCACGGCCTGCTGGCCGAGATCCTGCGCCAGGCGGCCGACACCGACGAGGTCATCTTCGGCCCCCCCGAGCGCTTCCACGAGCTCACCAAGGAAGCCCGGGTTCACTTCGCCAAGGCCGCCGAGCTGGACCCCGAGAACCAGCACGCCAGCTACCACGCCTTCTTCATGAAGCTCGAGGTGCCCGACGGCGGCCTCAGCACCACCCCACCCGAGCCGGTGGGCGACGCCTAGCGCACAGGGTGCTCGAAGGGCGAGTCGCCAGAGGGCGCCTCGCTGGTGGGTTCGGGCGTCGGCTTGGGCCGGGAGGGCTCCACGGGCACCGGGCCCGGCGGCGTCCCGCCTGCGACCTGGATCCGGAAGCGCTTCAGCAGCCAGCTCGACAGCAGCGGCGCGAGGGGGCGCCGGGTGAAGGGCAGGATCAGGGTGAAGCCGGTGAGGTCCGTCAACAGGCCCGGGGTGAGCAGCAGCAAGCCGCCAGCGAGCACCATCGCGCCCTCGACCAGGTGTGATGCGGGGGGCAGGCCGCGGCCCAGATCAGCGCGCAGCTGCGTCCACACCGCGGTGCCCTCCTGCTTGGCCAGGGCGGCGCCGAACAGACCCGTCAGCACGATGATCAGCACCGTCGCCAGGGGGCCGATCCACTGCCCGATGCTGACCAGCAGGTACAGCTCGACCGCGGGGATGACGGTGAACGCGAGCAGCAGCTTCCAGAACATCGGACTCCAACGCCGGGTGCGTTGGAAGTCTATGCACCCGCGCCCGGCCGGCCAGCCCCGCCCCGCTTGACCTCCTGCCACAGCGCCTCGAGCTCCTGCAGATCGGCCTCGTGCAGGTCGACCCCGCGGGTGGTGGCGAGGGTCTCGAGGGCCCTGAAGCGACCCTCGAAGCGCATGTTCGCTTCGCGCAAGGCCTCTTCGGGCCCCACCCCGGCCATGCGCGCCAGGTTCGCCACGGTGAGCAGCAGGTCCCCCAGCTCGTGGCGCACGGCCACCGGGTCGCCCGCGCCCACGGCCTCGTCCAGCTCCGCCAGCTCTTCGTCCACCTTGGCGCGCACGCCGGCGAGGTCGGGCCAGTCGAAGCCCACCCGGGAGACCTTCTCACCGGCGCGGTGGGCGCGGATGAGAGCGGGGAGGGCGGCCGGGATGCCATCGAGCATGGACGCCTCGTCGCGGGTCCGGGTCCGCTCGCGGGCCTTGGCGGCTTCCCAGGACTCGGGCTGGCCGTCGAAGACCTCCTCGTCTTCGGCGGGGCGCAGGATCCCCGGGTGCCGTCGGCGCATCTTGTGCACGATGCCGGCGCAGGCTTGCTCGAGGTCGAAGTCTCCGGCGTCCCGCGCCATCCGCGCCACCAGCAGCAGCAGGAAGAGCACATCGCCCAGCTCCGCGCACTGACCGGCGGGATCCCCGCGCTCGATGGCGTCGATCAGCTCGTAGATCTCCTCCACCAGGTAGGGGCGAAGGGAGGCGCGGGTCTGGGCGCGCTCCCACGGGCAGCCGCCGGGATCCATGAGCTGCTCGACGATCGCCAGCAGCTCGGCCAGGGCAGGGGAGGGGGAGTCGGTCATGGCGAGGCCGCGGAGTGATGGGGCGTGGCGGGGGGAGGGACGGGCGGTTTCTTGATAGGGTGTGCTCCAGCATCGCGAACACGGAGTCCACCTTGCCCACACCGAACCAGCCCGAGGTCTTCGGCAAGTACCACCTGCTCGAAAAGATCGCCACGGGCGGCATGGCCGAGGTCTACCGCGCCCGCTCCTACGGTATGGAAGGCTTCGAGAAGATCCTCGTGATCAAGCGGGTGTTGGACCACCTGGCCAAGGACCAGGAGTTCATCCAGCTGTTCCAGTACGAGGCCCTGATCGCCGTCGAGCTCCAGCACGTCAACATCGTGCAGGTCTTCGAGTTCGAGCAGGTCGAAGGCCAGTACTACATCGCGATGGAGTACGTGCACGGGCTCGACCTCGCCCGGCTGCTCACCCGCGCCCGCAAGACCGGCCCGTTCCCCATCCCCCTGGCGCTGTTCCTGACCTGCGAGGTGCTCAAGGCCCTGCAGTTCGCCCACAGCCGCGTGGACCACCACGACCGGCCCATGAACATCGTCCACTGCGACATCTCGCCTCAGAACATGCTGGTGTCCTACGCCGGCGAGGTGAAGATCACCGACTTCGGCATCAGCCGGGCGGCGATGCAGGCCACCGGCACCCACAAGGTGGTGCGGGGCAAGTACGCCTACATGTCACCCGAGCAGGTCGAGGGCCGGGATCTGGACGGCCGCAGCGATCTGTTCTCCATGGGCATCGTGCTGTGGGAGCTGCTCGCCGGCCGGCGCCTGTTCAAGGCCCGCACCCGCGAGGAGACCCTGGCCCGCGTGCGCCGGGCCGAGGTGCCCAGCCTGCGCAGCTTCCGCTCCGAGGTGAGCGAGGATCTCGAGGACATCGTGCTCAAGGTGCTCTCGCGGCGGCCCGAAGACCGCTACGACGACGCCGCGGACTTCCTCGAGGCCCTGTCCATCAACATGGTGCGCGAGGGTCACCGGGCGACCAACAACGATCTGTCCCAGTACCTCAAGGACGTCCTCGAGGCTGCGACCCGCGCCGCCGATGGCGAACAGCCCAGCATCGCCAAGCCCGCCCGGCGCACTCTGCCGCCTTCGGCCATCGTGGTCATGGCGGCGGAGGCCTCCCAGCCGCCGCGCTCCATCGCCGCGCCCCAGTCCAGCCTCGCCAACGTCATCCAGCAGTGGACCGGCATCCTCGCCGAGAGCGAGGGCGAGGTCTGGGAGTCGGGGGAAGGGTCCATGTTGGTGGTGTGGATCGTCAAGGAGGGCCTGCGGGACACCCTGAGCCGGGCGGTCAGCTGCGCCCTTCGCCTGCAGCGCCTCACCCTGCAGGCCGGCTACCGCCTGAGCGCCGGCGTGGCGCCCGGCGTGGCGCGTCTCCAGAGCGACACCCAGCGCCCCGGCGAGGGCTGGGAGCTGGCGGGCCCCTTCTACCTGTCCCGCTGGATGATGAACCTGAGCGCCCACCGCGGCCGCGTGCTGGTCACCGAGGTCGGGCGCCGGCAGATCGCGTTGAACACCCAGCACCTGGGCCGCATCCCCATCGAGGGCAGCCGCTACATCAACCTCTACGAGGTCGGCTAGGACACAGGGTTCACCGGGCCGAGGGGGAGGGGAGGGACAGGAATGTCGTCCCCCTGCGAAAAAGTGTTGACACGTCATCTATGAACCATAAAATGTTTATTACCATTGACGTGTCCAGGGTGTCCCGCTCTCGCTGACTTGTCTCTTCCTGTCTCTTGGGCACCCGCACTCCATTCGAAGGTTTCTGTTTCCGGCCCGTCCGGTGTCCCACTGGTTGAACCCCAAGCGCAGGTCGCACCATGCAGCGCGCCATCATCACGACCGCCCCCCTGATCCTCGGCCTGCTCGCTGGGGGCAGCCTCGAGGTGCAGAACCAGGCCTCATGGGCGGGCGTGGAGCGGGTGAAGGTGCGCTGGGCCGCGGGCGACATCAACGTGACCAGCCACGACGGCGCGCTGGTGGACGCCGAGACCAAGACCTGGGGCCCCGAGGCGCCGCTGGCCTACGACGCGCGACGCGACGGTGAGATCCTGATCCTCGAGCTGACCTGCCGCACCCCCGCCCCCTGCGGCGGCGACCTGGAGCTCTCGCTCCCGGCCGGGGTCGAGCTCGAGCTGGACCTGGGCGAAGGCCTCGCAGAGCTCACCGGCGACATGGGCGACAGCTCGGTCATCGTGGGCAAGGGCGAGATCCACGCGTCGGCCCTGAGCGCCGACGAGGCCGTGCTGCAGGTGGTCGAAGGCTCCATCGACGCCTTCTGGGCTGAGATCCCCGAGCGGGTGGTGGTGGCCACGGTCACCGGCGACGTGGAGCTGCGGCTGCCCGTGGCCGACTACGCCCTCGAGGATCAGCTCGGCCACAGCTCCTTCGTCGGGCTGACCCCCGTGCCCGGCGCCCCCAACAAGGTGCAGGTCACCACCGTGGAAGGCGAGGCCGTCATCTACGGAATCCAGACGCTGGCGTCCCTGGGTGCGTCCCCATAGCCTGGGGACATGAGCACACCGAACACCCCGAAGCGTCTCCGCATCGCCATCGACGGGCCCGCCGCCTCCGGCAAGGGCACTGTCGCCCGCGGCCTGGCCGCGGCCCTGGCCTACACCTACGTCGACACCGGCACCCTCTACCGGACCGTGGCCCTGCGCGCGTCCCGCCTGGGGCTGGCCCTGGACGACGAGCCGGCGCTGGCCGAGGTCGCCGCCGCGTTGCCCGTGCGCCTGCACTGGGACGGCACGGCGCTGGCCATCTTCCTGGACGGCGAGGACGTCTCCCAGGCCATCCGGGCCGAGACGGTGGGGCAGGGTGCCTCGGCGGTCGCCACCCTGCCGGCGGTGCGCGCGGCCCTGATGGATCTGCAGCAGCGCCTGGCGGCCGAAGGTGGGGTCGTCATGGACGGGCGGGACATCGGCTCGGTGGTGATGCCCGGTGCCGAGCTGAAGGTCTACCTCGACGCCAGCCTGCAGGAGCGAGCCCGCCGCCGGCTGCTGGAGCTCGAGGGACGGGGCATCGACGCCGACTTCGATCAGCTGGTGAAGGAAGTGGCCGCCCGGGATGCCCAGGACGCGGGGCGGGCCGTTGCACCCCTGCAGATCCTCCCTGACTCCTGGGTCCTCGACACCACCGGCATGGGGCCGGAGCAGGTCCTCGAGGCCGTGCTCGCCGAGGCGAGGCGACGGGGGGCCTAGTTTCCCCTTGACGCGCCAGGCCCCGCCCGATACCCCGCCGCGGCTGTCCCAGGTGCGCCTCGGACGGTGACTCTTTCTATGTCTGTATGCGTCGCGCGAGAATCAGCTCGTCGCAGCGCTCCACAACGACCCAATCAACTCCTGCCGGTGCGCAATCCCGCGCCATCGGTGGTCTGGTTTCTCGATTCATGACCTCCCTTCCTCCTGTCAACGACAACCTTCTCGATACTCCCCTCAACGATCTCGACCGCGACGCGTTCACCAGCCTGTTCGAGGACGCCCTGCAGCAGAGCAACGTCCAGGAACACTCCGTCGTCTCCGGCAAGGTGATCGACATCGGTGACGAGTACATCACCGTGGACATCGGCTTCAAGGCCGAAGGCATCATCCCCCGTCGCGAGTTCATCAACCCCGAGGGCGAGCTCATCATCGAGATGGGCGACAACGTCGATGTGTACCTCGACAACCTCGATCAGGGCGACGGCCAGCTCTACCTCTCCAAGGAGCGCGCCGACCTGATGAAGGCCTGGGAGGAGATCTCCAAGGCCGTGGAAGCCGACGAGGTCGTCTCCGGCACGATCGTCGCCCGCGTCAAGGGTGGTGTCCAGGTGGACATCGGCGTCAAGGCCTTCCTGCCCGGCTCGCAGGTCGATCTGCGGCCCGTCAAGAACCTCGACAAGCTGATCGGCGAGACCTACGAGTTCAAGATCATCAAGTTCAACAAGAAGCGCGGCAACATCGTGCTGTCCCGTCGCGTCCTGCTCGAGCAGGAGCGCGAGGCCAAGCGCACCGAGACCCTGGCCAAGCTCCAGGTCGGCTCCATCATGCCGGGCGTCATCAAGAACATCACCGACTACGGCGCCTTCGTGGACCTCGGCGGCATCGACGGTCTGCTGCACATCACCGACATGTCCTACGGGCGGATCAACCACCCCAGCGAGATGTTCGAGATCAGCCAGACCATCGAGGTCAAGATCCTCAAGTTCGACCGCGAGTCCCAGCGCGTCAGCCTCGGCTACAAGCAGATCCGGCCGGATCCGTGGGAAGAGGTCGAGTACAAGTACCCCGTGGGCGCCATCGTCCGCGGCAAGGTCGTCTCGATTCCCGACTACGGCGCGTTCATCGAGCTGGAAGACGGCATCGAGGGCCTGGTCCACATCTCCGAGATGACCTGGAACAAGCGCGTCAAGCACCCCACCAAGATCCTCAACCTCGGCGACGTGGTCGAGGCCAAGGTGCTCGGTGTGGACGTCGAGAACAAGCGCATCAGCCTCGGCATGCGCCAGCTCGAGCCCAACCCCTGGGACCTGGTCGAAGAGAAGTACCCGGTCGGCACCATCGTGCAGGGCAAGGTCCGCAACATCACCGACTTCGGCATCTTCGTGGGCATCGAAGAAGGCATCGACGGACTCGTGCACATCAGCGACCTGTCCTGGGGCCAGCGCATCAAGCACCCCACCGACAAGTTCAAGAAGGGCGACGAGGTCGAAGCCCGCGTGCTCAACATCGACAAGGAGAACGAGCGCTTCTCCCTGGGCATCCGTCAGCTCACCGAGGATCCCTGGCTGTCCGTGCAGTCCCGCTTCTTCCTGGGCCAGGTCGTCCAGGGCAAGCTGGTCCACAAGGTGGATTTCGGTGTCTTCGTCGAGATCGAGGAAGGCGTCGAGGGTCTCGTGCACATCTCCGAGCTGGCCCAGGCCGGCGAGGACTGGCCGGATCACTACGAGCTGGGCCAGGAGGTCGTGGCCGAGATCATCAACATCGACCCCCACGATCGCAAGAGCAGCCTGTCCGAGCGTGGCGCCGCCGAGCGCAACGTGGACCGCGGCTCCATGTCCGACTTCATCGCGCGTCAGGGCGAGTCCTCCACCCGCCTCGGCGACGTGATGGGCGACCTCTCTCGTCAGCTCAGCGAGTCCGCCCCCGAGGTCGAGTCCGCCCCCGAGGTCGAGGCCGCCCCTGAGGTCGAGGCCGCTCCCGAGGTCGAGCCCGAGGCTGCCCCCGAGACCGAGACCGAGACCGACGAAGCCTGACAACGCACGCCCTGAGCCGACTTGCCCCGCGCGAGTCGGCCCAGTAAGGAAGTCCCGCCGGGTGCACCCCACAAGGCGGGACTTCGCTGCGTCCGGGGAGGTTCGACATGAAGCATGCCAAGCTCATCACCGTGCTCGTGATCCTGCTGCTCTTCGGCGGCACTCTCGCGATGTTCATCATCCAGAACTACGAACGCACCACCGAGCTGTCCCTGAACCTCATCGTCTTCAGCACCGAGCTGTCCAACCCGGTGTCGGTGCCGCTGCTGCTCATCGGCACCTTCGGCGGCGGCGGGCTGGTCGGGCTGATCGCCGGCTTCTTGCTCCGCGGACGGCGGGGCGGCGGTGACGCCAGCGGCGGCTCGAGCCTCGACGACGCCTGGGCCTGATCCCCAGCACCCATCCCACATCCCCCAGCATCCACAGTCTCCAGCAGGAGCCACCGTGCCCACTACCGTCAGCAACGACAACCGTCAGCTCACCATGGTCCTGGCCGTCGGCCTGATCATCGCCATCGTGCTGGGCGCCCTCGCCGCCTACGCCGCCTACCAGGTCGGGTACGGCCAGGCCGAAGCCATCTCCCACGCCGAGCTCGTCGAGAAGGAACGCGAGATCGATCAGCTCAAGGCCGACGTCGCCAAGGCCAAGACGACCGCCTCCAAGAAGAAGGGCAAGTCCACGCCTCCGCCGGTCAAGGCCTCCACCCTGACCGCCGCCGATCTGGGCAACGCCGCCCTGTCCCAGCTGCCCGCCGACAAGCAGGCCGTGGCCCTGGGCGTGCTCAACAAGGTCGTGGGCCCCTGTGACCCCTGCATCGACACCGGCCTGAGCCTGGCGGCCTGCGCCAAGGCCAAGTCCAACATCTGCACCAACATCCCCGGCCTCGTGGATCGCGCCGCTCGCCTCGCGAGCGAGGGCAAGTCCGCCGCCGAGCTGGAGACCGCCGTCAGCTATCTGGCCGGCTGGGCCCGCATCGATCTGTCGGGCTCTCCCCGCAAGGGCTCCCTCGACTCGCCCATCGTCATCGTCGAGTACTCCGAGTACCAGTGCCCCTTCTGCAAGCGCGCCCAGGGCACCATGGAGCAGCTGGCCGAGAAGTACGGCGACAAGGTCAGCTTCGTCTTCAAGCACTACCCACTGGCCAAGCACACCCAGGCCAAGCCCGCCGCCATCGCGAGCATCGCGGCCGAGCGCCAGGGCAAGTTCTGGGAGTACAAGCACGCGCTCTTCGAGCACCAGAAGGACCTGCGCACCGAAGGCATCTACGAGCAGATCGCGGCAGAGGTCGGCCTGAACATGGAGCAGTTCCGCCGCGACATCGCCGATCCCGAGATCGAGAAGCAGATCAAGATCGACGTGGTGCAGGCCAAGAAGGTCGGCGTCACCGGCACCCCCTGCTTCTTCGTCAACGGCTACAAGCTCAAGGGCGCCAAGCCCTTCGACGCCTTCGTCGATGTCATCGATCGCGAGCTGGCCGACCGCTAGCCCGGCGTGCCCTCCGGTCGTCCCCAGCAGCGCCATCGGCCCCGCCGCGTCAACCCCGGTCGCCGGGCGGCGCTGCGGGCCTTGCTGCGCGTGGACCAGGGCGAGCGTGGCGATCAGGCCCTCGACGCCGAGGCCCCGAGCGACGCCCGGGACCGCGCCCTGGCCTGGCACCTGCTCCACGGCACCCTGCAGCATCGGGCCGAGCTGGACTGGGTGATCGCCGCCTGCTCGAGCCGCCCGCTGCACAAGCTCGAGCCCACGGTCCTCGCGATCCTGCGCCTGGCCACCTACGAGCTGCGCCACGGCCGCGCACCGGCGCGCGCGGTGGTGCACCAGGCCGCCGAGCTGACCCGCCTGGAGCTGGGGCGCCGAGCGGTGGGCTTCGTCAACGCCGTGCTGCGCAACCGCGACAGGGCAGGGGAGATCCCCCCCCGCGTCCTGCTGAACCACCCCGAGTGGCTGATCGAGCGCTGGGAGCAGCGGCACGGCCACGAGGCCGCGGTCCGCTGGGCCCTGAGCAACAACCAGCCGCCGCCCCTCTGCCTCGCCCCGGTGGGCGAAGTCGCCGAGCTGGACGGCCTGCTGGCCGAAGCGGGGCTCGACCCCGAGCCCGCCCTGGCCGCCGGCCTCCCCGTCCCGGGGCTCCGCCGTGTGGTCGGACCTGTGGGCCAGGTCGGCGCGCTGCCGGGGGCGACCGAGGGGCGTTGGTGGGTCCAGGACGCCGCCGCGGCCGCGGTGGCGGATCTGGTGGGCTGCCAGCCCGGCTGGCGCATTCTCGACGCCTGCGCGGCCCCCGGGGGAAAGACCTTCCGCCTGATCTCCCAGGGGGGCACCCTCACGGCCGTGGACCGGTCGGCCCAGCGGCTCGAGACCATGCGGGCTGGCCTCGAGCGGCTGACCATGAACGCCACTCTGCTGACCCACGACTGGCTCGCCGGCGACCCGCCCGTGTCCGGTGAGCTGGACGCGGTGCTGGTGGACGCCCCCTGTTCGGGCCTGGGCACCATCCGCCGCCACCCCGAGATCCGCTGGCGCCGCCGCCCAGCGGATCTGGTGGACAACGCCCACCGGCAGTTCGCCATCCTGCGCCGCTGCGCCAGGTTGGTGCGCCCCGGCGGCGTGCTGGTCTACGCGGTCTGCTCCGGCGAGCCCGAGGAAGGCGAGGGCGTGGTCACCCGCTTCCTCGCTGACAGCTCCGACTACACCCTCGACCGCACCCTCTCCACCGCCCCGCCCACCAGCGACGAGGACGGCTTCTGGGCTGCCCGCCTGCTGCGGGGATAGGAGAGGGGCAGCACCGGAGGCCCCGTGGGCAGCGCGCTCGACACCCCCATGTTCCGCCAGTACCTGGCGCTCAAGGCCGACCACCAGGACGCCTTCCTGTTCTTCCGCATGGGGGACTTCTACGAGCTGTTCTTCGAGGACGCCGTCCAGGCCGCCCCGGTCCTCGAGGTGGTCCTCACCAGCCGCAACCGCAAGGACCCCGATCCCGTCCCCATGTGCGGCGTGCCCATCAAGGCCGCGGACACCTACATCCGCCGCATGGTGGACGCCGGCTTCAAGGTCGCCATCGCGGAGCAGGTCGAGGACGCCCGCCAGGCCAAGGGCCTGGTGGAACGCCAGGTGGTCCGTGTCGTCAGCCCCGGCGTGGTGCTCGACCCCGACAACCTCGAGGCCCGGGAGCCCAACTACCTGCTGGGTGTCTGCGACGGCAGCGATGGCCGCTACGGGCTCGCGTTCCTCGACGTCTCCACCGGCGATCTGCGGGTCACCGAGACCCGGGATCTCGAGGCCACCACAGCGGAGCTGGGGCGGCTTCCCGTGCGCGAGGCTGTGCTCCCCGAGGACCTCGCCGGCCTCGAGCAGATCGAGGCCGAGCTGCACGGGACCCTGCTCAACCACCTGCCACGCTCCCGCTTCGGCAAGGCCGCCGGACGCCGCATCCTGCACCAGGTGCTCGGCGTCAACGACCTGTCCGGCTACGGCGCCGCGGGGCTGCAGCCCGCCATCGCCGCCGCGGGCGGCGTGCTGCACTACGCCCGGGACAACTCCCACTCCGAGCTGGGGCATGTGCATCGCCTCCGGGTGGTCCACCAGGGCGGCCACATGGTCCTGGACGAGACCACCCGCCGCAACCTCGAGCTCTTCCGGCCCCTGCACGGGGGACGCGAGCGTCGGGGCACCCTGATCCATCTGCTCGACCGCAGCGCCACCCCCATGGGCGGCCGCCTGCTGCGGGAGTGGTTGGCCTTCCCGCTGCTCGATCCCGGGGCCATCCGCCTGCGCCTGGACCGGGTGCAGGCCCTGGTCGACGACGCCACCATCCGTGAGGCCCTGCGCAAGAGCCTGCGGGAGGTCGCCGACCTCGAGCGCATCGGCAGCAAGGTCGCTCAGGGCACCGCCCACGCCCGGGATCTCACCGCGCTGCGGCGCTCCCTCGAGGCCCTGCCCGGGGTGCTCGAGCTGCTGGCGCGCCTGCCCGCCATGGCCGCGGTCCTGCCAGAGGATCGTTGCGCAGACGTGCTCGATGAGCTGTCCATCGTCCTCGAGGACGAGCCTCCCTTGGCGACCACCGAGGGCGGGTTGATCCGCGCGGGGCTGGACGCCGAGCTCGACGAGCTGCGGACCCTGGCCCGCGAGGGCAAGGGCGCCATCAAGGGCATGGAGGACCGCGAGCGCGAGGCCACCGGCATCGGCAGCCTCAAGATCAAGCACCACAGGTCCCAGGGCTACTTCATCGAGGTCCGCCAGTCCAAGCTGCACCTGGTCCCGGAGCACTACCGGCGCTGGCAGACCCTCACCAACGTCGAGCGCTACATCACCGCCGAGCTCAAGGAGTTCGAGGACAAGGTCCTGAGCGCGGACACCCGCAGCAAGGCCATGGAGTACGAGCTGTTCCTGGAGCTGCGCGGGCGGGTGGCCACCCAGCTGTCCCGGCTGCAGGCCCTGGCCGCCGCGGTGGCCGAGCTCGACGTGCTGGGCACCCTGGCCGAGGTGGCCATCCAGCAGCGCTACCGCCGCCCCGAGGTGCACACCGGCCAGGATCTCGTCCTGCAGGACGCCCGCCACCCGGTGGTGGAGACCATGCTCCAGGGCGAACGTTTCGTGCCCAACACCATCGATCTCGAGCCCGACCAGCGGCGCCTGGTGATCCTCACCGGGCCCAACATGTCCGGTAAGTCCACCATCATGCGCCAGGTGGCCCTCTGCACGCTGCTGGCCCAGATGGGCTCCTTCGTGCCGGCCCGGGCCGCCAGGGTCGGTATCTGCGACCGCATCTTCGTGCGCGTGGGCGCCAGCGACGATCTGGCCCGGGGCCGCTCCACCTTCATGGTCGAGATGGCCGAGACCGCCAACATCCTGCACAACGCGACCCAGCGCTCCCTGGTCCTGCTCGACGAGATCGGGCGGGGAACCAGCACCTACGACGGCCTGGCCATCGCCTGGTCCGTGGCCGAAGCCCTGCACGACCGCATCCGCTGTCGCACCCTGTTCGCCACGCACTACCACGAGCTGGTGGGCTTCGCGCGGAAGCACCCCAGGGCGGTCAACATGCGGGTGGCCGTCTCGGAGATGGGCGAGCGCATCATCTTCCTGCGCCGCCTGCAAGAAGGCGCCACCAGCCGCAGCTACGGCATCCAGTGTGCGCGGCTGGCGGGCATCCCACAGCCCGTCGTGGACCGCGCGCGGGCGGTGCTCAAGGAGCTCGAGCGGCGGCGGCCCAGGGACGACAAGCAGCTGTCGCTGTTCGACATGGACCCGCAGTCTGCCGGCGATGCCCCGGAGCCAGAGCCCGCACCTGTCGAGCCCGCCGGGCCGGATCTGCTGCGCGAGGCGCTGGCGGTCATCGACCCGGATCGGCTGACCCCCCGCGAGGCGATGGATGCCCTGTACCGCCTCAAGACCCTCGGCTGACCGGTGATGGCCGCAGGGAAGGGCAGGGCAGGGGACAGCCCCCTCCCGGGGCAGCTCGAGCTGGCCCTCGAGGGCTTCCTGGGACAGGCCCGGGTGGAGCGGGGCCTCAGCCAGAACACGATCGAGGCGTATCACCGCGATCTACGCCGGTTTTTGGCCTGGATCAGCCGCGTGGCAGGCGTCGGGGACCCCGGAGAGGTCTCCACAGAGCACATCAGCCGCTACCTGGGCTCGCTGCTGGACGACGGCCTGTCCCGCCGCAGCCTGGCGCGCCACCGGGTCTCCATCCGGCAGCTGTTTCGCTTCCTGCACCACGAGGGCATCATCGCCCTGGACCCGGCGGCACAGGTCGAGGCGCCGCTGCCCCGGCGCAGCCTGCCGACCGTGCTGTCCCAGGACGAGATCGAGCGCCTGCTGGCCGCGCCGGACACCAGCACGCCCATCGGCCTGCGCGACGCGGCGATGCTGCAGCTGATGTACAGCACCGGGCTGCGGGTCAGCGAGCTGGTCGCGCTGCCGCTGTCCGCCGTCGAGCTGCGCGCGGGCACCGTCAGGGTCCGCGGCAAGGGCGGCAAGGAGCGCATGGTGCCCATGGGCGACCGCGCGCTGGACCTGCTCGCGCGCTGGCTCGCTCAGGGACGGCCCGTGATGGATCCCGACAGGCGAGCGGCCACGGTGTTCGTGAGCCAGCGCGCGCGGGGCATGGCCCGCCAGACCTTCTGGCACCGCGTGCGCCA
>CAYZVO010000066.1:0-38254 GCA_964481655.1 uncultured Enterobacterales bacterium | reverse complement strand
TTTTTTCTTTTGTGTGGGTGGCCGCGCTGGGGGGGTGGGGGGGGGGGGGCGGGCCCCCCCCCCCCCCCCCCCGGGGGCACCGTCGTGTTGTGCATCGGCAACATCCTGCTCTCAGACGAAGGCGTCGGCGTGCACGCCGCGAAGTGCATCTACGAGCGGGGCCTGCCCCCGGAGATCACCCTGGTCGAGGGTGGCACCGACGGCTTCAAGCTGATGAACGTGATCGTGGAAGCCGGCCGCATCATCGTGGTCGACTGCGTCAAGGGCGGCGCTGATCCCGGCAGCCTCTATCGCTTCGAGATCGACGACGTGCCCACCGCGCTCAAGGGCGTGAAGACCTCGGTCCACCAGATCGGGATCCTCGAGGTCATCCACATGTCCTCGCTGATCTCGGGTCGCACCCCACGCACGACCTTCATCGGCTGTGAGCCCGAGAGCCTCGAGATGTCCATGGAGCTGTCCGAGACGGTGGCCGCCAAGCTGCCGCGCATCGTCGAGCTGGTGTACGAGGAGCTCGCCAAGGACGCCGCGCTGGCCGAGCAGTAGCGGCTACCAGTCGCCCTGGCTCTCGTCCAGCGGCAGGCTCGAGACGTCCACGGGGCGCTTGGCCTGCTCGCGCTCCACCGGCTCGTCCGCCGTGCCGTCGCCGGGCTCGAGCTCCACCGCCTGTGGGTGCGGCTGGGGCCCGTCGTCGTCTCGCGCCTCGGCCAGGACCTCGGCCCGCTTGGCGCGCGCGGCGGCCAGGGCGGCTGAGGGGTCGACGGGCACCCGCTGCTCGTCGAGGTCGGACTTGGGCCGGACCGGGGTGTGCCCGGGCAGATCCGAGGGGGAGTCCAGGGGCTCGCCGTAGCTGGCGTCGAGCAGATCGCCTTCGTCCATGAAGGCGTGCTGCAGCTCGTTGGCGGCCCGGCGGAGCTTGGCGTACTGCTTGCCCGCCATGCGCAGCATCTTGGGCAGGCGCTCCGGGCCCACGACCACCAGCAGCAGGCAGCCGATCAGCAGGATCTCGCCGAAGCCGATGTTGAGCATGGAGTCTCCAGGGGGGATCAGCACATATCAAGAATCGGCGCGCCCGGTTCGTGATCCAGCCACCCGCTTCAGCGCCTCCACCGGCCGCCCCTCCATCAGCGCCAGCAGCACGCCCAGCAACCGCCAGGACATCAGCCCGGCGGTGGCGGAGATGGAGCGGAGGGGCATCTCCCGCACCGCGGTGACAGCCATGCGCTCGAGCTGGGGGTCCTGGTCCACCCCGAGCAGCTTGCGGGCCGTGCGCAGGGCGACCCGGTAGAGCAGCCCGCCGAGCAGGGTGTCGCTGACCTCTCCGAAGGTGGTGGTGCGCGTGAACGGTCTGACGGAGGGGCGAACGGGCAGGGGCCGCCCCAGCAGCTGGACGAACTGCTCGTCGCTGGGTTCGAAGGGCGCGCTGGGCTGGTGATAGCAGCCCGGCGCCCAGGGCTCGAGGGGGCCATCTCCGGTGATGGTCAGCCCGCCGCGCAGGCGGACGTCCCGGGAGGACGACCCGACCCGGAGCTCGAGCTCGCCCGGCTCCACCCGCCAGGCCTGGGAGTGGGGACACCAGACGGCGAGTCGCCGGCGGGGGACGCGGAGGGTGAGCTCACGGCGCTCACCGGCCTCGAGCTGCACCCGCTCGAAGCCCACCAGCTCCTGCTCGGGTCGGTACACGGCGCTGTCGGGACGGTGGGCGTAGAGCTGTACGACCTCGGCGCCGGGCCGATCGCCGCTGTTCTCGACGGTGAGGGTCACCCGGAGGGACTCATCGTCGGCCTCGAGGGCCAGCCCGCTGTAGTCGAAGCGGGTGTAGGACAGCCCGTGGCCGAAGGGGAAGAGGGGCTCGATGCCCGCGCGGTCGAGCCAGCGGTAGCCGACGAACAGCCCCTCGCGGTGGGCGACGCAGTGGCCGTCTCCCGGGAAGTGTCCGTGGCTGGCGTGATCCTCGATCCGGTGGGTGAAGCTCTCGGCCAGCTTGCCAGCGGGGTTCACCCGGCCCAGCAGGACGTCGACCACCCCGGCACCGCAGGCCTGCCCGCCGAGATAGGCCTCGACCACCCCGCCGACATCGTCGATCCAGGGCATGGCCACGGGGGCGCCGTTGGCCAGCACGACCACCACGCGCTCGCAGGCCTCGGCCACGGCGCGGATCAGGGCGTCCTGCTCCGGGGGCAGCCGGATGTGCTCCCGGTCGAAGCCCTCGGACTCGTACGCCCGGGGAAGCCCGGCGAAGATCACGACCACGTCGGCCTTCTCGGCGATGGCGAGGGCTTCGTCGCGCAGCGCGTCCGAGGCCTCGCGGCCGCTCACGCCGTAGCCCTGCTCGTAGCGCAGGCGCTCCCGGGGAACCGCCTCGCTGATGGCGTCCCAGGCGCACTCGATGCGGGTGGGGACCACGCCGGAGCTGCCGGCTCCCTGGTAGCGTGGCTGCTGGGCCAGCGCGCCCAGGACGGCGATCCTGGGCTCACCCTCCAGGGGCAGGAGCCCACCGTCGTTCTTCAGCAGCACGCAGCTGGCGGCCGCGGCGCGCCTCGCCAGGGCGTGGTGGGCCTCGTGGTCGATGGGGGGTGGGGCCTCGGTGGGCCGGGTGCGCTCGTGCAGGGCCAGCAGGCGGCCGACGCAGGCGTCGATGTCGGCCTCCTCGAGCCGGCCATCGGCGAGGGCGGCCCGCAGCACCGGGATCTGCACACCGTGGCTGGTGGGCATCTCGAGATCGAGCCCCGCCAGCACCCCGGCCACGCGATCGTCCATCGCCCCCCAGTCGCTCATCACCAGGCCCTCGAAGCCCCACTCGTCCCGGAGCACGCCCTGGAGCAGCTCCCGGTGCTCGCAGGCGTAGGTGCCGTTGAGCTTGTTGTAGGCGGCCATCACGGTGGCCGGGCGGCCCTGTTCGACGGCGATCTCGAACCCGCGGAGGTACAGCTCCCGCAGGCTGCGCTCGTCCACCAGGGCGTCCACCACCATGCGGTGGTCCTCCTGGTTGTTGGCGACGAAGTGCTTGAGGCAGGCGCCCACACCGCGGCTCTGGATCCCCCGCACCATGGCCCCCGCCAGCGTGCCCGAGAGCAGGGGGTCCTCGCTCATGTACTCGAAGTTGCGGCCGCCGCAGGGGTGCCTCTTGATGTTCAGGCCCGGGCCCAACACCACCTGGACACCCCGCGCCAGGGCCTCGGTGCCGATGGCTTCGCCCACCTCGTGGACGAGCTCGGGATCCCAGGTCGCGGCCAGCGCCGAGGCGGTGGGGAAGCAGGTGCCAGGCTGCGCGTCGGTGAGGCCGGGGCTGTCTCCGCGGGGGGGCTTGCGCAGGCCGTGAGGGCCGTCCGACAGCCACAGGGAGGGCAGGCCGTGGTGGGGCAGGGGAGGGGTCTGCCAGAAGTCCTGCCCCGACAGCAGGAGCAGCTTGTCCTCGAGGCTCAGGTCTTCGACGATCGGCTGGCCCATGCGTTCTCCCTGATCGAACACAGGCCCCACTATCGTGGCCCGGGTGGGTGGGGGTGGGGGCCAGTGATAGATGGCCCGCCATGATCCTGACCCTGACCCTCGATCCGATGGTAGAGCAGCTCTTCCCCGCCTCGTGGCTCGAGCTCGGCACCCGTCGCTGCGATCGGCAGGTGCTGGTGTGAGCCAGACTCGCCCCCTCGTCGTCCGCTGGGGAGGCAGCTCCTATGAGCGCCCCGAGGGTCTGCAGCTCGAGGCGCGGCGAGCTGCGGCGCTTGGTTTGGACTATCGCGCCGAGCCCCAGGGCTCGCCGGCGTCGGTGATCGCCGACGCCGCGGTCGTCGTCGTCACCAGCCTCACCCGGGTCGGCGCGGCCGCCCTGGACCAGGCGCCTGGCTGCCGGCTGCTGATCACCACCACCTCCGGCTACGACCACCTGGATCTCGACGCCGCCGCCGCGCGCGGTGTCGCGGTGGCCCGCATGCCCGTCGCCCGTCGAGAGGCGGTGGCCGAGACGGCCCTGGCCATGGGGCTCTCCCTGCTGCGGGGCCTGCCCGCGCTGCAGGACGAGGCCCGGCGCGGGCGCTGGGCTCGCCAGGATCTTCCGGATCTGGGCATGGCCCGCATCGCGGACGAGCCGGTGGGGCTGATCGGCTTGGGGGTGATCGGGCGGCGAACAGCCGAGCTGCTCGGAGCCATGGGCTGCGAGCTGTGGGGCTGTGATCCGGCGGGGCTGCCTGCTGGCGTGCGCCCGGCCTCGGTCCCCGAGCTGCTCCGCCACTGTCGGCTGGTCAGCCTGCACTGCCTGCTTGGTCGCGACGCCCCCCCGGCCGTGGACGCCGAGGCCCTCCGCGGTGCGCGGCCGGATCTCGTCCTGGTGAACACCGCCCGGGGCGGGGTGCTGGACCTCACCGCCGCCCTCGAGCTGCTCGAGGCCGGGCTGCTCGGCGGGCTGGGTCTGGACGTCTTCCCCCGGGAGCCGTGGCCGGGCCTGGGCGCCCTCGCGCAGCACCCACGGGTCCTGCTCACCCCCCACGCCGCGGGCTTCCACCCCCGGCTGCACGTCTCCATCGCCGATGAGCTCGAGGCGATCCTGCGGGCGTGGCGGGCGGGAGACCCGATCCCCGGTCGACTGCGCTGAACCTCAGCGGTGCTTCAGGATGTGCCGCAGCCCCTCGGCGAAGCCGTGACCACCGGGCGCGGCGGTGATGTAGCCGGGGTGGGCCTCCATGCGAGGCAGGAAGTCCACGATGTTGGCGACGCCGATGCCGTGGGGGAAGTAGGCGTACATGGGCTCGTCGTTGGCCGAGTCGCCGAAGTAGGCCCAGCGCGGCTTGGCGTCCTCGAGGCGCTCGCCCCAGCGCTCTGCCAGGAAGCGCCGGCAGCCTTCGAGCTTGTCGAAGGCGCCGAACCACCCGTTGACGTGGATGGAGCTGACCTTGCAGGTGGCGCCTGCGGCCTCGAAGGCCGCCACGATGGCGTCGATGGCGTCGTCACCGAGCGCGGGCACGTCCTCGCAGAAGTCGATGGCCAGGTCCAGCTCCCGGTAGGGCTGATCGACGGACAGCGCGCAGCCCGGCACCGCGAGCGGGATGCTGCGAGCCAGCTCGGCGAGCTTGCGCTGGTTGGCCGCCCGTTCGCTCGCCGGCTGCAGGAAGCGCCGCTGGAGCTTGGTGCCGTCGTGCCAGAACCACAGACCGCCGTTCTCGCCGACCACGCCGTCCACCGGCCACATGCGGGCGAGGTGATCCACCCAGCCCGCGGGGCGGCCGGTGATCAGCACGGTGCGCAGGCCCGCCTCGCGGGCCTCGTGCAGCGCCATGAAGGCTTCGGGCACGATGCGACCGTCGTGGGTGATGGTGTCGTCGAGATCGGAGAAGATCCCGGTGATGCCGCGGCAGTCCTGGGGTGACAGCGCGGTGAGGGGACGGGTCATCGCTGGTCCTCTGGGAAGGTGAAGCCGGCGACCCGGAACAGCTGGATGCACGCGTCGACCGCCTCCGGGTCGTAGTGTCGGCCGCGCTGCTTGAAGATCTCGGCGAGGGCCTCGTCGATGCCCCGCGATGGCCGGTAGGGCCGGTGGGAGGCCATGGCCTCGACGGTGTCCGCCACGGCGATGATGCGCGCTTCGCGGCGGATGCGGGTGCCCTCGAGGCCGTCGGGGTAGCCGGAGCCGTCGAGCCGCTCGTGGTGTTGGCGGGCGATGTCGGCGATGGCCTGGTGCAGGTGGGCCTGGTCGAGGATCTCCCAGCCCACGGTGGTGTGGGTGCGCATGAGCTGGAACTCGTGGTCGGCCAAGCGCCCGGGCTTGGTGAGCAGCTCGACGGGGATCCCGATCTTGCCGATGTCGTGGACCAGGGCGGCCAGCCTGACCAGCTCGACCTGCTCCGAGGGCAGGCCCATGCGTTCGGCGATGGCCTGGGCCAGCTGTGAGACCCGCTGCTGGTGCCCGGCGGTGTAGGGGTCGCGCATCTCGGCCATGCGCCCGAGGGCCTGGACCGTACCGGACAAGGAGAGGCGCAGCTGCTGCAGGCTCTCCCGCAGCTCGCGCTCCGCCCGCTTGCGCTGCCCGATGTCGGCGAAGGTGAGCACCACCCCGCGGACCTCTCCGTCTTCCTGGAGGGGTGCCACGGAGGCGGCGACCTCGAGGGGCGAGCCGTCGCGGCAGCGCAGGGTGGTCTCCACCTGCAGGACGCGGCGACAGTCCAGGATGGCGTCCAGCAGGGGGTTGTCCCCCTCGCCGGAGACGCCCGGCGACCGCGCGGGCAGGGCTCGCAGCTCCACGAGGGTGCGTCCGCCGATGTGGTCCTGATGCCAGCCCAGCTGCTCGATGGCCGAGCGGTTGGCGAAGGTCACGCGGCCTTCGGGATCGAGCCCGAGCACGCCGTCCTGCACCGCGGAGAGGATCGCCTCGGTGCGGCGCTGCAGGCGGCGGCGCTCGTCGCGCATGACCTTGCGCTGCAGGATCTCCGCCGCGCTCCTGAGGCTGCGGTGCACCCGATCGCGATCCTGGCTCGACAGGTCCTCGCCGCCGGCGAGCAGGGCGAGCCCCACAGGCTGGCCCTGGCAGCGGATGGGGATCAAACGCGCGACCCCCAGACCCAGCATGGCCTGGATGCCCGGCAGCACCCGGCGCAGGGCCGGGGCCCTGGCGTGCTCGAGCAGGGCCTGCTGGAGGGGTTCGCGCCCGGTGATGACGGTGTGCCGGGGTGAGCGGAAGGCCCGCCAGAGCACGCTGCCCTGGTGCTGGGGAATGTTCAGGGCGCTGGGGAGCTCGCCACCGAGGGCCTGCTCGAGGGGCTGGCGCAGCGCGGGGGTGAGGCTGCTGCCCATCACCACCAGGTGCCGGGCGTCACGGCTGGGGAGGTAGATGGCCACGGCGAGGCGGTCGAGGCCGTGGCACAGCGAGCGCGCGAGCAGGTCGGCCACCTCGGAGATCGTGCAGCCGCGCTTGTCCATCTCCGAGAGTGTGAACAGCAGCGCCAGCTCATCGCTGCTGCCTTGGTCGGAGCGAGACTCGGCGGAGCTGGGCTGCTCGGTCGAGACGGTGAGCACGAACTCGGCGACCTCGCCGCGGGGCCCCGGCACGGGATGGAGCGCAGCGCGCAGCGCGGGGGCGTCGCCGGCGAGGGGGTGGAGGGTGCAGGCCGCCGGGTGGGCATTGTCCACGGCCGCGGGCAGGGGGCAGCCGCCGTCGAGCTCGCAGGGGCGGTCGCGGCCCGACAGCAGGGCGTGGCACAGGGCGCCGCCGAGGGGCTCGTCACGCTCGAGCAGCTGCCGCGCGGCTTGGTTGCTCCACAGCACCCGGCGATCGGTCGAGATGACCAGGACCGCTTGCCCACCGGCCTGGGCGCTGCCGGAGTGCGGTGCTTCGCCCCGGGGATCCGCCATGCGAGCCATCTCCTTTCGGCCAGCGCGAGCGCGCTGGGTGCAAGCCGAAAACAGGCAAGGAAGCTTGTTATCCCAGAGGTGCCGGGCTGTCGAGGGCCCCGGGTCGGCGCCGCGTAGCCCCGATCACTCGAAGTCGAAGCCATCCCTGCGGAACGCGTGGACGCAGGCGGACACCACGGCTGTGTCGTAGTGGGAGTCCCGGCCCCGCTGGATCTCGTAGAGGGCGTCCTCGAGCCCCTTGGCGGCCCGGTAGGGGCGGTGGGAGGCCATGGCCTCGACCACGTCGGCCACGGCGATGATGCGGGCCTCGAGGGTGATGGCTTCGCCGCTGATGCCATCGGGGTAGCCGCTGCCGTCGAGGCGCTCGTGGTGCTGGCGCACCACTGTGGCGATGGGGTCCGGGAACTCGGCCTCGGTCAGGATCTCCCAGCCCACCATCGAGTGGGTGCGGATCAGCTCCATCTCCTGGCGGTTGAGCTGGCTGGGCTTGGTGAGGATCTCGACGGGCACGGCATGCTTGCCGATGTCGTGGACCGTCGCGGCCAGGCGGATGGCGTCGACCACCTCTTCATCGAGGTCCATGTGCTGGGCGATGGCGCGGGCGAGCTGGGCCACGCGGCGCTCGTGGCCGGCGGTGTAGGGGTCGCGCATCTCGGCCAGGCGCCGCAGCGCGGCCACGGTGCCGGAGAACGAGCGGCGCAGGCGGTCGGTGTGGCGGCGCTCCAGCTCGCGATGGTGGACCTGCTGGGAGATGTCCCGCACGGTGACCACGAGGCTCAGCTCTGGCTCGTCGAGGGGGACGGCTGACAGCTGGACCGGGCGCAGCGCGCCGTCGATGTCCGCGAGGGTGCCCTCGACCTCGTAGTGGGGTCTGCGGTCGCGGAGTGCAGCTTGGACCGTGCAGGTGTCGTGGCACAGGGTGCCGTCGACCCGCTGTCCCCCGCAGAGATCGTGAAAGCGCATCCCGAGCAGCTGCGCCTGGCTTCGGCCGAGCAGCGACGCTGCCGAGGCGTTGGCGAAGATCACCTCGGCATCGCGGTTCAAGCCCAGGACGCCCTCTGCGACCGCCTGCAGCAGGAGAGCGCGGCGCTGGCTCATCTGGCGATGTTCGGCTTGCAGGCGTTCCCGCGACGCGATGACGGCCACCTGGCCGGCCAGCGCGGTGAGGCGCCGCGTCTCGTTCTCGGTGAACGGGCTGGTGCGCCCGACGGCCATCAGCCCGATGGGACGGCCATCGACCTTCATGGGCACCAGCAGGCCGCAGGTCATGCCGATGATCTTCAGGATGGGCCTGAGCAGCTTGATGATCAGCGTGTTGTCGGTGTTCTCGGCCATCAGCGCGAGCAGACCGTCACGGTCGGAGACGACGGTGGGCTCGTCGCCCCGCAGCGCGGCCCCGGTGATGGGGGCGCCCGCCAGCGGGATCACGACCTGGGGCAGCGGTCCCTGGATGATGCGCTCGATGCCCTTCCTGACGCCCCTCGGCACCCCCGGGGTCGCGAGGATGAGGCGCTCACCGCTGGGGTCCAACAGGTAGATGGTGGCGTACTTGCTGGAGAACGACGCTCGGACATCGACCGAGAGCTGCTCGAGCAGCTCGTCGAGCTCGGTGCCCGCCGTGGCTTTCTGGCTCATGGCGTGGACCAGCGCGAGATCGTCGGACTGCTCTTGGATGATCCGCCAGACCCCATCGTCGGCCTGCAGCTCCTTGCGGATCAGCACGGTCTCGATGAGCTCGCCGTTCGGTCCGACCACCGGGTGGGCTTCGAGGAGGCAGGGAGCGCGGACGCCTTTGGCGTCGGTGAGCACCTTCTCGAAGCGCTCGACCACGCCGCTGACAGCGACGGTGTCGCAGGGGCAGATCTCAGCTGCGGGCTCGCAGGGGCGTCGCCGGTTGTGGATCACCTGGTAGCAGCTGCGCCCGACGACGCCCTTCTTGGCGCCCGCGTAGAACCCCAGCGCGGCGTCGTTGGCCCAGGTCACCTGGCGGTCGCGGTCGATGATGAGCACCGGATCGGTGACGCCGCTGCCTACCGCTTCCAGGCGTTGCAACACCCGTTTCTCGCCAGCGCTCTCGAAGTTGCGGCTCATTCCCGCCTCTCAGACCCGCCGTCTCCATACGATGACACCCTACCACGGGACCGTGGCAGGGTGTGTAGAGTGTGCGAGCGGAGGGGACGCCGCCAGGCGGTCAGTCTCCGATGAGGTCCTTGACCAACTGCATCGTGACCTGACGGCCCAGCGAGCCGATGGCGGTGGTGAGCGGGATCTCCTTGGGGCAGACCTCGGCGCAGTTCTGGGCGTTGCCGCAGTCGGAGAGACCACCTCGACCCATGATGGCGTGCAGGCGCTCCGTCTTGAAGAAGGCGCCGGTGGGGTGGGCGTTCATCAGCCGCACCTGGCCCAGGGGGGCGGGCCCGACGAAGTCGAAGTCGGTGCCGAACTGGGGGCAGGCCTCCATGCAGCAGCCGCAGGTCATGCAGCGGGAGAAGACGTAGTTCAGCTCCCAGTCCTTGGGCGAGATGCGGGGGGCGCCCTGGCCCACGTCCCAGGACCCGTCGATGTCGATCCAGGCCTTGACCTTGCGCAGGTTGTCGAACATGGTGCGCCGGTCGATCATCAGGTCGCGGACCACGGGGAACTTGGTCAGCGGCTCGAGCTTGATGGGCTGCTGGAGGTTGTCGATCAGGGTGGAGCAGGCCTGCATGGGCTTGCCGTTGACGCGCATGGAGCACGCGCCGCAGACCTCTTCCATGCAGTTGGCTTCCCACAGCACGGGCTCGACGGTCTCACCGCTGGTGGTGACGGGGGTCTCCCGGATCACCATCAGGGCGGAGACCAGGTTGTGGCCGTCTTCGTAGGGGATCTCGAAGGACTGCCAGTAGCTGGGCTTGCCCGGGCCATCCTGACGCTTGATCTCGAACTTGATCGTTGTGTCTGACATGGTTCGGACCTCCTACCGGTAGTCGCGGGGCTGGGTGGGCGGGAAGACCGAGGTGTCCACCGGCTTGTAGCCGATGGAGGGACCGTCGGGGGTGTGGGTGGCCACCGTGGCCTTGAGCCACTTGTCGTTGTTGGCCTTCCACTTCTCGATGTACTCGTCGTACGCCGGGTCGCCTGGGTAGGCGTCTTCGGGCATCTTGACCTCGAAGTCCGGCTTGTAGTGGGAGCCGCGGTACTCGTCGCGCATCCGGGCGCTCTTGGCGATGACCTTGCCGAGCACGATCATGTCCTGCACCTGGCGGGCGTACTGCAGCGAGGCGTTGGCCCAACCGGACTTCTCGTGGAAGCCGATGTCAGCGGCGCGGTCCTGGAGCTCGTCGAGGCCGTCGAGGGCTTCGTCCAGGGTCTTGTTGTCGCGCTCGATGCCGACCTTGCCGCGCATGAGATCCCCAAGCTCGCGGTGGAGCGCGAAGGGGTTCTCGGTGCCGGTGGAGGACAGCAGGCCCTGGTTGATCTCCCGCTGGCGGGTGAGCTCGGCGTCCACGTAGGAGCGGGCGACGGGCTCGGCCTTCAGGCCCTCGAGGTAGGCGCCGGCGGACTCGCCGGCCACGCGGCCGGAGAAGCTGGCGGACAGCAGCGAGTTGGCGCCGAGGCGGTTGGCGCCGTGGTACATGCCGTCACACTCGCCGCAGGCGAACAGGCCGGGGATGTTGGTCATGTGGTTGCGGGGCGAGCCGACCTTCATGCCGCCGGTGGTCTCGTCCTTCTCCCAGTCGACCCACAGGCCGCCCATGCTGTAGTGCACGGCAGGGAAGATCTCCATGGGGTGGAACACCGGGTCCTTGCCCTTGAAGGTCTCGTAGATCTCCATGATGGCGCCCAGGCGCTGACGGAGGAAGGCTTCGTCGAGGTGGGTGAGGTCCAGGTAGACCTTGTCCTGGCCGCCGATGCCCAGGCCCATCTTGCGCACGGCCTTCCAGATGGCGCGGGAGGCCACGTCCCGGGGGACGGTGTTGCCGTAGGCGGGGAACCAGTCCTCGAGGAAGTAGAAGCGCTCGTCTTCCGGGATGGTGCGGGGGTCGCGGACGTCGGTGGGATCCTTGGGGACCCAGACCCGGCCGCCCTCGCCGCGGGAGGCTTCGGACATCAGGCGGGTCTTGTCTTCGCCCAGCATGCCGGTGGGGTGGAACTGGATGAACTCACCGTGCATGAAGTCCGCGCCCTGCTGGTGCACGCGGGAGGCGGCGGCGCCGGTGGAGTTGGTGGAGTTGGTGGACTTGCCGAAGACCAGGCCCAGGCCGCCGGTGGCGAGCACGACCGCGTCGGCCTCGAAGGCCTCGATCTCCATGGAGCGGAGGTTGGTCGCGGTGATGCCGCGGCAGCGGCCCTCGCCGTCCTTGATGACGGAGTTGAACTCCCACCACTCGAACTTCTCGACCAGGCCCTTGTCCTCGTAGCGCCGGACCTGCTCGTCCACGCCGTACAGCAGCTGCTGGCCGGTGGAGGCGCCGGCGAACATGGTGCGCTTGTTCTTCACGCCGCCGAACAGGCGCAGGTCGGGGAGGCCTTCCGCGGTGCGCGTGAAGGTCACGCCCATGCGCTCGAAGGTGCGCAGGAGGCCGGGGGCTTCCTCGCACATGGTCTTGATGGGCGGGTGGTCGGAGATGTAGCCGCCGCCCTTGATGGTATCGATGATGTGCTGCTGGACGGTGTCCCGCTGGCCCTTGAGGTCCATGCAGGCGTTGATGCCGCCCTGGGCGCAGGCTGAGTGGCTGCGCTTGACCTCGAAGAGGGAGAACAGCTTGACCGGGTAGCCGGCCTCGACGATGCGGAGGGTGGCCCACAGGCCGCCCAGGCCGCCGCCGACCACGATGGTCACAGGCTTCTGCTTGGCTGGCATGTCAGCCTCCGATGTGGGCGGTGAGGGGGTTGACGGACAGCAGCGGCTCCATGCCGAAGATGCCGAAGCCCAACAGGCTGTGGATCCCGAAGAACACCAGCACGCCGAAGAGCGCCAGCGCCACCAGCTGCGCCTGCTTCTGGGCCTTGGCCGTGGTGAGCAGGCCCCAGGTGATGCCCATGGTCCACAGGCCGTTGCACAGGTGGTACAGCGCGAAGATCAGACCCACGATGTAGGCGATGGCGCCGGCGGGGTTGGCCAGCAGCACTTGCATCCGGCCGTACATGTCCTTGGCCGCTTCCGGCTCGAACTCGGCCCAGATGCGGGTCCAGCCCACGTGGTAGATGAGGAAGGCGAAGATGGCGAAGCCGGAGATGCGCTGCACCCACCACGCCCAGTTCCGCATGTAGCCGAACTGCATCACGTTGCTCTTGCCCTGCCACCAGATCACGATGCCGTAGGCGGTGTGGAAGAGGATGGGCAGCGCGATGACGAAGATCTCGGCCAGGTGCACGTAGTTCATGCCCTGGATCTTCTCGACGATGTAGTGGTTGTAGTACTCGGCGCCGTAGCGCGACTGCGAGTTCTCCCACATGTGGAAGATCAAGAAGCCGCCCGCGGGCAACAGACCGAGCAGGGAGTGCAGCCGCCGCAGCAGGAAGTGCGGGTTCTGGTAGCTGGCGCTCATGCGGGCTCCGCTGGGTTGGCGTGGGTGCGTGCGGATCCAGCGGATCGCGCGCGCGATGGGGTCGTGCGAGGCAGGGTCGATATGACCGCGGCACCTGGCCCGCAATCAGAACCGTGCGACGGATGTCATGGTTTGTGGGCTATCGACGTTTTGGTCGGCCCAAGCCCCCGAAGAAGAAGCGCAGCAGGCCCCCCAGGCCCCGCTTGGTGTTCTCGACGCTGAACAACCCCGCCAGCTGCACGTGGGCCACCAGCATGGCCCAGAGCACGGTGCTGGCGACGATGGAGATGATGCCCAGCATGGGCACGATCTTGAGGCCCAGCAGGCGGATCTCGGCGGCGCTGATCATGATGGCGCCGGCGGTGGAGAGGGCCAGCACGCACATGGCCATGGACAGGCGCAGGCCCGCCTGGCGGATCTCGGTGAGCAGGGCTTCCTGGTCGGGGTTGCGGGTGGCGATCTGCACCCGGCCGGCCTCGAGATCCGACAGCAGCTGGGTGGCCTGCAGGGGCAGCTGGGCGGCCCCCGAGCGGGCCGCGAGGAACATCTTGGCGGCCTCGGCCGCCATGTGATCCGGGGCCAGCTGCTTGGTCATCAGGCGCTCGGCCAGGGGGCGGACCTCTTCGATGATGTCCTGGTCGGGCAGCAGCTTGCGGGAGATGCCGAAGACCAGGTTGGTGGTCCGCGCCAGGACCGCGTACTCCTTGGGCATGATCAGCCCGTGCCGGGTGATGATCTCGATGTAGTTCATCAGGTTGGCGGACTGGGTCAGCTCGGTCAGGGAGGCCCCGTGCAGCTTGGCCATCTCCTGCTCGATCTCGGCCTTGAGCGCCTTGAGGTCGAGGCGACCCCGGCTGGCGCCGGCGCGGGTGAAGGCCAGCAGCAGGCCGTCGGCGTCCTTGAACACCATGGACATGAAGATGGAGCTGACCACCTGCTGCATCTCGGCGCTGATGGTGCCCACCAGGCCGAAGTCCAGGTAGCCCAGGCGGCCGTCCTCGAGCACCAGCAGGTTGCCCGGGTGGGGGTCCCCGTGGAACAGGCCCGTGTCGAAGACCTGGGTGTAGGAGGCCTCGATGAGCTTGTGGGCCAGGGCGTGGGCCTGGGGGTCGCGGGGCTCGATGCTGTGGAAGGGGCGCCCCACCAGCAGCTCGAGGGTGAGCACCCGGTGACCGGACCACTCGCGGTAGACCTTGGGCACCACGACGTCGGGGAGCTTCTCGGCGATGGAAGAGCGGAAGCGCTCGCAGCTGTTGGCCTCCTGGAAGAAGTCCAGCTCCTGGTTCAGGGCGGCGTCGAACTCGCTGACGATGTTGGCCGGGGTGTAGATGCCGGGCAGCGCCAGGCGCCCTTCCACCAGGCGGGCGAGGGTGTAGAGGATGCGCAGGTCGGCGTGGACCGTGGCGACGATGTCGGGCCGCCGGACCTTGACCGCGACCGGGGTGCCGTCCTGCAGGGTGGCCCGGTGCACCTGGGCGATGCTGGCGGAGGCCATGGCCTGCTCTTCGAAGCTGGCGAAGATCTCGTCGATGGGGGCGTGCAGGTCGTCTTCGACCACGGCGCGCACCGCCGCGTACTCCACCGGCGGCACCCGATCCTGAAGCTGCTGGAGCTCCTCGGCCAGCTCGGCCGGGATGATGTCGGGTCGCACCGAGAGGATCTGCCCGAGCTTGACGTAGGTGGGCCCCAGCTCGGCCAGGGCCTCGCGCACGCGCACGGTCCAGTGGGCCTTGTCGCCCTGGGTGGCGTCGTCGTCCGGCATGTAGCGGCCGAGCCCCGCTTTGATGACCAGGCGGCCGAAGCCGTGACGGGTGAGGACGCCGAGGATCTCGGTGACGCGCCCGATGTCGCTGACGTTGATCTGGGCCATGGCGACCACGTATCAAGAAGCGGCTACTCGCACTCCCCCGTTCGCACGCCCAGCGAGGCCGTCGCCCAGCAGCTGCCCAGCACGTCGTCGTCGTAGCCCTCGCAGTCGTCGAAGGACACGGGCACCGTGGCGGTCCTGAACACCAGGTCCTCGCCGTCCAGCTCTCCGGCCATCACGGCGTAGCTGGTGACGCGGCAGTCCGGGTCGTGGGGGTCGGTCGACTCCAGCTCCATCCACAGGAAGTAGTCGTCGTCGTAGCCGCGGACTTCGGCCCAGACGCTCTCGGAGCGGGTGCTCCAGGCCGTCTCGCGCACCGAGATGGCCCGGTTCGTGCGCTGGTCGTGCAGGCAGAGGTAGCCGCTGGTGGCGCTGCCGTCGGGGTAGGCGGAGTCGCTGGCCACCAGCTCCCCGGACACGCTGTAGCCGCCTTCGATCCAGGGGGGCTCCAAGCCCCCGAAGAGGTGGATGTCGGCCCTCTGCATACAGTCGAACAGGTCGTCGTCGTCGATGGGCTCCGTGGCGGTGTCGGTGGAGCCTCGCCACCAGCCCGAGTCGGGCAGTCCCTGTCCGCCGCCCCCGAAGCCGGGGCGGTCCGGGGTGCAGGCGAGGGCGGCGGCGACGATGGCGACGGCGGGGCGCATGGCCTCCCCAGGATGCCCCAGCGGCGTCCCCCTGTCAGCCCTCGCAGGTCCCGCTGAGGGTCGCGCTGTCCACGGTGGCGTGGCAGCCGCCCAGGTAGGCTTCCCAGCTCGGGTCACAGCCCTCCATGCCGACGGAGACCACCGCCGTGCGCATCTCGAGGGTCCCGTCGTCGTCGACGGTGGCGCTGAGCAACCCGACGTTCTGCACGATGCAGCCGCCGTGGTGGGCGTCCTCGCCCAGCGTCTCCATCAGGATGCTGATCTCGTCTCCCTCGCCGCGGACCCAGGCCTGGTCGCTGGTGTAGAAGATGTAGGCGGTGCGCTCGGAGACGGAGATGGTGCCCTCGTCGCTCTGGTCGAAGAGGCACATGGTGCTCGAGACGGTGGCGCCGGTCCAGCCCTCGTCGCTGACCACCACCTCGCCGCTGACCTGGTACTGGCCCTGGATGTCGGCGGGGGCGTCGCCTTCGTACACCGGGACCTCGGCCCGCTCGATGCAGTCGGCGAGCATGGGGATGTCGAGGATGTCGTCGGGGGAGTCGATGTCCCTCATCCCGTAGTAGCCGGTGTCCTCGGGTTCCTCGTAGGAGCTGCCGCCGCCCCCGAACGAGGGGCCGGGGCTCTGGGGACAGGCGGTCAGGAGCAGGGCGAAGACGGGGAGCGCGCGCACGAAGACCTCCGTGGTCGAGACGACCCCGGGTACGCTGGCGTCCGCGAGATCTTCCCTGGGGTCAGTATGCCCGAGAGAAGATGGCCATGTGGGTCGCGGGCTTGCCCGACTCGAAGCAGACCTTGCCGTCGATCTCGTCCTGGCCATCCAGGGGGTAGCAGCGGATGGTGGCGCGGGTCTCGGCCTTGATGCGGTCCTCGGCTTCGGGATCGTCGTGCCAGGGCACCAGATACCAGCCGCCCTGGGACTCGAGCAGGCCCTTGAACTCCTCGTAGGAGTCACAGCGGTAGGTGTTCTCGGTGCGGAAGGCCAGGGCCTTGTCGTACATCTCCTGCTGGATCTCGGCGAGGACCTCGACCACGCGCTCGGCGACGCCGTCGACCGGGATCGGGAACTTCTTGCCGCCGATGCGGCGGGCGGCGAAGACCGAGGACTTCTTCATGTCGCGGGGGCCGACCTCGAGGCGCAGGGGCACGCCCTTGCGCTCCCACTCGAAGTACTTGGCGCCCGGCTTCATGTTGTCCCGATCGTCGATGTGCACCCGCAGGCCCGCGGCCTTCAGCTCCTTGGCCACGCCGTCGGCGTAGTTCAGCAGCTCGTCGCGCTGGGACTCGCCGCGCCAGATGGGGGTCAGGACCACCTGGATGGGGGCCAGCTTCGGGGGCAGGACCAGGCCGACGTCGTCGGAGTGGGCCATGATGACCGCGCCGATGAGGCGGGTGGAGACACCCCAGGAGGTGGCCCAGACGTACTTGCGCACGCCGTCGGCGTCCTGGAAGGTGACGTCGAAGGCCTTGGCGAAGTTCTGGCCCAGGAAGTGGGAGGTGCCCGCCTGCAGGGCCCAGCCGTTCTGCATCATGGCCTCGATGCAGTAGGTGTCCAGGGCGCCGGCGAAGCGCTCGTTGGCGGTCTTGACGCCCTTGACCACGGGGATGGCCATGGTCTCGGCGGCGAAGTCGGCGTAGACGCCGAGCATCTTCACGGTCTCCTCGACCGCTTCTTCCTCGGTGGCGTGGGCGGTGTGGCCCTCCTGCCAGAGGAACTCGGCGGTGCGCAGGAACGGGCGGGTCTTCATCTCCCAGCGCACCACGTTGGCCCACTGGTTGATGAGGATGGGCAGGTCGCGGTGACCGGAGATCCAGTCCCGGTACATGTTCCAGATGATGGTCTCGCTGGTGGGGCGCAGGACCAGGGGCTCCTCGAGCTTCGAGGCCGGATCGGGCTCGACGCCGGCCTTGCCGTCGATCTCGCAGGCGCGCAGGCGGTGGTGGGTCACCAGGGCGCACTCCTTGGCGAAGCCCTCGACGTGCTCGGCCTCCTTGGACAGGAAGCTCATGGGGATGAGCAGCGGGAAGTAGGCGTTGACGTGGCCCGTGTCCTTGAAGCGACGGTCCAGGTCTTCCTTCATGGACTCCCAGATGGCGAAGCCGTGGGGGCGGATGACCATGCAGCCCTTGACGGGGGAGTAGGAGAACAGCTGGCCTGCCTCGAGGACGTCGAGGTACCAGCGGCTGTAGTCCTGCTCGCGGGGGGTGATGCTCTGGTCGTGCTTGCTCATCGTGACTCCTGTCCAGGCCGCTGTAGAGGGCCTGGCGGCGGCGTATAACGCCTCCCCCCTGGGTGTCACAGTGCGTACGGGAACGGCTGTGGGGATCCATGAGGCCCTTCGCAACCACCACGCCTGTGGGTATGCTTCCTTCCGTGCCCTCGGGTGCCTGCGCCCGCTGCCCCACAGCTCGAGAGAGACGCCCCATGAACCGTTCGATCGCCGCCTTCGCCGCTGTCTCCACCATCGCCATGTTGGCCTGCCGCACCCAGGAGCGTCCCAGGCTGCCGGTGGACGACGAGACCGGAGACTCCGAGGACTGCCCCGGCTGCGTGGACCCGGCCTACATGCTCTGGAACCTGCAGGGCGCCTACAGCGAGGGAGATCTCCACGCGGTGGGCACCACCGACGGCGAGCGGCCGGCCCTGCTCACCGTGGTGCTCGTGGACGTGGAGTGGTGGCGGGAGCAGCAGGGCGACGAGATCACGGACCCCTACGACCACGCCTGCACCCTGACCTACACCCCGAGCATCGGCGGTCCCGGCGACGACGCCGAGGCCTGGTTCTCGTGGGATCTCAACCTGGCCCCGGTCGAGGACGGCTGCGGTGAGCTCGACCCCGACTGGATCGACCAGGACTTCTTCGAGGACCTGCCCGGGCTGGGCGTCGACTTCTCCGGCGCGGCCCTGGACAGCGTGATGGAGAGTCAGCTGAAGACGGCGTTCGAGGGTGACGGCAGCGGGCCGGACTGGGAGACCCAGGGCGCCCCCTTCTACTTCGGGCTCACCACCACCCTGGACGGGCGCCGGGTCTACGAGAGCAACCAGAGCCACTACGGTCGGGCCTTCGCGGTGGAGCTGGACGGCGGGGACCTGTTCATCCGCAACGAGGCCAACGGGGGCACCCTGCTCACCACCGAGCAGATCGCGGCCGGCGAGCCGGGCTGGTTCGAGATCTTCGCCTGGACCTTCTTCGAGCCCCACGAGTACGACCTTTAGCGCCGAGACTGGCTGCGCTGGCTCACGAACCCCGAATCCGGAGGTGGATCCTGGCGGCTCGGGTTCGGGCGCGCGGTTATGCGGGGCTCCGTTCAACTCGGACCTCGGAGTCCCCCATGGCAGCCATCGATCAGCTCTGTGTGAACACCCTGCGCGGCCTGGCCATCGACGCCATCCAGAAGGCCAACTCCGGACACCCCGGCCTGCCCATGGGCATGGCCGATGTGGCCTACGTGCTCTGGACGCGCTTCCTCGGCTACGACCCGGCCTGGCCGGACTGGCCCGACCGCGACCGCCTCGTGCTGTCCGGCGGCCACGGCTCGATGCTGCTGTACGGGCTGCTCCACCTCTCCGGGGTCGATCTCGAGCTGTCGGAGATCGAGGACTTCCGCCAGCTGGGCGCCCGCACCACCGGCCACCCCGAGGTGGGTGAGATCGGCATGGTCGAGACCACCACCGGCCCCCTGGGCCAGGGCTTCGCCAACGCGGTCGGCATGGCCATGGCCGAGCGGATGCTGCGCGAGCGCTTCGGCCCCGAGCTGTGCGACCACCGCACCTGGGTGCTCTGCGGCGACGGTGACGTGATGGAAGGCGTCTGCTACGAGGCCGCCTCCCTGGCCGGTCACCTCGAGCTGGGCCGCCTCATCGCGCTGTACGACGACAACAGCATCACCATCGACGGCTCCACCGGGCTGGCCTTCTCCGAGGATCGCGTGGCCCGCTTCGAGGCCCTGGGCTGGCATGTCCAGGTGGTCGATGGCCACGACCACGGCCAGATCGCCGGCGCCATCAAGGCCGCGCTGGCCGACGCCCGACCGTCGGTGGTGTGCTGCCGCACCATCATCGGCCGCGGCTCCCCGAACAAGGCCGGCAAGTCCAGCTCCCACGGCTCCCCGCTGGGTGTCGACGAGGTCCGCCTCACCAAGGAGAACCTGGGCCTGAACCCCGACGAGCACTTCGCGGTCCCCGCCGATGTCCTGGCCCGCTTCCGCGAGCGCGACGCCGAGCGCGCCTCCGCCTCCGCTTCCTGGAAGCAGCGCGTGGCCCAGTCCGGCCGCGGCGCCGAGCTCGACGCCCACCTCTCCAACGACGTCTCCGCCAGGCTCGAGCAGCTCCAGTGGCCGCAGTACCAGGCCGGCACCTCCCTGGCCACCCGCAACGCCAGCGGCAAGGCCATCCAGCCCATCGCCGCGGCGGTGCCCACGCTCATCGGCGGATCGGCCGACCTGGCCGGCTCCAACGGCACCTACCAGCCCGACGGCGGCGACATCACCGCCCGCGACTTCCAGGCCCGCAACATCCACTTCGGCATCCGCGAGCATGGCATGGCCAGCATCTGCTCGGGCATGGCCCTGCACGGCGGTGTCCGGCCCTACTGCGGCACTTTCATGGTCTTCCACGACTACATGCGCCCGGCCGTGCGCCTGGCGGCCTTCATGAAGCTGCCGGTGGTCTACGTCTACACCCACGACTCCATCTTCGTGGGCGAGGACGGCCCCACCCATCAGCCCATCGAGCACCTGATGGCCATGCGCACCCTGCTGGGGCTCACGGTCATCCGCCCGGCCGACGCCGCCGAGACCGCGGTGGCCTGGAAGATCGCCATGGAGCGCAGCGACGGCCCCACGGCCCTCTGCCTCACCCGTCAGGGCCTGCCGGTGCTCGACCGCGCCGAGCTCGGCCCGGCCGAAGGCATCGAGCAGGGCGGCTACGTCCTCAGCGAGGCCGGCGCCGAGCCCGAGCTGGTGATCATCGCCAGCGGCTCCGAGATCACCTTGGCCCTCGAGGCCCAGGCCCGGCTCGAGGACGAAGGCACCCCCACCCGCGTGGTCAACCTGGCCTCCTGGGATCTGTTCGACGCCCAGGACGTCGCCTACAAGCTCTCCGTGCTTCCCGACGGCCTCCCCAAGGTCAGCGTCGAGGCCGGCATCACCATGGGCTGGGAGCGCTACGTCGGGCTCGGCGGCGCCTCGGTCGGTATCGATCGTTATGGCCTGTCCGCCCCCGGCAAGCAGGTCGCCGAGGCCCTGGGCCTCACCGTGGACGCCGTGGTCGAGGCCGCCAAGAGCGTGCTGTAGCGGGAGCTCTGGGCGAGGCCTTGATCTGGCCTCGCTGAAGGCGCAAGCTGATCGGGCGCCTTCAGCCCGGAGTCCCCATGGCCGACCCCGCCCAGGGCCAGAGCCTCGAGCGTGGGCTGGGCTTGCTGGCGGTGGTGACCTTCGCGGTCGGGGCCATGATCGGCCCCGGCATCTTCGTGCTGGTGGGCGTGGCCGCGGCGGAGACCGGGCCCTGGGTGGCCCTGGCCTACCTGATGGCGGGGGCCCTGGTGGGGCCGGCGGTGCTCGCCAAGGCCGAGCTGGCCACCGCCATGCCGGTGGCAGGTGGGACCTACGTCTACATCGCGCGCAGCATGGGCGCCTGGATGGGCACCGTCACCGGGATGGGCACCTGGCTGGCGCTCATCGCCAAGACCGCCTTCGCCCTGGTGGGGTTGGGCACCTACATGGTGCTGTTCGCCGATGTCCCGGTGCTCCCGGTCGCCCTCGCGGTGCTGGGTGTCCTGCTGCTGCTCAACTCCGTGGGCGCCGCCAAGGCCTATGTGCTGCAGCTGGGCATCGTCATCGCCGTGATCCTGTCGCTGACCACCATGTTCGGGGTGGGCATGACCACCGCCCGGGTCGAGCTGCTCCTGCCGCCCTTCCCCGGTGGCTTCATGGGCATCGTGGCGGGGGCCGGGCTGGTGTTCGTGACCTACGCGGGGGTGACCAAGGTCTGCTCGGTGGCCGAGGAGATCGAGAACCCCACCCGCAACATCCCGCTGGGGATGATGATCAGCATCGGCATCGTCATGATCCTCTACGCCTTGGTGGGCACCGCGGTCACCGCCAACGTGCCCCCCGAGCAGCTGCAGGGCGACGCCGGACAGACGGCGATGGCCACCGCCGCGGGCATCATCTTCGGCAACAAGTGGGCGGCCAGCATCATGGCGGGCATCGGCTGCCTGGGCATGATCTCCGTCTGCAACGCCGGCATCCTGTCCTCCTCGCGCTTCCCCTTCGCCATGGCCCGGGACGGCATGGTGCCGTCGGTGCTCGAGCGCATCCACCCCCGCTTCGGCACGCCGCTGTACTCCGTCGCGCTGACGGGCATCGTGCTGGCGCTGCTGGTGGTGGGGCTGCCGGTGGTCAAGCTCGCCAAGCTGGCCTCGGGCTTCCAGATCTTCGTTTTCTGCATCGTGAACCTGAGCATCATCTTCATGCGCGAGAGCGGCGCCACCTGGTACCGCCCGACCTTCCGGGTCCCGCTCTACCCTTGGATACCCCTGTCGGGGATCCTGGGCGGCATCGGCCTGCTGGTGGGGTTGGGTTGGTTCCCGGTGCTGGGCATCGTCGGGGCGTTCGCCCTGGGCAGCCTCTGGTACCTGTTCTTCGTGCGCAAGGAGCTGCGCACCGGCGGCATCCTCAGCCATCTGCGCACCGAGCCGCGCACCGAGTCCGAGCCGAAGGACGCCGAGGCGATCCCCACCGTCGTGATCCCCGCCTCGGTGACCAAGCCGGTGCCCGCGGGCCTGGTGCGACTCGCCGACGCCCTGCTGGAGCGTGGCCGCATCGACGTGCTGCGGGTCCATGAGCTGCCCGACGGGGGCGCCCTGGGCCACTACCTCAAGGGCAAGCGCAGCACGATCCTGGCGGAGGACGAGCAGGCGCGCCTGGACGCCATCACGGAGGCGCACCTGCGGGTGGTGAACTCGAGACGCCGAACTTCAAGGAGGCCGTGGCCAGTCACGCCCTGAGCAACCACGCCGAGTGGATCGTCAGCGCCTGGCCCAAACACCGCAAGCTGCGCACCATCGTGCGTCACCCCATGGCCTGGTGGATGCACCACCCGCCCTGCGACCTCGCTGTGCTCATGGAGCGGGGAGGGGCCCTCAGCGACGGTGACACCCTGCGGGTGCTCGTCGTCGCCCACCCCGGGCCCTACGACACGGCGGAGATCTTCGTGGCGATGCGCCTGGCGCGCTCCTTCGACCTGGGCGAGCTGACCCTGCTGGCGGTCATCGCCGACGAGGCCGAGCGGGAGCGCTTCGCCGCCTACCACAACCAGCTGGGCTGCATGGTGGGGACCGGCTGGCGGAGCCGCATCGAGGTCTCGGACGACCCTGTGGGCGCCGTGGTGCACGCCAGCGCCGACTACGACCTGCTGGTCGAGGGTGCCTCGGATCAGCACTCCGTGCGCCACCTCTTCGTGGTCTCCGACGCGGCCCAGATCGCCGAGCGGGCCCACTGCTCCGTGCTGCGGGTGCTCGTCCCCGGCCACCTGCAGCACCACCGCCTGGCCTTCGACTTCGGCCCAGAGCGCACCGAGACCTCGGTGGCGGTGCCCCGGGACCTGCGTGAGGCGGTGCTGGGCCTGCGTCTCCGCCCCCGCCACGCCCACAGCCTGTTCGAGCACCTCGGTGAGAAGCTCGCCTCGGCCTGCTGCGCCGATCGCGCCACCGTCACCCGGGCCCTGTGGACCCGTCAGCGGCAGCAGCCCACCGAGACCGAGGACGGCGTGGCCCTGCTCGCTCCGGTGGTGCCCTGCTGTGAGGGCGTCACGGTCGGGGTCTTCACCCTGGCCACCCCCATCAGCCTCCGCCTGCTGCGCGGCCCCGCCGTGGACGTGGTCATCGTCGTCGCCGCTCCGCTCTCCGAGCGCCGCCGCCAGCTCTCCACCTTCGAGCGGCTCCAGCGCCTGGCCACCCCGGACCTGCTGGCCGATCTGCGCGACGCCAGACACCGCGACGATGTCCACGAAGCCTTCGCCTATGCGCTGGACGAGTAGGAGCCCCATCATGTCCGACCTCATCGTCCGCACCTCCCATCTCGCCCTCTCTTCCCAGGGCGACTGCGACATCCACGACATCACCGACGCCGTGGGCGCCGAGGTGCGCTCCCTGGGCCTCGAGCACGGCCACGTGCTGGTGTTCGTGCCCGGCTCCACCGGCGCCCTGACCACCGTGGAGTACGAGCCGGGCCTGCTCGAGGATCTCCCCGCCTTCTTCGAGCGCGTGGCCCCCCGGGGCATCCGCTACCTGCACGACGAGACCTGGCACGACGGCAACGGTCACTCCCACGTGCGCGCCAGCCTGCTGGGGCCGTCCCTGACGGTGCCGGTGGTCGATGGAGGCCTGGTCCTGGGCACCTGGCAGCAGATCATCTTCGTGGACTTCGACAACCGCCCGCGGCAGCGGCGGCTGGTGGTGCAGGTGCAGGGGATGGAGGGGTGACAGTCGAGGTGTCCGCGGCCATGCTGTCCCTGGAGGACGCCATGACGCCGGCTCCAGCGCTACACACGCTGCTCGTGATCATCCTGGCCCCGTGCCTCGGCTGTGGCCTCGGTGGTCACGATGAGACCGATCTCTTCTTCCAGGAGCCGCCAGGGTCCCTCGACCTGCTCTTCGTCATGGATGACAGCGCGAGCATGGCGCAGGAGCGGGAGGCCATCGGGCGGGCGCTGCCGGATCTGACGGCCCACCTGGACGGTGTGGACCTGCAGGTCGGCGTGATCTCGACCAACCTCGACAACGACCACGCCGAGGCGGCACAGCTGCTGGGCGAGCCGCCCTGGCTCACCCACGACGAGCTCGATGCCCTGCCGGAGCGCTTCGAGATCGAGGTGGACGGCGGGTCGCGCTCCCAGGGGCTCGACGCAGCCCTCGTGGCCCTCGACGAGGCCACCCACCCAGAGGCCAACACCGGCTTCCGGCGTGCGGAGGCCTCCCTCGGGATCGTGTTCTTCACGACCACGGACGACTGTTCGGACCGCGGCGCGCTCGGTGGCGGGGCCGACGGCTTCGACTGCCTGCTCCGGACCGACCTGCTGGTCCCCGTGACCGAGCTGGCGAGGGAGTACCGTGGGTTGGTGGAGGACCCACGGGAGCTCACCACCTCGGCCCTGGTGGACCTGGATGATGCGGATGAGGGTGACCGCTACCCGGATCTGGTGGCCCACGTGGGCGGCGTCACCGGCGACATCGGTGACTACGACCCCAGCGACGACATGTATCGGATCGGGGCTGTGCTCGGCGGCCGTCGCCTGGCCTTCCGGCTCGACCGGCTGCCCGTGCTCGACACGCTCGAGGTCTGGGTGAACGAGCTCGAGGGGGAGGCGTCGGACGCGGTCCTCACCGAGGGCTGGTCCTTCGACCTGACCCGCTGCCAGCTGCGCTTCGACGAGGCCGACGCCCCGCCGCTGGGGAGTGTGGTGAGCGTGCTCTACGAGTCCAGCGGGACGCCCTGCGACTGAGGGGCGCCCGCCTCCCGCCGCCGCCACAGCAGGTACACCGCCGGGATGATCACCAGGGTCAGCAGGGTGCTCGAGATGAGCCCGCCGACCATGGGGGCGGCGATGCGCTTCATGACCCTGACCCCGGTCTCGGTGCCGATCATGATGGGCAGCAGGCCCAGCAGGGTGGAGGCCACGGTCATCAGCTTGGGGCGCACGCGGTCGACGGCGCCCTCCATGATGGCGGCCTTCATGGCGTCGAGGTCCGTCAGCCGGCCCTCTCGGGTCCAGCGATCCCAGGCCTCGTCCAGGTAGACCAGCATCACCACCCCGGTCTCGGCGGCCAGGCCGGCCAGGGCGATCAGGCCCACGGCCACGGCCACCGACCAGTTGAAGCCGAAGGCCCACAGCAGCCAGACCGAGCCCACCAGGGCGAAGGGCAGGGTGCCCATGACGATGAGTGTGGGCGCGGTGCGGCGGAAGTGCAGGTAGAGCAGCACCAGGATGATGCCGAGGGTGAGGGGCACGGCCACCCAGAGCTTGTCCCGCACCCGCTGCATGGACTCGTACTGCCCGGACCACTCGATGGAGACGCCCGGGGGCAGCCGGACCTGCTGGCGCACGGTGCGCTTGGCGCTCTCCACGTAGCCGCCGATGTCGTCGGAGTCGGGGGTGACGAAGATCCAGGCGGTCTGGCGCGCGTTCTCGCTCTTGATGGCCGGGGCGCCCTTGGCGAAGCCGATGGTGGCCACCTGGCCCAGGGGGACCGTGTGGCCCATGGGGGTGGGCACGGCCACGCGCTCGAGGGCGCTGACGTCGTTGCGCAGCTCCCGGGGGAAGCGCAGGTTGACCGGGTAGCGGGCCAGGCCCTCGACGGTCCAGGTGACGTTCATGCCGCCGATGGCGCCCGCGATCACGGCCTGCACGTCGGCCACGGCCAGGCCGTAGCGGGCGGCCGCGGCGCGATCGATGTCGATGTCCAGGAAGTTTCCCCCGGTGACCCGCTCGCTCACCACGCTCTTGGTCTCGGGCATGCCCTGCAGCACGGCCTCGATCTCGGGGCCCAGCTCGGCGAGCTGCTCGAGATCGTCCCCCAGCAGCTTGACTCCCACTGGAGTCTTGATGCCCGTGGCCAGCATGTCGATGCGGGTGCGGATGGGCATGGTCCAGCTGTTGCGCATACCCGGCAGCTGCACCATGAGGTCCAGCTCGTCGGCGATGCCCTCGATGGTCTGGCCCGCGGGCCAGCTGTCTTCGGGGGTGAGCCGGATGAGGGTCTCGATCATGGTGAGCGGCGCGGGGTCGGTGGCGGTGTCGGCCCGGCCGATCTTGCCCAGCACGCTGTCGACCTGGGGGTGCGAGGCGATCATGCGGTCGGTGAGCTGCAGCAGCTCCCGGGCCTCGGTGACGGACAGGCCCGGCGGGGTGGTGGGCATGTAGAGCAGCTCGCCCTCGTTCAGGGGCGGGATGAACTCCTCGCCGAAGCGGGTGACGGGCCAGACGGAGACCACCAGGATGAGGGCGGCGACCCCCACGGTGAGGCGCGGACGGGCGAGCACGCCGCGGATCACCGGGCGGTAGGCGCCGATGAAGACCCGGGAGATGGGGTTGGCCGACTCGGGCCGGATGCGGCCCTTCACGAAGCCCACCATCAGGGCGGGCACCAGGGTGATGGCCAGCACGGCGGAGGCGGCCATGGCCAGGGTCTTGGTCCAGGCCAGGGGCCCGAAGAGCCGCCCGGCCTGGCCCTCCAGCATGAACACGGGCAGGAAGCTGACGGTGATGATGGCCAGGGAGAAGAACAGGGCCGGACCCACCTCCTTGCTGGCCGCGATCACCGCCTCGAGCTGGTCCTGGTCGGGATCGCGCTCCTTGTGCTTGTGCAGGTTCTCCACCATGACCACCGAGGCGTCCACCATCACCCCGATGGCGATGGCGATGCCCCCCAGGCTCATGATGTTGGCGTTGATGCCCAGCAGGCGCATGATCAGCAGGCTGATGAGCACCCCTATGGGCAGTGCCAGGATGGGCACCAGGGCGGATCGGAAGTGCAGCAGGAAGACGATGCAGACCAGCGAGACGATCAGGATCTCCTCGCCCAGCTTCCACTCGAGGGTGCTCACGGCCCGGTCGATGAGCTCCGAACGGTCGTAGGAGACGTGGATCTCCACCCCCGGGGGCAGCGAGGGCTTCAGCTCGTCGAGGCGCTGCTCGACACGCTCGATGACCCGCAGGGCGTTCTCGCCGTAGCGCAGCAGCACGATGCCGCTGACGACCTCGCCGTCGCCGTTCATGTCCACCAGCCCACGGCGGTTGTCGGGGCCCAGCTGCACCCGGCCCAGCTGCCTCAGCAGCACCGGAGTGTGGCTGTGGGGGTCCACGGCGACGGGGATGTTCTCGAGGTCCTCGAGGCTCTGGAGGTAGCCCCTGCCGCGGACCATGTACTCGGTCTCGGCCAGCTCGATGAGCTTGCCGCCCACGTCCACGTTGGAGCGCTGGATGGCGGTGCGGACCTGTCCCAGGGAGATGCCGAAGGCCCGCAGGCGCTCGGGGTCCACCTCGACCTGGTACTGGCGCACGAAGCCGCCCACCGAGGCCACCTCGGCCACGCCGTCGATGGCGGTCAGGTCGTATCGCAGCACCCAGTCCTGCAGGGAGCGCAGCTCGGCCAGGTCCATGCCTCGGAAGTTGGCCGCGGCCAGCAGCTCCGGGCGGGAGAGGTAGTCGTCCCGGTCGGCGTCGAAGCCGTCGAGCACGTAGCGCAGGCAGTCGGCAAGCCAGCGCTCGGGGGTGCCGTGCAGGGGCGGATCATCGCTGGCGAACAGCCCCTCGAGCTGCGCCGGAGAGAAGACCTGGGGTCCGTCCACCACCTGCAGGGTCGGCGCGGGCAGCTCCGCCTCGCTCACGGCGCCGTCGCCGTCGGCGTCCAGGGTCGCGCGCAGGACCCGGGCCCGGGGGCCGAAGTCGGTCAGGCTGTACTGGTAGACCCAGCCCACGCCTGTGGCGTCGGGGCCCAGCTGGGGAGAGACGCCCTCGGGCAGGCGGTTGCGGGCCACGTTGAGGTACTCGAGCACCCGGGAGCGGGCCCAGTACAGGTCGGTGCCGTCCTCGAAGATCACGTAGACCAGCGAGAAGCCGAAGAAGGAGTAGCCCCGCACGGTGCTGGCGTAGGGCACGGCCAGCATGGCGGTGGTCAGGGGGTAGGTGACCTGGTCCTCGACCACCTGGGGCGCCTGGCCGGGGTACTGGGTCAGCACGATGACCTGCACATCGGACAGGTCGGGGATGGCGTCCACCGGCAGGGTCCGCACCGCCTGGATCGCCCCCACCACCAGGAAGGCTGTGAGGACCAGGACCAGGAAGCGGTTCCTGGCCGACAGCTCGATGATCCGCTCGATCACGGCGTCACCACGGCCTCGAGGAACATCTTGCACTCGGGACAGCGGCCCGGGCGCTCCTGGTGCACCTCGGGGTGCATCGGGCAGGTGTAGTGGGTGGCCTCGGCCATGACCTCGAGGAACATCTTGCAGTCGGGGCAGCGCCCGGGCCCGTCCTGGACGACCTCCGGGTGCATCGGGCAGGTGTACTGGAGATCGGAGCGGTACCAGTCACCCTCGGGGTGGTCGCGGCCGCCGCCGTGGACGGGGTGTTCGTAGGGGGCGTGATCTCCGTGGCTGTGGCCCGTCGCCGCCTGCGGCTCGTCCTGTCCACGGGCCGCGAGGCTCTGCAGGGCCTCCTGCAGCTGGCTCTCGGCGTCGATGAGGAACTGACCGGAGATCACGATCTCGTCGCCCTCGGCCAGCCCCTCGATGATCTCGGTGTGCCGGTCGGCGCTCACCAGGCCCGTGCGCAGCTCCCGTGCCTCGTAGCGCCCGTCGCCGGCGACGACGAAGGCCAGCTGGCGGGTGCCCGAGTGCAGGATGGCCTCGGTGGGCACCGCGATGGTGGCCTCATCCCGGCGCACCTGGATGGTGACGTCGGCGAACATGCCCGGCTTGAGTGCGGGGAAGCGTTGAGCGGCGGCTGTGCCGTCCGCTCGAACGGTTCCGGCCTGGGCCGCCGAAGGTCGGCCGAGGCCCCAGTTCTCGAGCTCCAGCCGGACCTTCATGGTCCGCGTCATGGTGTCGAGGGTCGGGTAGACGTAGGCGACGGAGCCCTCGAGCACCGTGCCCGGCTGCCAGGGCAGTTCGACGTGGGCGGGCTGGCCTTCCTCGACCCAGGGGGCGTCCACCTCGTAGACCTCGGCCACGACCCAGATGCGCTCGAGCTGGCCGATGCGGAACAGGTCCTTGCCGGGCTCCACCCGGGCGCCCTCGACCAGGTTCTTGTGCAGCACGAAGCCGGCGGCGGGGGCGCGGATGGGCAAGGTGCGGCGGGCCTCACCGGCGCTGAGGATGCCGTCGATGTCCCGGGCCCCCAGGCCCCAGAGCTCGAGCTTGCGGCGCACCGAGGCCTCGAGGGCGGCGTCTCCTTGCCGGCGGGCCAGCAGGAGTTCCTCCTGAGCGGCGACCAGCTCCGGGGAGTAGATCTCGAAGAGCACCTGTCCGCGGCTGACGGCGTCGCCGGTGCGCTCGACCCGCAGGCCCTCGACCCAGCCGCCGAAGCGCAGGTTGACCACGCTCAGCTCGTCCTCACCCACCTCCACCTGGCCCACGGTGCGCACCTGCTGGAACACAGGCCGGCGCTGCACGAGGCCGGTGCGCACGCCCATGGCCAGGCGGGTGCCGGCGTCCACCTCGACCACGGGGCCGTCGCCACCGCGGCGGATGGGCTCGAGGTCCATGCCGCAGATGGGGCACTCGCCGGGGTGATCCTGGACGACCTCGGGGTGCATGCCGCAGGTCCACAGACCCGTGGTTGTGGGCTCTCCCTGATCTCCGCTGGCGGTGGTGGCGGCCGCGGCCGCGGGAGAGGTGGCGGGCTCGTCGCCACCGGAAGAGGGGAGCCCGCCGGCGGCGACGGCGAGGAGCAGGGGGAGCCCGGAGAGGGGGAAGCTCATGGTGTCTCCGTGGCCGCGCCCCGGCCGGTGAGGGCCAGCACCGCGGCGTGCTGGAGCTGGGTGGTGGCGGCGGCGCCGATGGCGGCGCGCTCGAGGGAGAGCAGCTCGAGCTCAGCCCGGATCAGGGCGTCGAAGCCGGCGCGTCCGACGCGGTAGTCGCTGAGGACGGCGTCCAGGGTGCGGGTCGCGCTGGGGATCAGCTCGTCCCGGGTGCGCTCGAGCAGCGCGAGTGCACGCTCCCAGCTGGCCTCGGCGGCCTCGAGCTGGCTGGCGATGCGGTCCTGCTCGGCGCTGTGCTGGGCCTCGAGGGAGGCGGCGCGGTGCGCGGCGGAGGCCTGCTCGCCGTCGGATCGGCGGGCGCTGGCCACGGGGATGGGCACGGACATGCCGATGGAGACCAGGTCGGTGCCCGGGTCCATGTCGGTCTGCGCGGTGCGCAGGCGGTAGCCGGCCCAGACGGTGGGGTCCGGGCGTCCCGTGGTGCGGGCCAGCTCGCCCTCGAGCCGCGCGGTCTCCGCCCGGGCGCTCAGGGCCGCCAGCGCCGGGCTGCTGGTGGAGGCACGCCCGAGCCAGGCCTCGGCGTCGCCGGTCGGCGCGGCGGCGGGCGTCTCCGAGAGGGTCTCCAGCGCCGCGTCGGGGCTGCGCTGCAGGGCCTGGTTCACGGCCGCCAGCAGCCGCCGCTCGTCGCGGTCCCGATCGCCGATGGCGTCGGCCAGCCGGTCCCGCCGCAGCTCGAGCTCGAGCAGGGTGGACTGGGGGGCGGCGCCCGTCTCGTAGCGCGCGCGGACCACCGCCAGCAGCTCGTCGAGCAGGGCGACGTGGCGCTCGGTGAGGGCGCGGTCCTGGCGCACCGCCGCCAGCTGCCAGTAGGCCTGGCGAAGCCCGAGGGCCAGCTGCTCGGCTCGCTGGTCCCGCCCCAGGGCGGCGTCCTCCACCCGGGAGGCGCCGAGGGCCTCCTTGGCTCCGGGAGACCCGGAGAGGGGCAGCCGCTGCTGCACCTTCAGCTGCAGCCCCGCCATGGGGTGCCCCGCCAGGCCGAGCCCGTCCACGGGGACGTTGCTGTACTCGACCATGGCGGCGGGATCGGACCATGTGCCGGCGACGCTGGCCTTGGCCTCGAGGGCCAGGATGCCGGCGTCGAGGGCCTCGAGGGTCGGGTGTGACTCGAGGGCCTCGGCGACCAGCGCGTCCGGCTCCGACGCGGAGGTCGGGCCGGACAGCAGGAGTGCGATGGCGATCAGGGCGCTGCGCATGGTCCCCTCCCTCGGGGCTGCGATGACTACTCGGCGGCGGCCTCGGCACCGGCTTCGGCCTTGTGGTGGGGGCAGTCTGCGTGATCGCCGTGGCCCGCGTGTTCACCCTTCTTGCCGCAGTCGCAGTCCTCACCTTCGGCCTTGGCCTCGCCTTCGGCCTTGTGGGGGCAGTCCTCGCCGTGGGCGGCGTGGTCGTGGTCGTGGGCCGCGTGGTAGGCCTCGGCGTCCACGCCCGCGGCGTCCTCGGGCTTCACCAGGGGCATACCGCAGGTGGGACAGTCGCCGGGCTCGTCCGAGCCGACGCCCTCGCACATGGGGCAGACATAGGCGTGGGAGGGGGCCTCGGCGTCGGCCTTCGCCTCGGCGGCGGGCGCGTCCGCGGCGGCGGTGGCGGCCGGCTCGATGGGCACGACCTGGGTGGTGTTGTCGGTGGCCTCGCCGCAGGCGATGGCGGTGAGGGCGAAGATAGCGATGAGGGTCCTCATGGGGAGCTCCTGTTCGAGGTGGGGCTCTCCCTACGCAGCTTCCGTGCCAGCGCGAAAGCCAACGTTCGACCGTCGGCGAGCATGGGGGAGTGGAGACTATTCTTCAGCGGGTGGTCAATTGTCTTCGAGGGTCCGGCGCGGGCAGGGTTGGAACCAGCTACGGTGGAGCCCTTGCCCGATCTCCCCCCATCCCCCGATCCCGCGCTCCAGCACCCGTGTGCAGGCTGCGGTGGCAGCTGTCAGTCGGTGCTCGTGACCATCCCGGAATCCTCCGAGCAGGCCCGGCTGCGGGCCCTGGCCGAGCAGCTGGGGCTGGGGGACCCCTTCGATGGGGATCACCTGCGCCTCGAGGGCGCGGCCTGCGTGTTCCAGGACGAGGCTGGGTCCTGCCGCCTGCACGCCCACTTCGGGCCCGCCTCCAAGCCCTCCAGCTGCCTGCAGTTCCCTCACGTGTGGGTGGACACCGAGCACGGCCCACGATCCGGCGTCGATCCCTGCTGCTACCGGGCCCCGATGTGGCCGGAGGCCGCCCCCCCCCGGGATGAGCCCGCGCGACGTGTGCGGCTGGAGCCGGAGGACAGCGAGCGGGAGCGCGAGATCCTGGAGGCGCTCACCCGCGACGACGCGAGCGTGGCGGGGATGCTCGGGTGGCTGCGCGACGGCGTCCTGGGCCCCCGCGAGGGGCTGCCCCCGGGGTTGGCCCAGCGCTGGGTCGCCGATCTGAGGGGTGCGGGCCTCGAGCGATTCCTCGCCCCGAGCATCGCTGGCCCGGTGCTGCGCTCCGCCCTCGGGCCCTCCTTGGGGCTCATCGCCAGCCTGCAGCCGTGGCAGCCCCCGGCCTGGCCTGGCCTGGAGGCGTCCACCGAGCGTCGGCTGCTCGCCGCGACCCACGCGCTGCTGCGCCTGCGCATCTGCAGCACGGCGCTGCCCCGGGTGGACGACGCAGCCGGGCTCGCGTTGCGCGGGATCGTGCTGCTGGCCTGGTCCGATCCCCGCCCCGACGCCCTCGCGACCGGGCTCGCGGGCTGGTTCCGCCTGATGCGGGCCCCCCAGTTCTCGAGAGCCTTGCTCAGCTAGACGCTGCGGGCAGGTGGATCCGGAAGCCGACTCCTCCACCTGGACGGTTCCCCACCGTGATCCAGCCCTCGTGGGCGTCCACGATGCGAGCGGCGATGGACAGACCGAGGCCGCTGCCGTCCTCCCGGGTGGTCACGAAGGGATCGAAGATCCGCTCCAGGAGATCCTCCGGGATGGGAGGGCCGTCGTTGTCGATGCGCAGCACGTGGAAGTGGTGGCTGCCGCGGCGCTCGGCCTCGACGGTCAGCTCCAGGGTGCCGCCGCCGGCCTGCTCGAGGGCGTCCAGCCCGTTCAGGGCGATGGACAGGGCGGCCTGCACGAGCTGCTCACGGTCGCCCTGGACCACCGTGGGGGGCTCCACGGCGCCGAGGACCACCCGGACGTCCTGCCGCCGAGCCTGGGCCTCCACCAGCCCGGCGAGCTGCCGTGCCACGTCCCCCAGGTCCACGGGGCCCAGGCTGGGGGCGGCGGGCCTCGCGAAGCCCAGGAAGCGCTCCAGCACGCCGGTGAGGCGGTCGATCTCGCCGATGTGCAGGCCCTGCATCCGGGCCTCGGGGGCCTCGGCGGGGATGGCGTCCTGCACGATCTCGGCGGTGCCGCGCATGGCGTGCAGGGGGTTCTTGATCTCGTGGGCCAGGCCTGCGGTGAGCTGACCCAGGGCCGCCAGGCGCTCGGAGCGCACCAGCTGGCGCTCGGTCTCCTTCAGATCGTCGAGGGTGGCCTGCAGCTGCCGGGCCAGCTCCGCCTGCCGCCGACGCTCGGCGCGCTCGGCGTCCACCAGCAGGCCGGTGATGCCGCCCACCACCAGGTAGAGCACGATCTCCAGGACCTTCTCGAGCCCCCGGCCAGGGTCCATGTGGTGCACGTGGGCGAAGGCGTGGGGGGCGTAGACCGCGGAGACGAGCACAGCGGTGCTCAGGCCGCCCCGCCGCCCCGCCAGGAAGGCCCCGAGGATCACGGGGATGTAGTAGAGGCGGCGGGCCAGATCGTGGACCCAGGCCTCCGAGGCGGGGGTGAGGTAGTGCAGGGCCGTGACCGCGGCCACGGGCAGGGCGACCATGAGCGCACCCCGCCAGCTCAGGAGCGCGCGCCAGCCGCGGGTCTCAGCTGCGCCGGAGCCCATGCTTCTCGATCCGGTAGACGAGGATGTGGCGGGGGACGCCGAGCCGTCGGGCCGCGGCGGCGATGTTCCAGCCGCAGCGCTCCAGGGCCTGGATCACCGCCTGCCGCTCGAGGTCCACCAGGGACAGCCCGGCGGGCAGGTGGTCGAGCCAGTCGCCGCTGCTCGGGGTCGCGGTGGGGGAGGGGGGCAGGTCCTGGACGCGCAGCTCGTGGCCGGGGGCCAGGATGGCGAGGCGCTCGCAGGCGTTCTCCAGCTCGCGCACATTCCCGGGCCAGGGGCGGGCGCGCAGGGCGTCCATCACCGCGGCAGGCACGGCCAGGGGGCGGTCGGGGCTGGCCAGCCCCACGAAGTGTTCGACCAGGGGCTCGAGGTCTTCCATCCGCTCCCGCAGCGCCGGCACGGTCAGCTCCACGACCGCCAGCCGGAAGTAGAGATCCTCGCGGAAGGCGCCCTCGGCCACCATCGCGCGCAGGTCGCGGTTGGTCGCCGCCACCACCCGCACGTCCACCGGCACGGGCTCGTCTCGGCCCAGCACGTCCACGGTGCGCTCCTGCAGCACCCGCAGCAGCTTGCCCTGCAGCTCGGTGGGCAGCTCCCCGACCTCGTCCAGGAAGAGGGTGCCGCCGTGGGCCCGGCGGAAGCGTCCTTCGCGGGCGCGGGTGGCGCCGGTGAAGGCCCCCCGCTCGTGGCCGAACAGCTCGGACTCCAGCAGCTCCCGGGGCAGCGCCGCGCAGCTGACCGCCACGAAGGGGCCCGCGCCGCGGGGGCTGCGGGCGTGGACCCGGCGGGCGAGCAGCTCCTTGCCGGTCCCGCTCTCGCCGCTGATGAGCACGGTGGCGTCGCGGGCGGCGACGCGATCCAGGGTCGCGAGCAGCTGGGTCATCGCCTCCGAGCGGACCACGATGGGTCGCTCCACGCCGGCGAGCAGGCGCTCCAGCCGCCGCTTGTCCGCCGTCAGCGCGGCCTTCTCCGCGGCCCGCCGCACGGTGAGCTCGAGCTGCTCCCGGTGGAAGGGCTTCGCCACGACGTCGTAGGCGCCGGCCCGCATCGCCTCCACCCCGATCTCCATGGAGCCGTAGGCCGTGATCACCAGCACCGGCGTGTCCGGGGAGCGGTCGCGGACCCCTCGCAGGACCGCCATGCCGTCGATGCGGGGCATCTTGAGATCCGTGATGACGACGTCGTGATGTCGGGGGTCGAAGGCCTCGAGGCCCTGCCCTCCGTCCGCCGCCAGCTCCACCGCGAAGCCCGCCCGGCGCAGGTTGTGTGCCGCGATCTCGCGCCCCGTGGCGTCGTCGTCGATGAACAGCACGGTTGTTGACATGGGGGGGAGGGTAGCACAGCCCTGACCCGGATCAGGGTTTCCCCGGCGCGCGGCGCGCGGCTCTGCGCGCTCACCCCCTCGAGGTCCTGTGGAGGTCGGTCGACGCGGGCCTCGCCCGCCTCACAGGAACCTTGCGGGAAAACTGCGCCACCGACGAGATCGTCGGCCCCATTCCCGTTACGCACTCAGCCTTTTTCCACTGTGGGAACCCCCCACCCCAACCCCCTCCCGAGCAGTGCTCGGGATCACGAATCCTCACCAAAGGAGAGACCATGGGTGTCTGCGTGATGGGCGTCGGGATCAGCGGGATCGCCCCCACGTCCACTGGCGTGTCCTACCGCGAGATGATCAAGTCCGCGGCAGAGGCAGCTTATCAGGACGCTGGGATCGAAGCCGAAGATCTGGATGGCGCCGTTTCGATCGAGGAAGACTTCATCTCTGGCTATTCCATCGCCGATGAGTATGTCCCCGATCAGCTCGCTGTGGTCCGCAAGCCGGTCTACACCATTTGCGGCGACTTCCTTCAGGGCCTCGCGTCCGCTGTGATGCAGATCCAGACGGGTCGCTTCAAGCGCGTCGTCGTGGAGTCCTACAGCAAGGCCAGCAACGTCCTCGAGAAGGACGAGCTGCTCAGCTTCGCGTACGACCCCGTCTTCGAGCGCCTGGGCGTCAGCCCCCACTACCTGGCCGGCGTCGAGATGCAGCGCTTCCTCGACATGTCCATGCACACCATGGGCGATGTGGCCGAGGTCGTGTCGCGCAACCGCGCCCGCGCCATCGCCAACCCCCTGGCTCCCTACGGCGCCCGGATCTCTCCGGCCGACGTGCTCGCCAGCCGTCCCGTCGCCACCCCGGTCACCGAGCCGATGATCGCCCGTCACTCCGACGTGGCCGTCTGCTTCGTGCTGGGCACCGACGAGACCGTCGAGACCTGCAAGAACAAGCCGATCTGGATCTCCGGCACCGGCTGGGCCTCCGGCAACTCCATCGTCGCGCGCCGCAACCACGGCGTGTCCGTCGGTTCCGTCCTCGCTGGCCGCATGGCCTACGCCGAGGCCGGCATCGAGCTGCCGCACGAAGAGCTCGACGTCTACTACGTCAACGACCTCTACGCGCATCGCCAGCTGATGCACATGGACGCCCTGGGCCTGACCGACGACCAGCTCCCGGTCATCAACCCCAATGGCGGCATCCTCGGCATGGGTGACACCTTCGAGTCCAACTCCGGTGTGGCCTTGTACGATGCCATCCTGCAGCTCCGCGGCCACGCGGGCGCCCACCAGGTCGCTGGCGCGCGCCGCGCGCTGGTCCATGGCTGGCGCGGTCTCCCGACCGACACCGCTGCAGTCACCATCCTCGACGCCGAAGGGAGGTAACCATGAGCCGCGTTGCTTGTATTGGCGCGGGCATGACCCGCTTTGTCCGTCGGGCCGAAGAGGCTCCTGGTGAGCTCGCGGCCCTGGCCGTCGAGCGTGCCCTGGAAGACGCCGGGCTCGACATCGACGACATCGATTGCGTCATCCACGGCACCGCGCCGGACGCCTTCGATGGTATCCACCTCAACGGTGAGCACCTGATCGCTGGTTCCGGCGGTCTGAACAAGCCCTACATGCGCCACTTCGTTGGCGGCGGTACCGGCGTGTTCAGCCCCATCCACGGCTGGATGCACGTGGCCTCGGGCAAGTTCAAGAACTGCCTGGTCGTCACGGAAGAGAAGATGTCCACCTGCGTGCCCCACCCCGCGGGCGCCTTCCTGACCATCTTCGACCACACCACCGAGCAGCCCCTGATGCTCACCCTGATCCACATCTTCGCCCTCGAGATGGCGCGCTTCATGCACGTCTATGGCTACACCGAGGAAGAGATCGCGTGGGTCAGTGTGAACAACAAGCTGAACGCCATGGATCACCCCGCGGCGCAGATCGCCAAGAAGCTCACGGTCGAGGACGTCATGAACTCGCCGATGCTGTCCTGGCCGGTGAAGCGCTTCGACATCAGCCCCACCTCCGACGGTGCCGTCGCCATCGTGCTCGCCAACGAGCGCGTCGCGCGCAACCACAGCAAGCACCCCGTCTTCATCGAAGGCGTCGGGTACCGGCTGGACACCGCGTACTGGACCACCCGTGATCTCGCCTACCCGCAGTACGTGTCCATGGCCGCCAAGGACGCCTACGAGATGGCCGGCATCTGCCGTCCCGAGAACGAGATCGACATCTGGGAGCCCTACGACCCGTTCGACTACAAGGCCCTTCACCACATGAACGGCCTGCTGATGGACAAGACCGGCAAGAAGGTCAAGGACCTGCTGTTCTCCGGCGCGTTCGCGCGCGACGGCAGCCACCCGCTGTGCCCCTCCGGCGGCGCCTTGGGTGTCGGCAACCCGATCTCGGCCACCGGCCTGATGAAGATCGCCGAGCTGTACTTCCAGCTGTCCGGCCAGGCGGGCGCCCGCCAGGTCAAGAAGAACGCCCATCGCGGTATCGCGCAGGCCTGGGGCGACCTCATGCAGGTCGGCACCGTGGTCATCATGGGCTCCGACGGCGCGATGCCGATCCACAGCCGCGAGTCGGCCTGGAACGACGTCAAGCCCGAGGATCTTCCCGGCACCTCCATCAAGAAGGTCACGGACGTCCCCCACATCGAGTACAAGCCGAACCTGCCCTACAGCTGGGACAACGGCTTCGCCATCCAGACCTACCTGGACGGCCTCGGCAAGGGCAAGATCCGCGGTTCCTACTGCACCGAATGCGGTCGCATGATGATCCCGCCGCGTCAGTTCTGCGAGATCTGCAACCTGCGCGCCACGGACATGTACTTCGACCTGCCCGACACCGGCGTCATCGAGACCTTCACCGTCTCGAACGTCGACTGGGCCTCCGGCCCGCTGCCCGATGGGCAGCAGGATCTGTTCGCCGTCATCGACATCGATGGCGCGTTCGATCAGATGGGCATCGTCCACAAGCTGGGCGAGGTGGATCCGAAGGACATCACCATCGGTATGCGCGTCAAGGCCGTCTGGAAGCCGGCCGAGGAGCGCGAAGGCTCCATCACCGACATCCTCTACTTCCGCCCGATGAAGGACGGCGAGGTGGTCGAGGTCGAGCCCATGATGGTCAAGCCCACCGAGATCCA
>CAYZVO010000065.1:26014-38524 GCA_964481655.1 uncultured Enterobacterales bacterium | reverse complement strand
CGAGGACCCCGGGGCCGTCGAGGAGCCCGAGCCCGAGCCCGCCCCCGAGCCCGAGCCCGAGCCCGAGCCCGAGCCCGTCGCCGAGCCCGAGCCCGAGCCCGTCGCCGAGCCGGAGCCCATCGAGGAACCGGAGCCCGTCGAAGAGCCCGAGCCCGAAGAAGAGCCCGAACCTGAGCCCGAAGCGGAACCGGAGCCGGAAGAGCAGCCGGAAGAGCAGGTGGCGGCGGAGCCGGGTGACGATGGCGAAGCTTCAGACTTCGCGCCGAGTGCGCCGGTGGCTGACGAGCAGCGCGTCGAAGCGCCCGAGAACGACGAAGAGGAACCCGTCTCCATCGACGAAGCCGCCCTCGCCCCCCTCGACGACGAGGACATCGAGGACGTCTCCGAGCACCTGATCGAGGAGCACGTTGGCGTCATCGGCGAGGTCGACCCCGACGCGGAGCCCGAGCCCGAGCCCGAGCCCGAGCCGGAAGCCGAGGAGCAAGACGACAAGGCGGCCGCCGCGGTCACCGTGACCGCCAAGCCCGCGCCGCCCGCCAAGCCCACCACGCCGCCCCCGGCCCTGGCCAAGAAGACGGACGACAAGAAGAAGCCCATCCCGTGGTGGGTCTTCCTGTTCTTCCTGCTCGCCATCATAGGCGTCATCGCGCTGTTCATGTCGGGCCTGCTGGGCCCCACCGAGCTCGACGCTCCCATCGAGCCGCCGCCGGTCGAGCAGCCCGAGGCGAAGCCCCCGCCCGCGGTCGAGCCGCCGCCGGCCGAGCCGGAGCCGGTCGAGGAGCCCGAGCCCGTCGAGGAGCCCGAGCCCGAGCCCGTCGAGGAGCCCGAGCCCGAGCCTGCCCCGGCCCCGGCCCCGGCCGCCAAGCCCAAGCCCAAGCCTGCGGCCGAGACCACCAAGCCCAAGCCCAAGCCCGCGGCCACGACGCCGAAGCCCAAGCCCGCTGCGGACCCCAAGCCGGCCCCCGAGCCCGCCGAGGACCCGGAGCCCGAGGCGAAGCCGGTCGAGAAGCCCGCGCCCGCGCCCGCCCAGGAGGGCTCGGCCACCGTCTCCCTCGAGGGCGACGCCACCAAGGTGCTGCTGCAGTCCCAGGCCAAGGTCTACCAGCTGGGCTCCGTGCCTGCGGGGACCTACAGCATCTCGGCCTGGTTCGGCGGTGACGCCCCGGTGCCCGCGGGGACCGTGACCATCGGCGAGGGCGAGTCCGTGACCCTGCGCTGCTCGAGCCTGATGCTGCGCTGCAGCCGCGACTGATGCCCCCCGTCGTCCGGATCGCCCTGCTCGCCGGGGTGCTCGGCGCCACGGTGGGCTGCGTGCAGGATGGCGACAGCGACGGCATCGGCGCCTCTGTGGACTGCGACGACGCCGATCCCGATGTGGGCCTGGGCGAGCGGTGGTACCGCGACGGTGACGGCGACGGCTACGGCAACGACGCCTTCTGGACTCAGGCCTGCGAGGCCCCTGACGGCTACGTCGCCGCCGCCGGGGACTGCGCCGACACCGACGCCGACACCCACCCCGAGGCCTCCGAGACCTGGTACGACGGCTGGGATCAGGACTGGGACGGCGCCGACGACTACGACCAGGACGGCGACGGCCACGCCTCGTCGGACTACGACGGGGACGACTGCGACGACACCGATCCAGGCGCCTATCCGGGGGCCTACGACGCCCCGTGGGACGGGGTGGACGCCGACTGCAGCGGGGGCTCCGACGACGACTGGGACGGCGACGGCTACGACGCCGCACACGTCGGCGGCGACGACTGCGACGATCTCGACGCCGACGTGCACCCGGGCGCGACCGAGCAGTGGTACGACGGCGTGGACCAGGACTGCGACGGGGCGTCCGACTACGATCAGGACCGGGACGGGTACGACAGCCAGGACCACGGCGGAGACGACTGCGAGGACGGGGACGACGAGCTCCACCCTGGCGCCTTCGACTGGAACGACGGCGAGGACAACGACTGCGACGGCAGCCCCGACGCCCGCTTCCTCGACAGCGCCGCCTGGGTGCTGGCGGGCGAGGGGGCGACAGACGCCGCCGGCTCGGCGGTGGCCTCCGCGGGGGACGTGGACGGCGACGGCCTGATGGACGCGCTGGTGGGCGCCCCTGGCTGGCAGGACGAGCGCGGCGCCGTCTACCTGCTGCTCGGCGCCAGCCAGCACGCCCTCGGCGAGGCGACGAGCCTCTGGTCGGCCGACGCCCGCGTGGCTGGAACGGCCGCCGGCGATCTGCTGGGTGCCGCGGTGATGGGTGCCGGAGACACCGACGCAGACGGCTTCTCCGATCTGCTGCTGGGCGCCCCTGGCGCCGGCGTGGCGGTGCTCCTGCACGGGCCCATGACGGGGGATCTCGACCTGGACGCGGCCGCGCTGACCATCCTGGCCGACGATCCCGACGACGAGCTGGGCGCCGCCCTCGCCGCCCGCGGCGATCTCGACGGCGACGGCAGCTTGGACCTGGTCCTGGGGGTGCCCGGGGCCGACGACGAGGCCGGTGGTGCCCTGATCCTGTCCGGGGCCAGCGCTGGCGTGGTCACCCCCGCGGACGCCCACGCCTGGCTCTCGGGTGCGGGGCCCGGGGAGCGGGCCGGCGCCGCCGTGGCCGTGGCTGGCGACCTGGATGGTGACGGCCAGGACGAGCTGGTCATCGGTGTGCCGGGCCACGACGGCCGCGGCGAGGACGCCGGCGCCGCCTTCCTGCTGCGGGGCCCCCTGACCGGAGACCTGCGGATCGACAGCGCCGATCTGAGCATGCTCGGAGACGCCGCGGACGATCGGGCGGGCGCCGTGGTCGCCGCCGCGGGTGACACCGACGCTGATGGCTACGACGACCTTCTGGTGGGCGCCCCCGGCTCCGATCTGAGCGCCAGCGAGGGTGGGGCCGCCTACCTGCTGCTGGGTCCCGTGACCGACGGCGGCATGGAGCTGGCGGACGCGGACGCGACCTTCAGCGGCGACCTGGACAGCATCATGGTCGGCTCGGACCTGGCGGCCGGCGATGTCGATGCCGATGGCTACGACGACGTCTTCATCGGGGCCCCTGGCGCGGACCTGGCGGCCACGGACAACGGGGTCGGCTACCTGATCCTGGGTCCCTTCGCGGGCAGCCTCTGCACTTGTGGCTCCGACGCCAAGCTCTACGGCGTCGCGAGCGGCGACGTGGCGGGGAGCGGGGTCGCGGTGCTTGGTGACGCTTCGGGCGACGGCTTCGGAGAGCTGCTGCTCGGGGCGCCGGGCGTGGATGGCGGGGCCGGTACAATCTACATGGTGCTCGGCGCGTCGCGCTGAGCCTCGGGAGAAGAGATGAAGCTGAAGGTTGGAGTCATGGGATCGGCCTCGGGGAAGTTGCTGGCGGATCCGGCCATCGGAGAGCGGGTCGCCAAGCTCGGCGAGGCCATCGCCAAGGCCGGCTGCGTGCTGGTCAACGGCGCCTGCCCCGGCCTGCCTGACGCGGCCGCCGCCGCCGCCCACGCGGCGGGTGGATTCACGATGGGCATCTCGCCGGCGTTCTCCCAGGCGGAGCACATCCACATCTACACCTCGCCCATCGTCCACTACGACATCATCATGTTCACCGGGCTGGGCCTGATGGAGCGCGACATCATCAACATCCGGTCCTCGGACGTGGTGCTGTTCGTGGGCGGCGGCATGGGGACCCTCAACGAGTTCACGGTCGCCTACGAGGAGCGCAAGGTGGTCGGGGCGCTCACCGGCCTCGGGGGCGTGTCGGACAAGATCCATCAGGTCCTCGAGCTCTCCGGTCGCCACTGGCGTCCCGAGAGCATGGTCCTGGACGACGATCCCGTCCGCCTGGTGGAGCGGGTGCTCGAGCTGCACGCCGACTACCAGGGCCCGGTGCTCGAGAGCCAGGTGGGGGCCGAGAAGCCCGCATCCTGGGATCATCTCGAGGCCCTGCGGCGCGCCTTGAAGCGGGACCGGGACGGCCAGCGGGGTGGGGGCGAGGCGTGAGCGGCCCCGGCCTCGCCATCGTCACCGGCGGCTCCACCGGCCTGGGGGCCGCGATGGCCCGCGAGCTGCATCGTCGAGGCTGGAGCATCGGCCTCATCGCGCGCAGGGTCGAGCCCCTCGAGGCCTTCGCCGCCGAGCTCGGCGATCGGGTGGCCTGGCGGGCGGCCGACGTCTGCGATGCCGAGGCGCTGCGGGAGGCCTGTGACGCTCTGCAGCAGGAGCTGGGCCCCTGCGAGCTGATGCTGGCCAACGCCGGCGTCGGCACCCCCACCAAGGCCGCCCAGCTCGACGCAGCCGAGGTCTCCCGCATCATGCGCATCAACTACGAGGGCGTGGTCAACGCCGTCGCGGCGGTGCTGCCGGGCATGGTCGAGCGCGGGCGCGGACAGCTGGCGGCGACCTCCAGCTACGCTGGCTGGGTGGGGCTGCCCACCGTGGCGGCCTACAGCGCCAGCAAGGCGGCGGTGACCAGCTTCATGGAGTCCATGCGCAACGCCCTGCGGCGCAAGGGCATCACCGTCACCACCCTGCACCCGGGCTATGTCCGCACCGAGCTGACCGCGGACAACCGCTTCTACATGCCCTTCCTGATGGACGCCGAGCCCTTCGCCGCCAAGGCCGTCCGCGGCCTGGTGGCCGGGCGCGCCGAGGTGAACGTGCCCTGGCAGATGTCCATCGTGCTGGGGCTGCTGCGGCGCATGCCCCGCTGGCTGTTCGATCGGCTGTCGCGGTTCATGTGACCGCGTCAGTGCTCCCGCACCACCTGCGCCTCGTAGACCTCGATGGTGGCCTCGTCGATCTTGCTGGCCGGGAAGCCAGCCTTGCGTGACAGGTAGGCCAGGGTGGTGTCGCGGTCCCAGCCCTGCTCGGGGCCGACCTGGGGGAGGTAGGTGGCGGAGCGCCGGGCGTGGGAGACCACCACGCCGTGCCGCCCGACGATGAAGGAGTCGGGGCCCGGGACGCGGCGGGTGGGGCCCAACAGGCTGATGTCCAGGGTGAGCTCCGGCAGCTCGGCCTGCTCCACCGGGGAGAAGCGCGGGTCGTGGATGGCCGCGTCCACGGCCCGGGCGATGACGGCTTCGTAGGCGGGCCTGCGGGCGGTGATCTCGCCGATGCAGCCCCGCAGCTGGTGCCCCTTCTCGAGGGTCACGAAGGCGCCCAGCACCGTGTGAGCGTCGGCGGGGAGGGACGCGGGGTCGACCTTCATCAGCTCACCGTGGCTGTACCAGTGCTCGAGGCTCTGGCGCGCCAGGTCCAGCAGCAGCTCGGCCGTCTCGCTGGACACGAGCCGGGCCACCCCGGTCTGGGGGCCCGCGCCCGACCAGGCGGGGCCATCGAAGCGCCCCCCCAGGTAGCTGACGGTGTTCGACCAGTCTCCGGTCAGCTCGCCGCTGGTGGTGTAGACCAGCTCCGTCCCCACCGAGCCGTCCGGCACCAGCGTGGCGGCCAGCAGCAGGCCCGCGCGGCCGCAGATGGTGGCGCCGGTCTGCTTGACGTAGTCGTAGAAGGCCTGGGTCTGGCAGGCCGCGGCCAGCTCCCAGGCGCCGCGATCCAGCCGGGCGAGCTCTCCGCCGAGGTCTTGCGTTCCGCTGAGGGGCGCGTAGCCGAAGCGGTCTCCGTGGTGGGTGAAGTCGGTGGAGACCACCACCAGATCCCCGGGGCCAAGCTCGGGTCGGATGGCCTCGGCCAGCTCCAGGGCCGACTCCGGGGTGACCTGACCGAGCAGCAAGGGGACCAGCTCGAAGGCGCCCAGTGCCCGCTGCAGGAAGGGGAGCTCGATCTCCAGGGCGTGCTCGCCACCGTCGCCCCGATCGAGCCACTGGAAGCCCGGCCGCGCGGCGAGGCGCTCGGCCACGGCCCGGTCGGTGGGCAGATCCCCCAGGGGGGTCCTGAACGCGTCCACGGGGTACAGGCCGATGCCCCGCAGGGGCAGGCGGTGGCTGGGAGCCAGCACCCACACCCGGCGCACGTTGCAGCCGCGCACCTGGGCGAAGACCTGGCCGGCCGCGGCGCCGGAGTACCGGTAGCCGGCGTGGGGGGCCACCAGGATCTGGGGCAGCTGGCTGCAGTCGCCAGCGGTGGCGCTGTCCAGGTAGCCGTCCACCTCGGCCGCCAGGCTTCGGGGGTCGCCGGGGTACCAGGAGCCGGCGATGGCCGACTCGCGCACGGTGATGTCGCCTTGCATGAAGTCCTGCTCCGCGTCGGGGGCTTCGGGGGCCGGGGGGCTGTCGGTCGCGACAGCTTCGGTGGCGGGCGCCTGGGCCTGCGCGTCGGGCCGTGAGCCCAGCAGCACGATCGCCGCGGCCACGCCGATCATGGCGATGGCGGCGATGACGATCAGGATGCCGGTGGAGCTCTCGGGCATGGGGCCTCCGTGGCCTGTCGCACCAGGGCGTGCAGAGCTCGTGCAGCTCCCACGCGGCCGGTCCCGAACATGATACCTGGGCGCTCACCGCCGAGCACCTGGAGGAACGATGAGCTCTCGCCTGCCCGGCTTCTACAAGCTGGACCCCGACACGCGCCTGGCGCGCGTACTGGACGCCGCTGAGCTCGACCCCGAGCTCGGCGCCTCCTGGCGCGACGGGGGGCTGCCCCTCGAGCTGGCCGACCGCATGATCGAGAACGTGGTGGGCACCTTCAGGCTGCCGGCGGGTGTCGCGGTCAACATGCTGGTCAACGGGCGCGATGTGCTGGTGCCCATGGTGGTCGAGGAACCCTCCGTGGTCGCCGCCGTGGGCAACATGGCCCGCATCGCCCGGCAGGCCGGCGGCTTCGAGGCCAGCTGCGATCCATCGGTGATGATCGGACAGATCGAGCTGCGCGACGTGCGGGATGTGTCGGCATGTGTCGCGGCCCTCGAGCCGGAGCTGGATCGCCTCGCGGCCATGGGTGACGCGCGCCTGCCGGAGCTGGTGGGTCTGGGCGGAGGGATGCGGGGCATGGAGCTGCGGACCCTGCGCTACGATGAGCCTGGCGAGCAGCCGCGGGACCTGGTGGTCCTGCACTTCTTCCTGGACTGCCTGGACGCCATGGGCGCCAACATGGTCAACACGGTGGCCGAGGCCCTGGCGCCGGAGCTCGAGGCCATCACCGGCGAGCGGGTGGGGCTGCGGATCCTGTCGAACCTGGCGGATCGGCGCGTGGCCCGCGCCCGGGTTGTGCTCCCGGCCGCGCTGCTGGGTGACGCGCGCTTCTCCGGTGACGAGGTGGCCGAGGGTGTGGCCGGGGCCTGGCGCTTCGCCTGGGCCGACCCCTACCGCGCGACTACGCACAACAAGGGCATCATGAACGGGGTCGACCCGGTGGTCATCGCCACGGGCAACGACTGGCGCGCCATCGAGGCCGGGGCCCACGCCTACGCGGCCCGCAGCGGCGTCTACCGCCCGCTGACCCGCTGGAAGGTGAACGCCGAGGGCGCGCTGGTGGGCAGCATCGAGCTGCCGCTGCAGGTGGGCACCGTCGGCGGCACGCTGCGCATGCACCCCACCGTGCGGGCCAACATCGCGATGCTTGGGGTCACCCGGGCCCGGGAGCTGGCCGAGATCATCGCCGCGGTGGGCCTGGCCCAGAACCTCGGAGCCCTCAAGGCCCTGGCGACCACCGGCATCAACGAGGGCCACATGCGCCTGCACGCGCGCTCGGTGGCGGTCCAGGTCGGCGCCGAGGGCGACGAGGTCGCCCCGGTCGTCGCGGCGCGGGTGGGCGCCCAAGGCATCAGCGCCCCCCCCCCCCCCCCTGTGCTCCCCCCCCACCGGGGCCGGCCGGCGCGGGGGGTGGGGGGCCAGGGCGGCGCCGTGGGCGACCTGGTCGCGCTGGCGGGCGCGGCGCTGGTGGCCGCCAAGGACTTCAGCGACAGCCACGCCCGCGCTGTGCTCGAGCAGCTCCGCGGGGGCGCCCGGTGAGTCCGGGCCGGCCCGCCGAGCCCCTGGCCGTGGGCTCCGCTCCCGGCAAGCTGATCCTGCTGGGGGAGCACGCCGTGGTCTACGGCCACCCCGCCGTCGCCGCGGCGGTTGATCTGCGCTCCACCGTCACCCTCACCCCCGCCGTGGGGGCCACCCGCATCCGGCGCTCGAGCTTCCAGGACCAGCGCCTGCAGCGCGCGGTGGCCCGGGCCTTACCCCCCGAGGGCCTCGCGGTGGACATCAGCTCCGAGCTGCCCCCCGGGCGCGGCATGGGATCGTCGGCCTCCATCGCGGTGGCCATGGTGAGGGCCGCGGCCTCCCTGCGGGGAGAACGCCCGGATCGGGCCACCCTCTTCGAGCGCTCGCTGGAGCTCGAGCGTATCTTCCACGGAGAGCCCTCGGGCGTGGACAACGCGGTCGCTCTGCGCGGTGGCTTGCTGCGCTTCCGTCGCGGCCCCCCCCTCGAGCTCGAGGCCCTCGAGCCGGGCCGGCCGCTGCACCTGGTCATCCTCGACAGCGGCAGCGCCGGCAGCACCGCGGCGATGGTCGCGTCGGTGCGCGCCGCCATGCCAGGGGTGGAGCCATCCCTCGCCGCCATCGGCGCCCTGGTGGAGCGCTCCTGCGGGCTGCTGGACCAGCCCCGGGCCCTGGGCGAGGCCTTCAACGAGAACCAGGCGCTGCTGCGCCAGCTCGGCGTGTCGACGCCGGCGCTGGACGAGCTGTGCGAGCTCGCCCGGCGGCACGGCGCCCTGGGCGCGAAGCTCAGCGGCGCCGGTGGTGGCGGCGTGGTCATCGCCCTGGTGGAGCCCACCCGCCAGCCGGGGCTGCTCCGCGCGGCGCAGCGCCGCGGACTGCTCGCGTTCCCCGTCACCCTGCCGACCTCCAGCGGACCCATGGAGCGCCCATGACCGGCCAGGCTACCTCCGTCGCCCACCCCAACATCGCGCTGGTGAAGTACTGGGGCAAGCGCGACCGCGCCCTGAACCTCCCGGCGACCAGCTCCCTGAGCGTCACCCTGGACCGCTTCGAGACCCGCACCACCGTCCGCTGGGGCGTGGAGCGCGATCGGGTCGAGCTCGACGGCGTCGAGGTCGAGGGCCGGCCCGCCCGGCGGGTCCTGGACTTCCTGGACCTCATCGACGCCGGCCGGCCGCCGGTGGAGGTGGTCTCGGGCAGCAACTTCCCCGTGGCCGCGGGCCTGGCATCCTCGTCCTCGGCCTTCTCGGCCCTCGCCCTGGCGGCCTCGGCTGCCGCGGGGCGCACGCTGGACCCCGCGGCCCTGTCCGTGTTGGCGCGGCGGGGGTCGGGCTCCGCCTGCCGCAGCCTGTGGGGTGGGTTCGTGCACTGGACCCGCGGTGAGCGCCCCGACGGCGCCGACAGCCACGGCCACCCACTCCCCCTGGACCCGCCCTGGGATCTGCGGGTGGTGGTGGCGGTCGTCCACGCTGGGCCCAAGGCCGTGGGGTCCACCGACGGCATGGTGCGCACCCGCGCCACGAGCCCCGTGTTTCCCGTGTTCGTCGCCGAGAACGAGCGCATCGTCGCGGAGGCTCGCGCGGCGGTGGCCGGACGGGACCTCGAGGCCCTCGTGGACTGCATGGAGCGCTCCACCACCCTGATGCACGCCAGCATGCTCACCGCCGTGCCCTCGGTCCGCTACCTCAAGCCCGGCAGCCTCGCCGTGCTCGACGCGGTCGATGCGTTGCGGGCGGGCGGCGTGCCCTGCGGCTGGACCATGGACGCGGGGCCCAACGTCAAGGTCCTCTGCCGCGGTCAGGACGCCGGGGTCGTGCGCGACGCCATCGCGCCGATTGGCCACGCCGTCCACGTGCTGGGCCCGGGGGGCCCGGCCCGGCCGCGGCCCGGCCGCGGGGGGCGGGCGCGCCGCCAGCGCGCCGATTGCCCCCGCCGGCCCCGGGCGGGGCCCGGGGGGCCCGGCGCGGCTGGTGCGGGAGCCCGCGTGAACCGCAGGGCCTGGCTCGAGGCCGTGGCCGTCGGTGGCCTGACCGGGCTGCTGGTGCCTCTGCTCGGCCAGCTCGTGCCCCCCTTCCACGTGCCCACCCACGAGCTCGTCACGGTCCTCACCCTCGTGGCGGCGGCGGTGGCCTACGGCGGTGGCGCCTGGTGGGCTCGTCGCCTGGCGCCCGGCTCGCCACCCCTGGCCCGCCTGCAGGGCGCCTTCGTCCGCGTGGCCGTGGCCTTGCTCGTGCTGGGGCCGGTGGCCTGGGGCAGCATCGCGGTGCTCGACCTGCTGGGGTGCCGTTGCCGCATCCACCTGTCCGTCGCCTGGTTCTGGATCACCTGGCCGCCCCTCGCCCTGCTGGCGGGGGTGGTCGGCTCGGCCCTGGGGGCCGCCGGCTGGCGCCGCCGCAACCTGCTGCTGCTGGTCGCCGGGATCCTGAGCGTGGATCTGCTGCACGACGGCCTGCAGGCGTTGGTGGGCTTCCGCATCGTCGATCTGCTCGTGGGCAAGCCCACAGCCTTCGATCAGCGGGCCGCCATGGGGCCGGTGCCCATGGTGCACGTGGCCCAGCGCCTGCTCGTGTTCGCCGGGGCCCTGGTGGCCTGGTGGTGGGCCAGCTGGCGGGCGGTGGCGCGTCAGGCGGTCCAGGACCGCAGCCTGCGGGCCGAGGCTCGCCGCCGCGCCCTCCCCGCCCTGCTCGGTGTGGTCGCGCTGCTGTTGGTGGTCGCGACCAAGGGCAGCCACATCGGCGTGGGCTGGGGCAGCGCGGCCCTCTACACCACCCTGAGCCAGCAGCTCGAGGGCGACGGCGTCGTGATCCACTTCCCACCCGGTGGGCGGGCGAGTGTCGAGGCCCCCGCGGTGCTGCGGGAGTCGGAGTGGTCCATCGAGCGCTACCGGCGAGACTGGGGCATCGATCCGGACGAGCCTGTGGTCATCCACCTCTTCGACGACCGGGACCAGATGGCGGCCCTCACCGACACGGGCACCACCCACGTCGTGTTCCGCAGGGTCTACGCGCCCTGGTGGCTGGCCATCGGCACCACCCTGCACCACGAGCTCGCCCACGCGCTGCACCTCGAGCTCGAGCCCACGCCGGCGGTCGGCCTGTCCCGGGGCATGCTCGAGGGGCTGGCCATGGCCTACGAGCACGGCTTCGCCACGCTCCCCGAGTCCCACCGGGAGCTGGCGGGCGCCCTGGAGGCGGGGGAGCTACCCCACGCGCGGGATCTGATGCACCCCCTCGGCTTCTTCCGGATCCACGAGGGCCACGCCTACCGGGCCGCGGGATCCTTCGTGGGCTGGCTGGTGCTCGAGCACGGCTTCGACAGCCTCCTGGAGCTGCAGCGCAGCCACACCCTCGACTTCGAGGCGGTCTACGGCCAGGACCTCGACGCCCTCGACGCCGGCTGGCGAGCCTTCCTGGCCACGGTGCCGGTGGACCTTGACGAGCAGGTCCAGGCCCGGGATCGCTTCGACCCATCCCTGTGGCCCAGCTACACCGACCGCTGCTGCCCCAAGCTCGGTCGGGTCACCCTCACCCCTGTGGAGCTGGCGGAGCAGCTGTGGACGGCCCAGGCCTGGCACCAGGCCCTCGAGGTGTACACCGGGCTGTGGCGGGACGACCGCAAGCCCCGGCAGGCCTTCCAGGCCGCCCAGTGTCACTGGCGCCTGGGCGACGCCGAGCCTGGCCTGGCGCTCATCGACGAGGCCCTGGCCGAGCCCGATCTGGTGGAGTCCGAGCGCTATCGGCTGCTGCAGGGTCGCCTGGCCCTGGTGCTGGCCCTGGGGCAGTGGGAGCAGCTCGAGGCGACCCTGGACGCCCGGGACGCCCTGGACAACGAGCCGAGCCGGGATCGCCAGGCGGTGGCCGCGGTGTTGCTCGATCCCGAGCTGCGCGAGGCGGCCGCCGCGGGGCTGCTGGCCCAGGATCCGGGCACCCGGCGCCTGCGCTTCGAGGATCTCGCCCGGGCCCACCCCGAGCACACCGAGCTCGCCTATCTCTACAGCACTCGGGTCTTCGAGCAGATCGGCCTGCGCTGGGGTCACGGCGTGCGACCCGACGAGCGCGAGCGCGCTGACGCCGCCCTGGCCTTGGCCGCGAGGGCGCCCGGCGTGGTCGACACCCTCGCGGAGGAGCTGGTCACCTACGTGGACAAGGCGGTCCGGTCGGGAGATCTCGAGCTGGCCGAGGACACCATCGAGCGCGCCTTGCCCTTGGCCGAGAAGCCCGTCACCCGCTGGAAGCTCGAGCTCCGGCGGGAGCGCCTGGCCTGGGAGCGGGCCGGGTCGCCGGGATAGACGCCGATGATGCGCGATCACCTGCTGGCCACCGCCCCTGGCAAGCTCGTCCTGATGGGCGAGTACGCCGTCCTCGATGGCGCCCCCGCTCTGGTGCTGGCGGTACACCGGGGGGTGGGCTGTCGCGTGGCGCCCGGCGGGCCCACGCTCCGCATCGACACCCCCGGCGGTGATGACCGCTTCGTGCGCGCCGCCCTCGAGGCGGTGGGCGCGCCGCCCGCCCACTACCGCTTCTTCGATCTCGCGCCCCTCGAGCTGGCCGGCAAGCCCGGCTTCGGCGGCTCGGCCGCGGCCCCCCGCCCCCCCGGGCGGGCGCGCGGGGGCGGGGGGCCCGGGGCCGGGGGGCAACCCCCCCCGCGGCCAGGCGGG
>CAYZVO010000065.1:0-26004 GCA_964481655.1 uncultured Enterobacterales bacterium | reverse complement strand
GCAGAGGCGTTTCTTGGAGTCGCCCAGTGGCCTCCTGGTGTTGGCCGGCATGCCGGGCTTCGGGGGCTGGGCGGCGGCCACCGTCGCGGCGGTGCTCGCAGGGGGTGGCCGTGGACCGGAGGCCTTCGGGATCCACCACCGGGTCCAGGGCGGTGGGTCGGGGGTCGATGTGGCCGCGAGCCTGCACGGGGGCCTGATCCGCTTCGAGGGGGCCGAGGCCACCCCGCAGCCCGTGGTGGAGCCGGTGGTGGTCTTCAGCGGCCAGCCGGCGCGCACCGGTCCGCGGGTCGTCCGCTACCGAGAGGCCCTCGACGACGGGGCTCGGCGGGCCTTCGTGTGTGGCTCGCGCGCCCTCGTCGAGCGCTTCCCCGATGAGCCCATCGCCTGCATGGGCGAGGCCTACGCGCTGCTGGCCAGCATGGCCCAGCAGGCCGGCATCGCCTACCTCACCCCCGCCCTCGAGCGCACCGCAGCGCTGGCGCGAGCCCACGGAGGGGCCGCCAAGCCCAGCGGAGCCGGGGGAGGGGACTGCGCCGTCGCCCTGCTGCCCGATCCCGCCGCACGTGCTGCCTTCGAGGCGGCGTGTCACGCCGAGGGCCTGGTGGTGATACCCATCCGTCCCGCGCCGGGCGCCCGCGTCCGCAGCATCGATCCGACCGGAGAGCACCGTGGCTGAGATCATCCAGAGCCGCAAGGACCAGCACCTCGACCTCTGCATCGGGGGGGCGGTGGGGTTCCGGCAGCGCAGCACCCTGCTCGAGGACGTGGAGCTCATCCACGACGCCCTGCCCGAGCTCGCCCTCGACGAGATCGACTGCTCCATCGAGCTGCTGGGCCGTCGCCTCGAGGCCCCGATCATCATCGCCGCCATGACCGGCGGCACGGAGCGCGCCGCCACCATCAACCGCGATCTGGCGGCGGTGGCGGAGGCCCTGGGGATCGGCCTGGCCTTCGGCTCCCAGCGGCGTCAGCTTGTGCGCGGCTCGCCCCTGGGCTTCGAGGTGCGGGACGTGGCCCCCTCGGCGCTGCTGCTGGGCAACATCGGCGTGGTCCAGGCCCGCGAGGCCAGCGCCGCGGCGCTGCAGGCCATGGTCCGCCAGGCGGGCTGCGACGCCCTGTGCGTGCACCTCAACCCGGCGATGGAGCTGGTCCAGCCCGAGGGTGACCTCGACTTCCGCGAGGGCGTGGCCACCCTGCGACGGCTGGTCGAGCAGCTCGACACCCCGGTGGTGGCCAAGGAGACCGGCTGCGGCATCTCCCGCGGCGTGGCGGAGCGCCTGGTGGACGCCGGCGTGCAGGTCGTGGACGTCTCCGGTGCCGGCGGCACCAGCTGGGTCGGCGTGGAGACCCTGCGGGCCCGCGGCGATGACGCGCTCAGAGGCGAGGTGTTCTGGGACTGGGGCATCCCCACGGCCGCCTCCGTGGTCCAGTGCGATGGCCTGGGGCTGCGCACGATCGCCACCGGGGGCCTGGCCACGGGGCTGGACGCCCTGCGGGCCCTCACCCTGGGCGCCCACGCCTGCGGCTACGCCCGGGCCGTCCTCCAGGCCTGGGATGCCGGCGGCCGCGATGGGGCCGAAGCCTACCTGCGCCGGGTCATCGCCGAGCTGCGCATGGGCATGTTGCTCACCGGCAGCCGCGACCTCGCCGCGCTGCGGCGGCAGCCGCTGATCCTGGGCGAGCGGCTGCTGCGCTGGGCCCCTGGCGACGCCCCCCTGCGGCAGCGCCTGCTCTGATGCGGGTCGTCTACGCGCCGGACAGCTACGGCGGCTTCCTCTCGGCCCCCGCGGCCTGTCGGCTGGTCCAGCGTGTGCTCGGCCTGCGGGGGGTCGAGCTCGAGCTGCACCCCATGGCCGACGGCGGCGAGGGCACCACCGAGGTCCTGCGCTTCCACGGGGTCGCGGGCGCCATCGAGGTCGTGGAGTCCGCCCTCTGGCTGGGCCCGTCCCGCGCCGCCATGGCGGGCAGCTGGGGTGAGCGCAGCAGCGCGCCCCTGGGGGTGCGGCTCGCTCGGCCGGGGCGTGGCCCCCTCGTGGTAGGCCTGGGCGGCACCGCCACCATGGACGGCGGCGCGGGGGCGCTGCAGGCCCTGGGGCTGGTGCTGCGTGACGCCAGCGGGCGCGCCCTGCCACCTGGCCTGCCGGGCGAGGAGCTGCACCGGGTGGCGCGGATCCAGGGCGCCTTGCCCTTGCGTGGGCGCCTGGTCGAGGTCCTCATCGACGTGTCGAGCCCCCTCGTGCGCGCCCCGGAGCTGTTCGGGCCCCAGAAGGGCCTCGACGCCGCGGAGGTGGCGCGACAGGCCGAGGTGTTCGCGGGCTGGGCCGCCGTGGTCGCCCGCTGGCGGGAGGACCGGGGCCTCGAGGCCCTGCCCCTCGACCTGGCGGGTGGCGGCGCCGCTGGCGGGCTGGGCTTCGCCCTGGCCAGCGTCGGTGCGCGCCTCGTGCCGGGGGCCGAGCGCATCGCACGGCTCACGGGGTTGTCCTCGCGGCTGCGGGGGGCCGGCCTCGCGGTCCTCGGCGAGGGACGGCTGGATCGCACCAGCTTCGAGGGCAAGGTGGCCCACGCGGTCATCCGGGCCGCCCGGGGGCAGGGGGTGCCGCGGGTCGCGGCGCTGGTGGGCAGCCTGCGCGAGGCGCCGCCCCCCCCGGCGGGTCCGGAGCTGGTGGTGCAGGCCGGCGAGCCCACCATGGAGGCCTTCGTGGCGGCCATCGAGGCCCTCGCAGACGAGATCGTCAAGAGTTCGTAGGGCTCGGGCGGGCTGCTCTTTCGCCCGTGTACCGTGGATCCGAAGGGCTCATCGAGCCCCGGGAGGTCCCATGAAGCGCATCTTGATCCTGGCCGCCCTCGCGCTGCCCACCGCGGCCATCGCTCAGACCCAGACCGGCCCGACCCACCACTTCGAGGGCACCGAGATCACGGTCCCACCCCCGGCGCCCCAGGTCTCCGTGATCATCACCCGCAAGAACCTGGAGGCCGGCTACGAGCTGGAGCTGCGAGAGAGCTTCCTGCCGTCCATCGTGCGTTCGGTCGAGGCCGGGCCCTTCTAGGCCACCGCCCGGCCCCGCCGTGCTGGCCTCCCTGTCGCGAATGCCATAGTCGGGGCGTCCGAACCGGAGGTCCCCATGGGTCTGCGCGCCGCGCTGTCGAAGCTCCCCGATCCCGTCAAGCGCCCCTTGAAGGAGGCGCTGCTCCCCGCGCCCCTGCCCGAGGGCGAGGTGGTGCCGGAGTGGCACCTGCAGGCCCACGATCGCTCCTGGCACCGCCAGGGTGTGTTCTGGTCCATCATGCAGTTCATGCCCGACAGCGACGAAGACCCCCGCGTCGAGGCCCAGCTGCTCGAGCTGCAGCAGCACCACGCCCGTCTCCAGGAGCTGGACGCGCGGGTCTTCGTGGTGATGCCCGCCGAGGAGGACCGCCTGCAGGAGCTGCAGCGTCGCTACGACCTCTCCTACTGGCTGCTGACGGACCGCGGGGCGTCGGTCTCCCGCCGCTTCCAGGCCGCCGTGCAGTTCCCGCTGTACTCGGTGATGGTCCCCACCCTGTACCTGGTCAACCCGCGGCGCAAGATCCGGGCCTCCAACCGCGGCTTCCCCTCCATCGAGGCCATGGTGCGCTCCATCGAGGCCCTCGGGCAGGCCACCCGCGCCGGCATGTAGGTCCGTGCGCGACCGGCCGCTCATCGTCGTCACCAGCTCCCAGCGGGCCGCCGGGCCCGGCTCGGGCAACCCCATCCGGCAGCGCCCACCGCGACCCGAGTCGTTCCTGCTGCGCAACTACCTCGAGGCCATCGCGGCCGGCGGCGGCCTCCCCGTGGCCCTCGCCGCGGTCGGCGGCCTGCACGACGAGCTGGCAGCCTGGGCCCTCGAGCACGCCGACGGCGTGGTCATCAGCGGCGGTCCGGTGGACCTGCGCCCCGCCCACTACGGGCAGGAGCCGCGGGTGCCCTTCGACAGCATCGACGAGCCCCGGGCTCAGCTCGAGCTCGCCCTGGCCAGGGGCTGCATGGATCGCGATCTGCCCCTGCTGGGGATCTGCGGCGGCCTGCAGGTGATGGCGGTCGCCGCCGGGGGGACCCTGGTCCAGGACCTGTCGGTGGAGTGGCCGGGCGCCGCCGAGCACCAGCAGCTCACGCCTCCCAGCGAGCCCTGGCACGCGGTGCAGCTCGAGCCTGGGCTGGTGAGGAACGCGTACCCGACCGCGAGCATTCGTGTGAACTCCACCCACCGCCAGGCCATCGACCAGCCCGGCGCCCTCAGCGTGGTCGGCCGCGCGCCGGATGGCGTCATCGAGGCGGCGGAGCTGCCCGGGCTGCGCTGGTGTGCCGGCGTGCAGTGGCACCCCGAAGCTCTGGGGGCCGAGCTCTATCCGCAGCTCTGCGCCGCCGCGGACGAGGTCAGGCGGGCTCGCCCGTGAGGAACTCGAGCAGCGAGATGCGCCGCTGGTAGAAGTCCTTGGCGGCGTTGGCGTCCAGGCTGCGCTCGCGGGTGGCCCCCGCGGCGGACTCGACGTGGACGCCGAAGCTGCGCACGTCGAGGCCGTAGTGCTGGGCGTACTTGCCGATCACCAGGCCGATGGCCCCCAGCTCCCGGTCGAGCTCGCCCTGCTGGCCCGCGTACCAGATCTCGATCTCCACCGCGTGGGGCAGGTCACCCTTGCGGCCACCCCAGCTGAGCACCGGAGCCTCGATGGACGAGGCGTGGACACCGAGGCGGGACAGCTCGACGCGCAGGGCGGAGTCGAGGTCGTCTTCCTGGGAGATGGTGCTGCAGCCGGGCACCATGCGGTTGCGCAGCGACAGCTCCATCTCCTCGTACAGGGCCCCGGAGCTGGCCCGGGGGTCGGGGTCCGGCGTGGGCTGCTCGCCCGCGGGGAGCACCTCGCCCACGCCCCGCTCGTCGTTGGCACCCGGCAGCGGGGGCGTGGGACCGGCGGCGGAGGGTTGCTGCTGCTGGGCGTTGTACATGTTGGAGGACAGCTGGATGTAGGAGACCCACAGCAGCGCGCCGACCAGGGCCACGGCGGCGGCCAGCACGATCAGCGATGGACGCACCGCCGGCTTGGGCTGGCTGGGCGCGGGCGTGCCGGCGCTCCGGAGGAAGGCGCCGGGGTTGTCCAGGGCAGCGCGGGCCTGGTCGGGGTCCAGGCTGGTGCCGAAGGGGGGCAGCTCGGACAGCCGGCTGTGGTCGGGCGCGTCGTCGGGGAAGGCGATGACCTCGCCGCCGTTGCCGTTCCTGGACACCGGGGGGGCGCCCAGGCCGGGATCGGTGCTGCGGCCTTCGTCGGCGAGGTTGCGGGTGCCGTCGCCCCGCAGGTTGCCACCGTCGATGACCGCCTGCTGGCGGTCCGGCGCGGGCAGGTCCGCTGAGGGGGCCTCGAGATCCGGAGGGATCTCGAAGAGGGACTCACCGTCGGCCGGGGGCGTCGCGGTGGGCGGGGCCACGGGCCCCAGCTGGGCCGACGACAGCAGGGGGGGGCGGGGGCGCTTGCTGCGGTTGCGCCGGGCGGCTTGTTCCTTGGCGCGCTCGGCGAAGGGGGTGCGCAGCAGGTCGAGCTGTCCGGCGGGCACCCAGGCGTCCGACGAGGGGTCGAAGACCTTGTCCGTGGGCCCGAGCGTGCCCTCCTGGACGAGCCTGACCAGGGCCTCGAGCCCCGCGACGGGGAACTCCATGCCTTCGCGTCGGATGCGGTAGTGGCTCATGAGTCGGCTCTATCACCGCTCCCGCCTCGCAGCTTGTCCCGCAGGGCCTCGCGTCGATGGTCCAGCGCGTCGTCGTGGCCTTGCTCACCGCTGGCCAGGCGCGCGCGGAGGTGTTTGACCCGCTTGCCGTTGTTCTCGACGATGTGCCACATGAACAGCAATGCGATGAACCAGTTGACGATCCAGAACCCCGGGGGCAGCCCGGGAAGTCCCCAGAGGACCAGCGCGCAGGCGGCCCCGAGGTTGAGGAACTGGATGCTCCAGAACAGCCACTTCCAGGTGCCGTAGCCGGCCAGGCTCAGCACCAGCCGGTTGGCCGCCAGCATGGCGATCAGGGCGACAAAGCCGAGGGTCCCGTCGCTCATGAGCGCGGCTCCAGGTCCATGCCGTCGATCAGGCGGGTGGCCCCCACGGTGCCGGCGACCAGGGCCCGGGCTGGGCGATCCAGGCGCTCGAGGGGCTCGAGGCTGTCGGCGTCCACCACCTCGAGGTAGTCCAGCTGGTCGAGCTCGAGCAGCGACAGGCCGATGGCGCGCAGGGCGGCCACGTCGGCCTCGTCGGCGTCTCGCATGGTGCGGAGGGCGCGGGAGAGGGACAGGCCCCGGCGGCGCTCGTCCGGCGAGAGGTAGCGGTTGCGGCTGGACAAGGCGATGCCGTCGCGGTCGCGCACCAGCGGCCCGGGCACGATCTCCACCCCCAGGGCCAGGTCGCGGCTCATGCGGCGGATGACCGCGAGCTGCTGGTAGTCCTTCTCTCCGAAGACCGCGATGTGGGGTCGCACGATCCCGAACAGGCGAGCGACCACCGTGGTCACGCCGTCGAAGTGGCCCGGCCGGTGCGCGCCACAGAGGCGGTCGGTGAGCCCTTCGACGCGGACGGTGGTGCGGAAGTCCGGGGAATAGAGGGTGGGGGGCATGAACACGACCGCGGCGCCGTGCTGGCGACAGGTGGCGGTGTCGCCGTCGGCGTCGCGGGGGTAGCGGTCGAGGTCTTCGTCGGGCCCGAACTGCAACGGGTTGACATAGATGGAGACCACCACGACGTCGGCGTGGTTCCGGGCGAGATCCACGAGGGACGCGTGCCCATGGTGGAGGTAGCCTATGGTGGGCACGAAGCCGATGCGCCGTCCGGCTGACCGCTGCTGGAGGCTCCAGGCGGTCATCGCGTCGGCGGAGGTGATGACCTGCACGACGGGTCCTGTGGTTCGGGGCTAGTACACGCGGCGCAGTCGCGCGGGGGACTTGCGCCGGAACGAATTCTCTGGCGCCGGGAAGGAGCCGCTCCTGACCTCGTCGGCGTAGGCGCGCATGGCGTCCACGATGGTGCCCTCGAGGGTGGCGTAGCGCTTCACGAAGCGAGGCTGGAACGAGGTGTCCATGCCCAGCAGATCGTTGCAGACCAGCACCTGGCCGTCGCAGTCGACCCCGGCCCCGATGCCGATGGTGGGGACGTCGAGGGCCTCGGTGACCCGCGCGGCGACGTCTTCGGGGACCATCTCCAGCACCACCGCGAACGCGCCGGCGTCCTGGACCGCCAGGGCATCCTCGAGGATTCTGTCGGCGGCGGCCTGGCCGCGGCCCTGGACCCTGAAGCCCCCGATGGCGTTGACGGACTGGGGGGTGAGGCCCACGTGGCCGACCACCGGGATGCCAGCCTCGACGATGAGCTCGATGGCCGCGGCGGAGCGCTTGCCGCCCTCGAGCTTGACGCTCTGGGCGCGGCCTTCGCGGACGAGGCGGCCGGCGTTCTCGAGGGCCTGGGAGGGGGCGACCTGGTAGGACATGAACGGCATGTCCACGGTGAGGTGGGCTTGCTGCAGCGCCCTGGCGACGCAGCGCCCGTGGTAGATCATGTCGTCCACGCTGACGCTCAAGGTGTCCTGGTGGCCCTGGACCACCATGCCGACGCTGTCGCCGACCAACACCATGTCGACGCCGGCGCTGTCGACGAGCCGGCCCATGGCGTAGTCGTAGGCGGTGACCATCACGATCTTCTGGTTGGCGGCCTTCATGCGCAGAAGGTCCGTTACCGTCTTCCTGGACATAGCGATGTGCTCCTTGGAGCCTCCGTTCCCCGGGTTGGGGTCCCTCCCGGCCCGCTCACACGGGTCCAGGGGCTGCGGAGGATCGAGGCGAGGAGGCCCTGCGCGGAACACCCACACGGGGTCTCGCTCACCCTCAAGATAACGCACAGGACGGCCTCTCAGCCTGGATCGTCGAACCGGGGTGTCAGCTTTTCGACGATCTTCGACGATCTTCGACACCCCTGGAACGGTCGAACCTGGACAATCGCGGGATCAGGGCTTGGCACGCTTCGTGGAAAGGCAGGGGGCGCATCTGCCAACCAACGGAGGTACATCGATGCAGGGAATCAACACAGTCATCCTCGCGGGCCGCTTGGGCAAGGACCCGGAGATCCGCCAGACCGCACAGGGCAAGGCCGTGTGCAAGATCGGCGTGGCAACCAGCCGGAACCGGCGCACGGCCGACGGCTGGATGGAAGAGACGGACTGGCACGACGTCGTGCTGTGGGAGGAGCAGGCCGAGCGCGCCGGACGCCTGCTGGGTCGCGGTGACCTCTGCTCCTTCGAGGGCCGCCTGGCTCCGCGCAGCTGGGAGGACGCTCAGGGCCAGCGCCGCCGCACGGTGGAGGTGGTCGCGCGCCGCTTCCAGCTCATCAAGAGCGCCCGCCACCGCCGGGAGCAGCAGGCTCCGCCCCCGGACGCCACCCAGGCTGCCCGGAGCGTGGCGGCCATGCCCACCCCGCCCGAGCAACCCGCACCGTTCTAGTGCTGTGGCCTTCGGGCGGCGGTCGAGCCAGGTTCCTCCTCCTCCTCAGGTCATGGGAGTACCGCCGCCCGAGGGCCCCCTTCCGTCCCACCACCGCCGCAGCAGCCATGCCGCGGCGGTGGCGCCGGCGATCCAGGGGGCCCAGCCCACGGTGGCCTCGCTGCCGATCAGGCCCAGCTCGAAGTCGGCGCTGGAGAAGGGCACCAGCAGGGGGTAGCCCAACCCCACGTGCCGCTGGGTGAGGTCGATGAGCACGTGCAGCACGGCCCCGCCCAGCAGGGCCGCCAGCGCGGCCCGGCGCTCTCCCTGCGGGAAGAGCAGGGCGATGATCAGGCTGTAGAGCAGGATCCCCGAGGGGAGGTGCAGGGGGTTCCAGCCGTACAGCAGCAGCGGGGGCATGGGGGCGATGTGGCTGTGCACGAGCCCGAACAGCTCGGCGGGCGCCCGGGAGAGCAGATCGGGGAGCACGGCACCGGCGACGAACACCGGCGCCCAGCGCCTCGCCGCGCCTGGAGGTGCCACGGCCTGGACCAGCAGGCCGCTGCAGAGGTGCGTGACCACGTCAGCCACGGAGCACCAGCCTGCCCCCGCGCCAGCGGAAGCCGATCCCGGCGTAGACCCCGAAGCCCAGCAACCCCAGCAGGCCCAGGGCGGCCTTGTGGCGGCGATCGTGGTGGACCTCTCGCCACTGCTCGACCAGCAGCTCCCGCTCCGCGTCGAAGCGACCCACGACGCTGACGGTGTCACCCGACGCGAGCCCGTCGCCGGGGCCGAGGACGGGGACCCCGGCGGTCAGGCCGTGGATTCGGTAGCCGTCGGACCCCACGCTCTCGACCTTCCACAGGGGGAGCTCGACGAGCTGGCCGTCGTAGCTCGCGGGATCGCTCATGCAGCGGGCGAAGCCCACCGTCACTCGATCGGCCCGCCAGGCGTACCAGCCACACAGGCCCACCAGCGCGGCGATGAGCAGCGCGAGCTTCGGCAGGCGGTGGCGATCGGACAGCACGGTGGCGTCATACCCGGCGGAGGGGGGAGGCGCTCGCCCACCGCACGGTGGCGCGATACCACGGCGCCCGACCCCCCAGGGCGCCCCGGATGTCCACCCCGAACCGACCCCAGCAGCTGCAGATCGGCGGGCTCACCATCGAGCCGGCGCTGCTGCTGGCGCCCATGGAGGGGCTCACGGATCTGGCCTTCCGGAGGATGATCCGCGAGCGGGGAGGCCTGGGCATGCCCTGCACGGAGTTCGTGGCCGCCGAGGGCCTCATCCGCGACGTGCCCCGCATCCTCGAGATGGCGCAGCTGGACCCCGACGAGCACCCCGCCGCGATCCAGATCTACGGCCGGCGCCCCGAGAGCATGGCCCGCGCGGCCGAGATCGCCCTCGAGCTGGGCGCGGACGTGGTGGACATCAACATGGGCTGCCCCTCGCGCAAGGTCTGCGCCCACTCCGGCGGCTCGGCCCTGCTGCGGGATCCCGCCCTGGCGCGGTCCATCATCGCGGCGGTCAGGGCCGTGGTCCCCGGACCCATGACCGTCAAGATCCGCACCGGCTGGTCGCCCGACCAGCGCAACGGCGCGGAGATCGCCCGCATCTGCGAGGGCGAGGGTGCCGACGCAGTGACCGTGCACTGGCGGACCCGGATGGAGATGTACAAGGGGCCCATGCAGCCCGAGCGCATCGCCGAGATCGTCGACGCCCTGTCCATCCCCGTGATCGCCAACGGTGACGTCGTGGACGTGGACAGCGCCGCGCGGATGCTCGACGTCACGGGCTGCCACGGCCTGATGATCGGCCGAGGGGCGGTGCGCAACCCGTGGATCATGGACCAGCTGGCCTGCTGGCTGCGGGGGGAGCCCCTGCGCCACCCCCGCGCCCAGGAACGGCACAGCCTGTTGCTCGACTACATGGCCTTCCTCGAGGGAGCCTGCCGCTCCGAGAAGGGGGCGCTGGGACGCACCAAGAAGTTCTGCGGCTACTACACCCGCGGGCTGCCCCACGGCGCACCCCTGCGCCAGCAGGTCTTCCACAGCCACAGCATGGCCGAGGCGAGGGGGCACCTCGCGCGCTACTTCGAGGGACTCGCCGAGCGAGAGGCCCGCAGCGGAGCGCCCACTCCGAGCCCGAAACCGGTGGATGGGGGCTGACGTCGTCGGGGTTCGAGCTATGATCCGTCACGCCGTGAAACGGAGGTGTCGCGTGCGCCCTTGGAGTCTGCTGGTCTGCGTGTTGTTCTTGTTGCTCCCGTCCGTCGCGGGCGCTGTGGCCACCGCCCCGGTGCCCACCGCCCAGGACAGGGCGCTGGCCGAGTCCGTGGCGCGCATGAACGACGCCAGCCCGACGGATCGAGTCGTCAAGCTGATGAAGGCCGCGGAGCTCGAGCGCGCGGCCCTGTTCGTCCTCGCTGGCTACGACCCCATCCTGGTCGAACAGCTGGTCGACGAGGAGACCCGCGTGGTCGTCGAGTACCTGCGGGATCTGCCCGCGACGGAGCTGGCCGACCTGCGCGCCGGCAACACCGTGGTCCGGCGCGCCGAGGGCTGGGGCAAGCTCGAGTGGCAGCACCTCATCGAGCTGGCCACCCTGGGGGAGATCCCCAAGGCCAAGAAGCTCGAGTCCGTGCGCATCGGCGTCATCACCGGCAGCAACATGCGCTTCGAGCTGTTCGGGACCAAGGGTGACCTCGAGATCATCTTCGCGATCCCGACCACCCCGGTGCGCGAGGAGCGCGCCCGCGAGCTGCTCACCAAGCACTTCGGCGCCCGCCCCGCCCAGATCACCCGCGGCCCGGGCACCCGCCTGCCCCTCGAGGACTCGTCCTTCGAGAGCGAGACCTCCCTGGGTGGTGTCTGGTCCCTCGAGCCCTGCGTGACCCGCGGCGGCACCATCCCCGAGGCCCAGATCGCCCTGGACACCTCCGAGCGCCACGACGGGCGCTCCTCGGTGCGCTTCCACAGCGACGTCAACACCCGCTACTGGCCCCAACTCGAGCAGAAGATCTCCATCGCGCCGGGCACCTCGCTGGTGCTCCGCGGCCACGTCAAGGGCCACTACCTGCGCCGGGAGCGCGATCAGGAGCGCATCTTCCGCCTGGCCATCGAGTTCGAGGACATCGCGGGCAACCCCGTGGGCGAGCCCATCGAGGCCGCGCTGCAGACCGGGGACATGGACTGGCGTCAGTTCGTCATCAAGGCCAACGCCCCCATGGAAGCCGACTACGTCAAGGTCGTGCTGGCGAGCACCATCAGCGGAACCGCGTGGTTCGACGGGCTAAGTCTCGAGATAGGCTACTGACGCGATCCTCGTCGGCGGGTTTTTTCTTTCCACACCCGGCCGGTGGCGGGTCCAACGGTCGAAGAGGAAGCGATGCCCCCCACCGACGCCGAGCTCCAGACCCTGTACGCGCAGTACGCGCCGGTCATCCACCGGCGCTGTCGGTCGATCCTGGGCAACGAGGAGGACGCCCACGACGCGGTCCAGGAGACCTTCTCCCGGGTGATCGTGCACTGGGAGACCTTCCGCGGTGAGGCCTCGCCCCTGACCTGGATGTACCGCATCAGCACCAACTACTGCCTCAACCGCATCCGCAACCGCCGCTCCCGCGCCGACAAGCGCCACGTGCACCGCGACGACATCGTCAGCACGAGCTTCGAGCGCGCCGGATCGGCCTTCGAGAGCGAGGACACGGTGCGGCGCCTGCTCGAGCTGGCCAACGACCAGGAGCGGGCCATCGTCATCCACATCTTCTTCGACGACATGACCCGCGAGCAGGCGGCGCAGATGGTGGGGGTCAGCGTGCCCACCCTGCGCAAGCGCCTCAACATCTTCCTGAAGCGTGCGCGGAAGGTCATGGAGAGCGACGGCTTCGCGCTGGCCGCCGGGGCCCTGGTGCTCTTCCTCTCCATCCTGCCGCTGCTGATCTCCCTCGGGGGGACGCCATGAAGGATCTCGAGAGCCTCATCAACCAAGGCGAACGCCCCGATCGGCTCGAGCTCGGCCAGCTGTGGTCCGGGGAGCTCGATGGCGACGCCGCCGAGCGCGTGCGCGAGCAGGCCGCTGGCCAGCCCGCGGCCCAGGCCTGGCTCGAGCAGCTCGATCAGGCCCGGTACGCGACCCCGGCCTTCGATCCGGAGATCCTGCGCAAGCGCGCCTTCCGGGCTCGTGAAGACGACGAGCGCGAGGCCGCGCGTCAGGCTCGCCAGCAGGCCACGCCGGGCCGGCGGGCCTGGTGGCGCCAGCTGCTGCCCATCACCGCGGTCGTCGCCGCCGCCGCCATCGCCATCGTCGTGGTGCTGCCCGACGAGACCACCCGCGAGCGCCACGTGGTGCCCCACGAATACCGGGACATGAAGGGCTTCGGCAGCGTCGAGTTCTACCTGCTGCGGGACGACCAGGTGCATCCGGGCAGCGAGGACGAGGTCCACTACGCCGGCGACCGCGTCCAGTTCAGCTACCGCACCGCAGGGGAGTCCACCCTCGTCCTGCTGTCCCTTGACGGCCGCGGCGACGTCAACCTGTACTACCCGGCCAGCGGTGATGTGCCCGTGCCCGTGGTGCCCGGCGAGCGCCGCATGCTCGAGGGCAGCATCATCCTGGACGACGCCCCCGACTTCGAGCTCATCCTGGCCTACTTCGGGCACGACAGCGTGGCCGATGTGCTGGACGAGGTCGAGGCAATCTACGACGAGGAGGGCCGTGAGGGCCTGCTGCTGCTGGCCGAGGACTACCCGGACGTGGACTCCATCTTCCTGCACAAGGGCGAGCGAGCGCCCGGTGCGGGGAGCCCCTAGGAGGCCCCCATGCGGTCGCTGCGAGCCACGCTCCTTCTGTTGAGTGCCTGTGTCCTGGGGCTGATGCTGGCGTCTCCGGCGCACGCCGGGGTGCGGCGCTTCGCGGTGCTGGTGGGCAACAACGAGGGCTCCCCCGGCATGCACATGCTGTACTTCGCCGAGGACGACGCCATCAAGATGCGCAGCGTCCTGGAGAACGCCGGCGGCTACCGCCCGGAGGACATCACCGTCCTGCTCAACCAGCGCCGCAACGACGTGCAGCAGGCCATGATCGACGTCCGCGCGGACATCGAGCGGGCGAAGGCCAACGGGGACGAGACCCTCTTCCTGTTCTACTACTCGGGCCACGCCGACGAGCACAAGCTGCAGCTGGGCTCGACCCCCCTGATGTACGAGCTGCTGGATGGCCTCATCGAGCGCAGCGGCGCCGATGTGCGCCTCGCGTTCCTGGACGCCTGCCAGTCCGGGGCGATGACCGGCACCAAGGGCGGCACCCGGGCCCCCAGCTTCGTCTTCGACGTCACCGAGCGGCTCGGCGCCTCCGGCCAGGTGGTCATCACCTCGAGCTCGAGCGACGAGGCGAGCCAGGAGAGCGACGAGATCGGCGGCTCCTACTTCACCCACTTCCTCACCAGCGGGCTGCTGGGCGCGGCCGACAGCGACAGCGACGAGCGGGTGACCCTCGAAGAGGCCTACCAGTACGTCTACCACGAGACCGTCTACCGCACGGCGGGCTCCCGGACGGGGACCCAGCACCCCACCTACGAGTGGGATCTGGCGGGCAAGGGCGACGTGGTGCTCACCGATCTGTCCGCGGCCCGGACCACCCTGGTCTTCCCCGGGGGGATGCACGGCAGCTACGCCATCTTCGACCGCGGCCAGCGCATGTTCGTGGCCGAGGTCGACATGACCGGCGACGAGCAGAAGCTCTCGCTGCACCCGGGCACCTACCTCATCCAGCGCCGCTACCCGACCCACCTCGAGGTCGCGGCCGTGCGACTGGACGAGGGCAGCGAGTTCCGCATGAGCGACGCGGGCTTCGAGGCGGTGGAGTACGAAGAGGACGTGGCCCGCGGCACCATCGACAAGAAGATCCGCCAGGCCAACCTGCCGCGCCTGTCCATGCGCCTGCAGGCCGGCGTGCTCCGCGCCGCGAGCCTCGAGGTCGAGGCGGCCTACCTGCCCATCGTGCCCGCCGCGGGCGCGGGGGCGCGCTTCGCCTGGCGCAGTGGCTCGTGGATGGCTGCGGACTTCACCACCGGCACCGGCAGCTCCGTGCTGTCGATCCCCGAATTGCAGTACGAGGTCCCTCAGAGCATGACCACGGTGCTGGTGGGCACCTGGGGCGGCTGGGCGACCCGGCCCCGGCGCTTCCAGGCCGGCTTCGGCGGCGGCGTGACCGCGGTCTACATGCACCGCAGCTTCCCCGAGACCAGCCTCGATCCCCAGCAGCTCTTCACCGTCGCCCCCGGCGCGACCGCCTGGGTGGGCTGGCACCCCGGCCGCTTCGAGCTCGATCTCGAGCTGCGGAGCTACTTCGTGCCCTACCAGCTCGACGATGTGGATCAGTGGCTGCGCTTCAACGTGCTGCACCTGAACTTCGGCTACCGTTTCTGAGGCCCCCGATGCTCCGACGCCTCCCCCTCCTCGCCGCCCTGTCCATCGGCTGCGCCAACCCCATCAGCAACGCGCTGTTCATCGAGGACGCCGAGTTCCTGGCCGCGGTCCCGAACTTCGACGAGCTGAGCGTGGACTTTCCGGCGTCGGTCGAGACCCTGAGCGGACCGCTGCCCCTGCCGGGGCACGCCACGGACCTGCGGGCCCAGAGCGCGGCGGTGGCCGCCAACCTCCAGCTGACCCTCGCGGATCTGTCGACCCTCGGGTCCTACATCCGCAGCGACGAGCCCAGCGTGCGCGAGGACGATCTCCGCAGCTGGGGGCCGGCTTCCCTCGAGAACGGCACCCGCGCGCTGCTGCTGGTGGACATCATCCGCAGCGGCGTGGGCCAGTACGACTGGGCGTTCATGCTCTCGGAGTCCAGCGCCGGGCCCTGGGTGCCCTTCTACGCCGGCACCCACTTCAGCGGGGCCACGGTGGCCGACGGCGACGGGACCTTCGAGGCGGACATCGGCCTGCTGGCCGACGCCCTGGGGCAGGAGCGCGAGGGGCTGGTGCTGGTGGAGTACGACCTGCGCGAGGGCAGCCTGCTGGACCTCGAGCTGCAGGGCTACCGCGAGGCGGCCGACGACGACCCGCTGGACGCCTGGTACCGCTACGAAGCCGACGGCAGCGGGGCAGGGGACTTCCAGTACGGCATCGAGGCCGAGCTGTCCGAGGGCGACGCCGCCGAGCGCGTGGGTGTGCGGACCCGCTGGAAGGACGACGGGGCCATGCGCGCGGACTCGAGGATGTACGGCGGTGATCTGAAGCCCCAGGAGTTCACCATGTCCCAGTGCTGGGACGCCAGCGGCGCGCTGGTCTACCAGGTGGACAGCTGGGAGATGCTCGATCCCCTCGGTGAGCTGTCCGCCTGCGCCTTCCAGAAGGCGGAGTACGCGGACGACTGGTAGCGATCCGCAGCTGTCGGCTGCCAGCCATCAGCTGTCAGCGGATCGGCGGCGTGTTTCGGGCTACGGAGCCTGCCCTGACGGCTGGAGGTCCCGTGCACGTCGCCGCTCTGTTCCTGTTCTCCACCCTGGCCTTCGCCCAGGACGACGTGCCTGGACCGCCCGCCCCGGAGCTGGCGGATCCCGAGCAGCACCCCGACGCCAGCTTCGGGACCGACGTGTCGGCCACCGTCGGCATGGGGAGCCTGCTGGGTGGCTGGACCGTCCCCGGTCCGCACAGCACCGTCGGCCTGCGCTTCGACGCGTTCATGGCCGGCGCCCTCACCCCGGGCCCCCGGCTGGGCCTGTCGGTCTTCGGTGAGCAGGCCCTGGGGCTGCTCCAGCAGGCCGAGGAAGAGCTGGACGGCCAGCTGGTCGCCTTCCCGTTCCAGTACACCCACTTCGGGGCCCTGTGCGTCGTCCGGTCGGACCCCTCGCTGCCCTGGGGCGGCAACGCCGGCCTCGGCTTCTCGCGCATGGACCTCGACCCCTACTACGGCGCCGCCTATCCGGTGCCCGTGATGCTCTTCGAGGCGGGGGTGCGGCGGCACATGGGCAACTCCCCGGCCTTCCTGGATCTGGGGCTGCGGGCGGGCTGGACCCAGCTGCGGGATCCCTCGGAGCTGCTCGAGGACCACTGGACGGTCCAGCTGCAGCTGGCCTTCGGGGCCCACATCCGCTGATCCGCTAGCGGCTTCGGCTGGCCACCAGCTCCATGCCGTCGTGGGCCAGGACCGTGGGGACGCCTGTGGCGGCCACGGTGGCTCGGTCGGCCTCGAAGTCGTGCCGCGGGTAGAGGTGGTGCAGCACCACCCGGCGCGGCCGGGCGGCGGCCACGATGTCGGCGACCTGCTGGGCGTTGAGGTGGAAGGGGTAGTCGTCGTGGGGCGGCAGGCCGCACTCGCAGACGAACAGATCCGCCCCCGCGGCCAGCTGCTCGAGGGCCTCCGACGGCCCCGTGTCCCCAGAGAACGCCACGGTGAGGCCGTCGGCCGAGGTGAAGCGCAGGTGCAGCGCGCCCTCGCTGTGGTTCGCGGGCAGGGTGTCGAGGATGAGCCCCGAGGCGGGCTCGCAGCGCCCGGGCCCGTCGAGGGGAAGCTCGTGCACGGGCAGATCGAAGTGCTCGGGCTCCAGGGCGCTGCCGTAGACCCGCTGCAGGCCCTCGAGGTGTTCGGCGAAGCCGAGCCCGGCGTAGATCGGGAGGTCCCGCAGCCGCGCGGGGCTGGGGAGGTGCTTGACGTGGAAGACGATCGCCGGCAGGTCGCCGCAGTGGTCGATGTGCCGGTGGGTGTAGACCAGCGCGTCGAGATCGCCCGGGGGGCAGCCAGCGCGGGCGAGGCGCTGCAGGGTCCCGCTGCCGCTGTCGATCAGGACCGCGCTGCGACCGTCCTGCAGCAGGAAGCCCGACGGCCCCCGCTCGGGGTCGGCCAGGTAGGTGCCGCTGCCCAGGACGGTGAGCTTCATGGGGCGTCCGGCGCCGCCTCGGGCGGGTCCTCGGCGGGCGAGGGGAGGGGGACGCCGAGCCAGTCCGCGGCCTCGGCGGCCAGGGCGTGGCCGAGGTCTTCGGCCAGGCGCTCGAGGTCCCGGGCGAAGCGGCGCGCGTTGCCCTGGAAGACCCTCATGGAGCGCGGGCGCAGGCCACTGTCGAGCCCTGGGCCGGTGGGGGTGCCCTCGTACAGCGCCAGGACCAGCGGTGAGATGGGAGGGTCCACAGCCCGCAGCACCCTGGGATCTGGCAGGTGTTGCCAGACGATGGGCACGCTGTCGTAGAACCCGCGCAGGTCCTCGGGGACCCTGGCCATCGCGGCCTCGAGCAGGGCCTGCCAGGGGACGTCTGCGATGGAGGGGGGCGGAGCCCAGCCCTCGGGGTCGAGCTCGGCGGCCCGCTGGAGGTGCTCTTCCGCCAGCCCGCCCATGCCCGTGCGCTCGTAGCAGAGGCCGATGTAGGCGTGGGCCTCGGTCAGATCCGGGACCAGCTCCAGGGCCCGCCGGGCGGAGTCGATGGCGCCGATGAAGTCCGTGTGGAGGAAGCGGGCGATGGCCTGGCCCGTCAGGTAGACCGGCTCGTCGGGGCGCAGATCGAGCAGCTGCTCGAACACCAGCCCGGCCTCGCGGCCGTGGCCCAGCTCCAGCTCGGTGTCGCCCAGCACCTCGAGGGCCTCGACGTTGTCGGGGTCCTCCTCGAGCAGCTCCTCGGCTTCCAGCAGCGCGGTGATCAGGTCGTGGTTGCGGTAGGCCTCCCGGCTGCGGTCGAGCCGGAGGGCCGCGACGGCGCTGGGATCCAGCGCGCCGAACGCGGAGAGGCCGAGGTGGTCGCGGTCCGAAGGAGCCAAGGCCTACAACACGAAGAGGACGACCGCGGCGACGACCGCCAGCAGCAGGACGATGGCCAGCACGGCGCCGATCACCAACATGGGGCCCATCGCGGAGCCGCCCTGTTCGGGCGCGGGCTCGAGCTCGGCGGGGCCGGCCTCCGGGGTGGGGGCCACGGGCGCGGCGGCGCGCTTGGGCTCGGCGGCCGGGGTCGCGGCCTTGGGCGGGGGCGGCGCGCCCTCCGAGAGGGCACCGGCGCGGATCGCCAGGGAGAACACGGCGAACTCGGCCACGTCGCGGCACAGGTCGAAGCGGGACAGCATCCAGCGCTCGAAGCGGGCCTCCTCGATGGGGGTGGTCATGCGGCCGGCTTCGTAGATGGGCATCGGAGCGCAGTCGAGATCGGGCTCGTCCGGGACCACCGCCAGGGGGATGCCGCGGGCGTCGCGCAGCCAGCGCTTGAGCTCGAGGCGCGCGCGCAGGACGGCGATGGGGTAGCCGCCGGCTTCTTCGGCCTCTTCCTGCAAGCGATCCAGCGGGTAGCTGGCGTCGTAGGCGTGGGCGAGCAGCTGCAGCTGCTCGTAGGGGAGTTAGTCCCAGGCCGCGCGGAGCAGCTCGGAGGGCGAACGGCGCTCGGTCAGCGCGTTGGGGAAGTCGCCGCCGGGGATGCGTCCACCGGCCGCGTCGAGCTCGTCCTGGATGATGGACTGGGCCCAGTCCATGAGCTTGGAGGCGCTGTTGAGGGTCACGATCTCGGCCGCGAAGCGGTCACAGGAACGCTTCAAGGGGCCGCGACCGTCGACCTCGCCCAGGCGTGAGACGGTGATCGCGTAGTACCAGTCGCTGAACCGCCGCGCCATCTCCTGGCCTGCCACGGCGTCGCCGCCGCGCCACTGCTTGAAGAGGTTGGGCAGCGAGGTTTGCCCTTGGTTCGACATCGGTTGCTCCCGTCATGCGCGAATGGCGCATTCTACGAACAGCAGCGTGTTTGTGCAAGATGTGCGGGTCCCGCATTGCGGTGTCCGGATCTTCCTGCTAGGCGCGGCGCGTGTTCCCTTCGACCGCCACCCTGCTGCTGTCGTCCCTCGCCGCCGCCCCCTCGGCGACGGCCGCCGAGGCCCAGGCGCTCGCCGGTGCGGTCCGCGCCTACTACGACGACGGCGCGGAGTCGGCGTGTGAACAGCTCTCTCGGCTCCACGCGGACGCCCCCGATCGGGACGACATCGCCTGGTGGTTCGCACGCTGCAGCCTCGATCTCGGCCGGCATGCGCAGGCCGTGACCCTGCTGGATGCGCGGGATGGCGAGAACATCCCCGCGTGGCGTTTCCCCGCGCTCGCGGTGCAGGCGGCGCTGGCTGTCGGGGAGCCGGCGCGCGCGGACGAGGCGGCGGCGGCGGCGCTCGCGGCGGCTCCGGAGCAGGCGTCCAGCGACGCGCTGTTGATCCAGGTCCGCTGGGCGCGGGTCGGCCTGGCGGCGCGCGCGGGGGACGACGACGCGGCGCTGGCGCAGCTGAGCACCCTGGCCGACGCGCCAGCACCGGAGCTGCTGCTGCAGGCGGCGCTGCCGGAGCTCGACCGCGTCAAGGCGGCGCCCCTCGCCGGGGGCTGCACCCTGTCGGCCTCCTTGCTGGCAGAGGCCGACGGGCGCTGGTGGCGGCTCCCCGCGGGGGGCGGGCTGGCCCGGGTGGTGGACGCGCCGGTCGATGCCGTGATCGAGTGCGCGGGGCCGGACCTCTGTGACGCCGATGGGCAGCCGCTGCTGCCGGAGCCAGGGGTGCGCTGGACTCCCTCCACCGTCGGGGACGAGCTGCTCTACGGCGCGGGGCGGGAGCCCTTCGATCCCCACCCGGACGAGCCTGGGCTCTTCGCCTACCGCGCCGGGGCGCGGCCGATCCGGCTGCTCGACACCCCCGAGCTGGCCCAGGATCAGCTCCCTGCGATGTCGGCCGACGGCGCCCTGTTCTTCGTCCGCACCGGGCCCGAAGGGGGCCGCCTGATGCGCCTGCTCCCCGATGAGGACGCGCTGACGCTGGCGCCCGATCTGCGCGCGCTGTCCTCCCTGGTCGTGGTCGGCGACACCGTGGTGGTCGCGGCGGTCCACGAGGGCGTCAGCCAGCTGCGCTGCCTCCCGGTGGACGCCGCGCCGGAGCAGGGCACCGCGGCCCTGCTGGACGCTCCGTTCGAGGCCTGGCGCGTCCGCTCACCCTGAGCTGGGGGCTCCGGGGCGGATCCTGGCGGTGGTGAGCAGGTGGTCGTCGAGCCAGGTGAAGCTGGCCTCGATCTCGAAGGGCCCCTCGCCCTGGCTCAGGTGCATGGTGACCTCGGCCCGGCCGTTGGGCCGAAGCACCAGCTCGGCCTCGTGGAAGCCCACGTAGCGCTGCACGAAGGGGTGGATGGCCTTGTAGATCGACTCCTTGACGGAGAAGTGGGCCAGGAGCACCGGCCAGCGGCGCTCCGGGGGGATGGCCTCCCAGCGCTCGCGCTCGGCATCCGTGAGGATCCGAGGCGCCAGGTGGTTGCGCTCGGGGAGCCGATTCTCGAGGTCCACGCCGAGGGTTCCCGCGGAGGCCTGCCCGACCAGGCCGACCACCAGATCGCGCTTGTGGCTGACCGACGCGCTGAGCCCCTGTGGCGCGTCGACCCCGCCCGCCTCGCTGCGGAGGAAGGGCACGCGCCGCGAGCGCAGGCGCTTGAGCGCCAGCTGCAGCGCCAGGCGTCCCCCGGCCCACTGGACCCGACGCAGCCCCTCGAGCTCGCCGCAGGTGGCGCGCTCCTTGGGGTGGAGGCGCTGGAGCACCTCGGCCGGGGGCGCGGCGTCTCCGCCAGGCAGCGCGATGCCCACCGCGATGCCGTGGGGGATGGCGAGCTGGAACTGCTGCTGCCACGGCAGAACGGTGCCGTCGTCGGACGGTCTGGGCTCGTTCTTGGGGGGGCTCGACATGGACGTGGGTGCTCGACCGGGACTGTGCTGCGCAACGTAGCACGCCGTGCCATCGGGGCTCGCGCGGACGGGCTCGAGAGGCTATCGGGTACCCCGTTCGGGGGCTCGTTCCGAGCCTTCGCCAGCCCCGAGGTCCGAGCTTGGGTCTCCCTCGCTTCTTCACCTGCGTCACCCTGTCGATCCTCGGCTGCGCCGTGGCGCTGGGCGTGCAGGCGGCGGAGCCCGACCAGCCCCCCGTGGACCCCGCGCTGGTCGCGGCCGAGCACGAGCGCCTCGCTGGTGAGATGGAGCAGCTGGCTCGGCGTCAGATCTGGTCCGGGCTCGAGGACAAGTTCCGCGAGCTCGAGACGCTGGGTGTGCCGCTCCGCTACGATGAGCTGATCCACGGCGCCCACGCCGCCCGCGCCCTGGGCGACGTCCAGACCACCTTCCAGCGGCTCGAGGCCGCCGTCGCGCTGGACAGCGACGACGAGACCACCGCCTGGCTGCGGTCCATCGAGTCCGAGTACGGCCAGGTCGTGCTCACCACCAGCCCCCAGCGCTCGGCGGCGCTCGAGGCGGTGGCCATGCCCTTCGCGCCCGATCGCCGCGCGGCCGTGGCGTTCGCGGCCGATGCCCTGTCCGAGCACGGCAGCTTCGACGGCCGCTTGCCGGCCGGGGAGTACGTCCTCGCGGGCACCTCCTTCACCGTCGAGCCCGGGATCTCGCTTCGCATCGAGGTCTCCACCCGCAAGCAGCGGGGTCGCAAGGCCTCGGACTAGACCCTCTGGAGCGCCCCTCCATGGACAGCACCCTCGTGGCAGAGACCAGCGGCTTCGCCGCGATCGCCGGAGGCCTGGGCAGCGCCGCGGCCCTGCTCGGCGCCATCGACGGCCTGGGCCACCGCCGGGGCGAGCTCGTCGCCGTCACCACCATCGCCGGGCGCGAGAATCGCCACCGGGAGTACGTGGGTTGTCGCTGCGATGCGCGGCGCAGCCTCGGTGTGGACCCGCTCCAGGCGCCCCGCGCCTTGCTGGTCGTCGGCGAGCGGCCCAGCGCGGGCCGGCCTCCCGGCTGCATCGCCCGGGGCCTGGTGGACGGTCAGGCGGTCGCCGCCTGCCTCGTGGGCACCTTCCACAACGGGCCGGCCCTGCGCGACGCGCTCGTCCAGCGCGGCGCCCTGGTGCAGTCTGGCGGCGACGCCGAGCTCCTGCTCCACCTGATGGCCCAGAGTCGTCAGCGCACCCTGGTGAATCGTCTGGTCGAAGCCCTCGAGCGGATCGTCGGTGGCTACTCCCTCGCCCTGATCAGCGACGAGCTGGCGGTGGCGGCGCGGGATCCCCGCGGCTTCCGACCGCTCTGGTTGGGAGCCTGCGCCGAAGGCCACGTGGTCTCCACCGATCCCGGCGCCCTCGAGGACCTCGGCGCCGATGAGCTGCGGGAGCTCGCCGCGGGCGAGGTCGCGCTGCTGGAGCCGGGGGCGCCCGTCCGCTCCCTCCGTCCCTGGGGGAGCTATCCCCGCGCGGCCTGCGCCATGGAGTGGCTCGCCCTGGGGCGCCTGTCGGGGAGCTTCGACGGCCTGTCGGCCTACGCCGTGCGACATCGCCTCGGCCTGGCGCTCGCGGCGGCCTCCCCCGCGCCGGTCGAGCTCGTCGCCTGCCTGCCGGGTGGCTGCAGCGCCGCGGCTGCCGCGTTCGCGCGCCAGGCCGCGCTCCCCCTCGAGGTCGTCTTCGAACACAGCGGCCCCGCCTGGCAGGGCACGCCGAGGCCGCTTCCCCTCCGGCCTGTGACCGCCGCGGTGCGCGGCCGTCGCCTCGCCCTGGTGGTGGGGCCCGAGACCGGCCAGGAGCGGCTCCGGGATGCGGTGGAGCAGCTCCGGAACGCGGGCGCGACCCAGGTGCACCTGCGCTCGGTGGCACCCCTCCGGACCGGTGGTTGCCCCTACGGTATTCGGCTCTCATCGCCGGGCTTCAGCCACACGGCGGAGCTCGAGATCGCCGCGCTTCGAGCCTGGCTGCGGGTCGATTCCCTCGAAGCCACCAGCCAGACGGCCCTGGCGACGGCCATCGGCCGCGAAGGGGTCGGCAGCTGCGCACACTGCCTCGGAGGCGCCGCCCCGCTGGTGGCGCGCGACGCCGCGGCGACCCCACAGCTTCCCCTGTTCGACGGGGGGGACCCGGGCATCGACGAGCCCAGGCTGGTATGATTCGCGGAGCGCGTATGCGCGATTCCGATTCCACGCCAACCTCGCCGTGATGGGAGCAGCATGGGCAAGAGCATCGGCATCGACCTCGGCACCACGAACACCGCTGTCGCCGTCATCATTGACGGTCGACCCAAGGTGTTGGAGGACGAGAAGGGCTACAAGGTCCTCCCCTCCTGTGTGTCGTGGAAGGGCGAAGGTCGCTACGTCATCGGGCAGGCCGCCAAGAACCTGATCCTCAGCGCGCCGGAGCGGACCGTCTACGCGGTCAAGCGCCTCATCGGCCGGCGCTACGACTCGGTCGAGGTGCAGCGCACCGCCGAGCGCGTGGGCTTCGGCCTCGAGCGCGGCCCGGACGGCGGCGTGCTCGTCGCCCTGGGCGAGGAGACCCTGACCCCCTCGGAGGTCTGCTCGGTCATCCTCCAGGTCTCGCGGCAGATCGCCGAGCGGGCCCTCGGCGAAGAGGTCGACGAGGCCGTCATCACGGTCCCGGCCTACTTCACCCACACCCAGCGCGAGGCCACGCTCGAGGCCGCGCGCCTCGCGGGCCTGCACTGCGAACGCCTGATCAACGAGCCCACCGCGGCGGCGCTGGCCTACGGCTACCGCAAGGACCTCGAGCGCCAGCTGGTCATCTTCGACCTTGGCGGCGGCACCTTCGACGTCTGCGTCCTGCGCATGTCCAGCGGTGTGTACGAGATCATGGCCTCCCGGGGCGACAGCTTCCTGGGCGGCGAGGACTACGACTTCCGGTTGGTGGACCACCTCGCGGACCACTTCCAGTCCAAGCACGGCGTCGATCTGCGCGAGGACCGCACCTGCCTGCAGCGCCTCAAGGACGCCGCGGAGCGCGCCAAGTGCGAGCTGTCCTTCACGGACCGCACCACCGTGCTCGTGCCCCGGGTCTACGAGGACGTGAACCTCGAGATGGTGGTGAGCCGCCAGACCCTCGAGGCCCTGGTCGAGGACCTCGTGGCGCGGACCATCGAGGTCACCCGGCGCACCCTGGACGACGCGGGCCTGTCTGCGACCGACATCGACGACGTCATCCTCGTCGGCGGTCAGACCCGGATGCCCAAGATCCGGGAGTCCATCACCGGCCTGTTCGGGCGCGAAGCCAACCGCTCCGTGCACCCCGAAGAGGTGGTCGCCGTCGGCGCGGCGGTCCACGCCAACACCCTGGCCGACAGCACCGTCGCGGCCACCGTGCTGCTCGACGTCACCCCCTTCGACCTGGGCATCGACTCGGTGGGCGGCATGTTCGCCCCCATCATCCCCCGCAACTCCAAGATCCCCACCAGCCGCACCCGCACCTTCGCCACGGTCCACGACAACCAGGATCGAGTGCGGGTGGTCGTGCGCCAGGGTGAGAGCATCCAGGCCGAGGACAACGAGTTCCTCGGGGAGTTCGTGATGCAGGGGGTGACCCCCATGCCGGCCATGGAGGCCAAGGTCAACGTCTCCTTCCGGCTCGACGCCAACGGCATGCTGCACGTCTCCGCCTCGGAGGTCGCCACCGGCGAGAAGAAGCAGATCACCATCCGCAACTACGCGCAGCTGGTGGGCGAGGACGGCGGCGCCGTCAACCCGGACATCGAAGGCGACGTGGACGTCCCGCCGCCCCGCGATCGCGGGCCGACCCCCGTCGCCGTGGACGATGCTCTGGCGCCCACGCCGAGCGATCCTGGCGACGCTCCGCCGCCTCCCGAGGCCAAGCCCTCGCGTCTCTCCGGGCTGTTCGGCAGCCTCTTCGGGCGCAAGAAGGGCGGCGCCAAGGGCGGCGCGGACGCCCCCGCCGAGCCCGGTGAGGTCAAGGAGGTGCGCCTCGTGGGCGAGGCCAGCATGGGCAAGGGCGTCGAGGAGACGCCGAGCCTGCCCGCCGACGCCCCCGTGGACGTCACCCCGGAGCGGTACAGCGACATCGGCATCGATCTGACCCAGGTGGCCCCCAGCGGCGACTTGCCCCACGAGGACACCGAGGAGATCAACGCCTTCGACTCCATCGTCGACGAGCCCGTCGCCCCGGCCTCCCTCGGCCTGGCGGGGGAGTCGCTGGTGGCGGACAAGCCCGCGGAGCAGCCCTGGGGTGACGACGACGAGCTCGGCGAGCTGCCGATCTCGAACCTCGGCGCCGACGATCTCATCGGCCTGTCCGACGACGGCTCGGAGGACGCGCCCCTGTGGGGTGACGACGCGCCGCAGCCGGTGGCGCCGTCTCCCACCCTCGCCCCCGTGGAGCCTTCGCCCACCCTGGCCCCCGAGCAGCCTGCGCCGCCCCCGCCGCGCAAGAAGCCCGCGCGCCTCAAGATGAACTACCGCAGCGTCGACGCCTTCGTGATCGAGTATCGGCGCAACCTCGAGCGCGGTGGGGCCTTCATCCGGACCCCCAAGCCCCTCCCCGTGGGGCGGGACTGCGTGTTCGAGGTCCGCATCCCGGGCGTCGATGAGCCGCTGGTCTTCCCCGGCGTCGTCACCTGGTCCAGCGCGACGCTGGCCCAGCTGAGCGCCGGCCAGGAAGAGGGCATGGGCATCGAGTACCACATGAGTGACGACATCCGCGCTCGCATCGCGCGGATCATGGCCAGCGCGGGCTAGCGCCCGCGCTGCTCGACCCGGTCGTCTCGGCCGCGGCTACTGCTTGACGCGGGAGACGTAGTCGCCGGTGCGGGTGTCGACCCTGATCA
>CAYZVO010000064.1:0-39193 GCA_964481655.1 uncultured Enterobacterales bacterium | reverse complement strand
TGTCGACGCCCGGTGTCGACGGACGCGGCGGGCGGTGGCCCGACGATCAGGGGCTACTCGTCAGAGCCGGAGGGCTCGGACGAGTGGAAGCGGTAGATCACCGTGTCCTCGTCGGCCACCAGCAGCGTCTCGGCCGCCTGGCGTTCGATGGCCGTGCGGCTCCGCTGCAGGCGCAGCACGTCGCGCCGGATGAGCTCGTTCTCACGCTGAAGCTCGCCCGCCTCCGCCTGCAGCCGCACCAGCTGACGCTGAAGCAGGTGCCTGCGCAGCAGACCATCCTGACCGAAGAGGGTGACGGCGAGGACGGCCAGCGCGACGAGGGCGGGGATCACCGTGAACAGGCGCTGGACGAAGCGAGAAGGGGGCACGGGAGGGTCGAGCCGAAGGAGCGAGGAGAAGCAGCGGGGGGAGGGGCAGAGGGGAGGTCAGCCGCTTGCCATCCTGCGCAACAAACCCTGGACCTGTCAAGGGTTTTCTTCTGAATTCTCCTGAGGTGACGACGAGCCCTGGCTTTCCGCGGAAGCCTCCGTGGCGATGGCCAGGCGCGTCAGCCCGCGCGCTCGCGCGAGGTCCATCACGGCCACCACCCGGCCGTGATCCACGTCGGTGTCGGCCTTGATGATCACCATGGTGTTGGGATCGTGCACCGCCGCATCGGAGAACCGATCCGTGAGGGCGGACCAGCTCATGGGCTCCCGATCCAGGAAGAGGCTGCCCTCGGCCGTCATCCAGACGTTGATGTCCTGCTTCTCCCGGATGATGGTCTGCGCGCTCGAGCGCGGCAGATCCACCTGGATGCCCGGGGAGGTCACGAAGGTGGTCGAGACCATGAAGAAGAGCACGAGCTGGAAGATGATGTCGATGAGGGGGGTGACATCGACCCGGCTCTCCTCACGCCGACGGACGGAGAAGTTCACTGGTCCTGCCCCCCGTCCGCGGAGGCGCCGTGGCGCGGCGCGGACAGCAGCTCGAGCAGGTCGAGGGCGAAGCTCTCCATCTCCATCAGCAGGTCGTCCGCCCGGGCGAGCAGGGAGCGGTGGGCGATGAGGGCCGGGATGCCCACGGTGAGGCCGGCGAAGGTGGTGATGAGCGCCTGGCTGATGCCGCCGGCGAGGCTGGAGACCACGCCCACGCCCACCTCCTGGATGACCTCGAAGGTGAGGATCATGCCCCAGACGGTGCCGAGCAGCCCCAGCAGCGGTGCCACGGCCGCCACCGTGCCCAGGATCCCGGTGTAGCGCTCGAGATCGGCGGCCTCGCGGCGGCCGGCTTCCTCGACCCGCTCCTTGAGCCTGGCCCGGGACTCGCCATGGTAGGCCACGGCGACCTCCATGATCCGACCGACCGCCGAGCCGTTCTTGCGGCACAGGGTGCGCGCGTCGTCGTAGCGCTTCTGGCGGACGAGCTCCTCGAGCTCCACACAGAACGAGCGGGGGACCACCCGGGACCGCCGCAGCGCCACCATGCGCTCGAAGAAGGCCATGAGGCCGATCACCGAGGCGAGCCCGATGGGGATCATGACAGGGCCGCCGTTCATCAGAAACTCGATCACCGTGACTCCCACACCTGCGTGGCGACAACGCCCTGGTGTGCGCACGTTCACAGCGCGCACGGGCTGGGTGCGCAGGACACCCTCGCTGGCTTAACCCGACTATGATTCGATCGGATCGCGACAACACATGCAGCCCCCCCGCCCTTCCTCGAGCCTGTTGGCCGCTCTGCTGGCCCTGGGCTCGATCATGGCCAGCTCCGGATGCCGGGTCGCCTACGTCAGCCGTGCGGCGCTGCACCAGGCGGAGCTGATGGCCAAGCGCGAGCCCATCGAGCGGGTCCTCGCCCGGGACGAGCTGACCCCGGAGCGGGCGGAGCGGCTCGCGTTGATCCCCGAGATCAAGCGCTTCGGCGAGCAGCTCGGCCTGGCCCCGACCCGCAACTACGACACCATCTCGGCACGCTGGGACCGGGAGATCTCGAACATGTCGGCCTGCGAGCCCCTGTCCCTCGAGCCCGCGGGCTGGTGGTTCCCGGTCGTGGGGCGGGTCCCCTACCTGGGCTTCTTCCGGAGCCAGGACGCCGATCGCTGGGAGCGCCGCTACCGTGAGCGCGGCTACGACGTGTGGGTGCGCCCGGTGGCCGCCTACTCGACCCTGGGCTGGTTCCGGGATCCGGTCCTGCCGGCCATGCTGGACTGGGATGAGTACCGTCTCGCCGAGGTCGTGCTCCACGAGCTGACCCACGCGACCCTGTGGGTGCCGGGCAGCGTGAGCTTCAACGAGACCTTCGCCAACGTGGTGGGCGTGCAGGCGGCGACGCTCTGGATGGAGCAGCGCTACGGTCCCGACAGCGAGCAGGTGCACGACATGGAGGTCCGCCGCAAGGACCACGAGGCCTGGCGGGACGTCCTCGAGAGCGTGTACCAGGATCTCGACACGTTGTACAAAAATCAGAACATCTCCGACGCCCAGAAACTTGAACGCAAGGCCGAATTGTTCGATCGCGTCGATGAGCGCGTGCTCTCCGGCGGCTTCATCGAGCCGGAGCGCTACCTGGACGAGGCCCGCAACAGCGAGTGGAACAACGCCCGCGTGTCCCAGTACCGCACCTACAACCACCGACGCGAGGCCTTCGACGAGCTGCTGGACGCCTGCGGCGGCGACATCCCACAGTTTCTCATCGACGTCGAAAACATCGCCTCGAACCACGATGATCCGTGGGTCGCCCTCGAGGCATGGCCCGGAGCATCGCCAGAGTCAGGAAAATAGCGAATTGGTTCAAGAGCCCAGATCCCGATACCGATACTCTAAGCGCGGCGCGCCTCCCGCAGGCTGACGCTGGCGAAAGCCTGATCCTGGTGTCCCGGCTTCCGAACGCCCCCCTCCCCCGCCCCCGTAGTCCTCCATGACCCCCTCGAATCCGAAAACGCCCGCTCCCGAGCAAGAGATGGGCGATCAGCAGGACGGCGAGACCGCCTCGGACGGTGACGAGGAGTCCTTGGCACGGAACGTGCATCCATCCTCGGACGCTGATGGCGAAACGTCCGGATGGAGAACTGCGATGGGATACCCCTCGAAGGCCAAGAAACGAACGCAGGATGCCAAGGGTGGAGGCAACCTTCTCCTCAACAAGTACCTCAAGAACATGGGCGCGATCCCGCTGCTCACCCGCGAGGACGAGGTCGAGGTCGCGCGGCGCATCGAGGCCGGCGGGCCAGACGCCGAGCTGGCCAAGCAGGCGTTGATCAACGCCAACCTGCGCCTGGTGGTCTCCATCGCCAAGCAGTACTCCTACCGCGGCATGCCCCTGGCCGACCTGATCCAGGAGGGCAACCTGGGCCTCATCAAGGCCACGGAGAAGTTCGACTACCGCCGGGGCTTCAAGTTCTCGACCTACGCCTCCTGGTGGATCCGCCAGAGCATCATCCGCGCCATCGAGTCCCAGATCCGGACCATCCGCATCCCGATCTACAAGCTCGAGGTGGTGAACAAGGTCCACCAGGTCCAGAAGCAGATGTTCCAGGAGAAGGGCCGCGAGCCCTCCCTGCGCGAAGTCGCGGAGCGCCTCGAGATGGAGCCCGAGAAGGTCGAGTCGCTCATGCGCCTCACCCGCGAGCCCATGTCCCTGGACGCGCCGGTCAGCGACGACAGCGACAGCACCATCGGCGAGTTCATCGAGAACCCCCACGCCGACACGCCCTCGGACAATATCGAAGAGGCCGTGCTCCGCGAGCAGATCGAAGATGTCCTGGCCACCCTCACCCCCCGCGAGGAGAAGGTGGTCCGTATGCGCTTCGGCATCGGCGAGCCCTGCTGCTACTCCCTCGAAGAGATCGGCAGCCGCTTCCACCTCACCCGCGAACGCATCCGCCAGATCGAGATCAAGGCCCTGCGCAAGCTGCGCCACATCAAGCGCCGCAAGGACCTCGACGCGTTCATCGAATAGAGAGCTGTCAGCTGACAGCTCCTCACCAGGTGTCGATGGTCCCCGTCGACGGATCGGCGCCGTCCAGGGTCTCGAGATCCAGACCCGGCAGCTCGTCTTCGATCAGGCCGTGGTGGACCTTCATGGCCCGCACCACCTCGGGCGGGGTGAGGTCCGAGGTGAACAGGTAGGGGTAGCGCAGGGTGAAGCCCTGCCCGCCGGGCGCTGGGAAGCGCTGGGCCTGCACCAGCCGCTCCACGCAGGAGACCAGCTCGGCGTCGCCGACGGTGTCCATGCTCGAGGCGGCCTCGACGATGCCGCCGTCGGCGTCCAACACCAGGCGGACGATGACCTCACCGTAGAGGTAGGGGTCGGCCTGCAGGGCCTTGGTGTAGCAGGAGGTCGCCCGGGCGATGGAGGCATCCAGCACCTTCAACACGGCCAGCTCGATGTCGGATGGCCCACGCTCGGCCATGGCCCGCGCCACCGCCTCGGGGTCCACCTGGACCTCGACCACGCCCACCGCGGGAGGCGTCCCCGACGACGTGGACACCGGCGTCTCGGGGGGGACCTTCTCCAGACAGCCGGCGAGCAGCAAGGCCGCGAGCGGAAGCGCACAGGACATGATGGATCGCGGGTGGGACAAGTGGACCTCCAGCAGCCCGGGCCCTATCCTGACCGCCCGGAGGAGGCATGAACCCCTGGCCCATCATCCTGGTCTGCGCCCTGTTCACGGTCGGACTCATCGCCGTGGACGCCCGCGAGTGGGCCCTGGGGCGCTGGCTCACCAAGCCCGTCGCCTCGGCCGCCTTCATCGCCGTGGCCGGGGTCGCCGGCGCCGCGGACAGCGCCTACGGGATCACGGTGCTGGTGGCGCTGGTGCTCTGTGCCATCGGCGACATCCTGCTGATCCCGGACCGGGTGGGCCCATCGTTCATGGCCGGCCTGGTCAGCTTCCTGCTCGGCCACGTCGCCTTCGGGGTCGCCTTCGTGGTGCTCGGGGTGTCCTGGACCATCGTCGCGGGCGCGGCCGTCGCCCTCACCCTCCCGGCCGCCCTCGTGCTGCGCTGGCTGCTGTCGCACCTCGAGGGGCCGATGCGCGTCGCCGTGCCCGTCTACATCACCGTGATCACGGTGATGGTGGCCCTGTCCATCGGCGCCGCCTGGCCCGCCCGCAGCTGGCTCATCGCCGCGGGCACGGTCTGCTTCTTCCTCTCGGACATCGCCGTGGCCCGCAACCGCTTCGTGCAGCCCCACTGGCACAACCGGCTGTGGGGGCTGCCGCTGTACTACGGCGCGACGGTGATGCTGGCGCTGACGGTGTGAGCGCGCTGATCAGAGACCACTGATGGTCGCGGTGCCGGACCAGATGTTGGTGTAGTAGTAGCCCGGGTACTCGCCGCCGTAGTCGTACGGGTAGTCCTCGTAGCCGACGTAGTAGCTGAAGTTCGAGCCGTTCAGCTCCGCGTAGGCCCAGGCGTACCAGGACGAGCCGTACTGATACATCAGGAACTCGCCGTAGCCGTTGTAGTTGGACTCATAGCCGTAGCCGTAGCTGGCATCGGCCGCGAGGTTCGCGCAGGTGCCGTCGTCGGTGGAGCCGGAGCGGTCGTAGATCGCGTCGACCTCGAAGGCCCACTCGCAGCCGGGGCAGGGCGAGGTCGGCGTGCCGTACATCTCCCAGCGCAGGGTGCAGTTGCGGAAGCCCGCACCGGAGCCGTAGCCGTACTCGAAGGTCTCCCAGCCCTCGTAGCCGATGTCCGTGTCGGCGTCAGCGTCGGCGTCGGCGTCGGTGTCCGAGTCCGTGTCGCCGTCGGCGTCCGCGTCGGACTCGCCGTCGCAGACGCTCTCGCCGAAGCAGTCGGGATCGTCGCAGTCGCTGATGCCGTCGCCGTCGTTGTCCAGACCGTCATCACACTCCCCGGGGAAGGCGCCTTCGGGCTGGGAGCAGCCCGCAGCCAGAGCCAGCAGGAGAGTCAGGGAGGGGAGCGTGGCGTTCATGATCAGTCCTCGAAGGTGTAGCGCAGGCGCGGCTTCTTGGCGGCGGAGACCTCGTCGAGGCGACGACGCACGGGGTGATGGGGGGCGCCGGTGACCAGCTCGGGGGTCTCCTTGGCTTCCTGCACGATCTCCATCATCGCCGCCACGAAGCTGTCGAGCTCCTGCAGCGACTCGGTCTCGGTGGGCTCCACCATGATGGCATGGGGAACCACCAGGGGGAAGTAGACCGTGGGTGGATGGAAGCCCTTGTCGATCAGGCGCTTGGCCACGTCCATGGTCACCACGCCGTACTCCTTGAGGGCGCGGTCGGTGAGCACCACCTCGTGCATACAGGGCACGTCGAAGGCCACGGGGAAGGCCTCGGACAGGCGTGCGCGGAGGTAGTTGGCGTTGAGCACGGCGACGCGGGTGGCCTGCTCGAGGCCGGGACCACCGATCTCGCGGATGTAGGTCCAGGCGCGGACCAGCACCCCGAAGTTGCCGAAGAAGCTGCGAACCTTGCCGATGCTCAGCGGCCGATCCCAGTCCAGCGCGAGGGCGTCACCGCGGCGGATGATCGGCCGGGGCAGGAAGGGCTCGAGCTCCGCCCGCACCGCCACCGGGCCGGCGCCCGGGCCACCGCCACCGTGGGGGGTGGAGAAGGTCTTGTGCAGGTTGATGTGCATCACGTCGATGCCCACATCCCCGGGCCGGGCCACACCCATCAGGGCGTTGAGGTTGGCGCCGTCGCCATAGACGAAGCCGCCGCCGTCGTGGATGATCTTGCAGATCTCGGGGAGGTGCCGCTCGTACAGGCCGATGGTGTTGGGGTGGGTGATCATCAGGCCCGCGACCTCGTCGTCCATGGCCTCGGCCACGGTCTCGGGGTGCAGCAGGCCGTCGGGGCCCGCGGGCAGGGTGACGGTCTTGTAGCCACAGATGACGGCGGTGGCGGGGTTGGTGCCGTGGGCGGACTCGGGCACCAGGATCTTGGAGCGGGCGTTGCCGCGGGCCACCAGGGCGGCCCGGATGCAGGCCAGCCCCGTATACTCGCCGTGAGCGCCGGCGGCCGGCTGCAGGGTCACCGCGTCGAGCCCGGCGATCTCGGCCAGGGCGTCCTCGAGCTCCACCATCATCTGCAGGGCACCCTGGATGGTGGCCACGGGCTGCTGGGGGTGCAGCTGGGTGAACCCGGGCAGCGAGGCGACGTCCTCGTTCACCCGCGGGTTGTACTTCATGGTGCAGGAGCCCAGCGGGTAGAAGCCGGCGTCGATGCTGTAGTTCCACTGGGACAGGCGGTGGTAGTGGCGCACGACGTCGGGCTCGGTGAGCTCGGGCAGGCGCGGGGGCGCGGCGCGCAGGGGCGCGCCATCCAGATCGTCGGCTGCGGGGATCTCGGAGGACGGCGCGATCCAGCCTCGGCGCCCGGGCACGGAGCGCTCGAAGATGATGGGCTGTTCGTGGGCCAGGCCGGTGGTGCCGGAGGGGGTGAAGGCGCGGGTCATGCGGCACCTCCATCGTCAGCGGTGTGAAGGGCGAGCAGCCGCACCAGCTCGTCCATCTGAGCCTTGGTGTTCAGCTCGGTGGCGCAGACCAGCAGCTCGTGGCTGCGGTCGGGGTAGTAGCGGGACACGGGGACCCCGGCGAAGACGCCGTGGCCGACCAGGTGCTCGACGAGCCCGGCCGCCGGCACGGGTGTGCGGACCAGGAACTCGTGGAAGAAGTGGCCGCCATAGGGGATCTCGAAGCCCGGCAGGGCCTCGATGGCGCGCTTCAGGTACAGGGCGTGGGCGTGGGAGCGCTCGGCCACGTCGCGCAGGCCCTGGGGACCGAGCAGCGACATGTACATGGCGGTCTGCAGGGCGCACAGGCCCTGGTTGGTGCAGATGTTCGAGGTGGCCTTCTCTCGCCGGATGTGCTGCTCGCGGGTGGAGAGGGTGAGCACGAAGCCCGGCTTGCCGTCGGCGTCGTGGGTGCGGCCGCAGAGGCGACCGGGCATCTGGCGCACCAGCTTCTTGCGGGTGGCGAAGAGGCCCACGTAGGGGCCGCCCATGCTGATGGGCAGGCCCAGCGCCTGGCCCTCGCCGACCACGATGTCGGCCCCGCAAGCCCCGGGGGACTCGAACAGGGCGTAGGCGTGCGGGTCGGTGACGGCGACCACCAGCAGCGCCTTGGCGGCGTGGACCTTGGCGGCGATGGCCGGCAGGTCCTCGAGCAGGCCCAGGAAGTTGGGGTGCTGCAGCGCGACGCAGCAGACGTCCTTGCCGAGGGCGGCGTCCAGCGCGTCCATGTCCACCCGGCCGTCGGCGCCCGGAGCCAGGGACTCGAGCTTGACGATCTCGGCCATGCCGTAGGTGCAGCAGACCTCCTGGTACTCGGGGTGCACCGCACCCGCGATGATGGCGCGGGGCTTCTTGCCACGGGCCACGCGGTGGGCCATGAACAGGGCCTCGGCCAGGGCGGAGGCGCCGTCGTAGACCGACGCGTTGGCGACCTCCATGCCGAGCAGCTCACAGACCATGGTCTGGAACTCGAAGATGCCCTGCAGCGTGCCCTGGCTGACCTCGGGCTGGTAGGGCGTGTAGGCGGTCAGGAACTCACCGCGTGAGGCCATGTGGTGGATGGCCGCGGGGACCTGGTGCCGGTAGGCGCCCGCCCCCAGGAAGCAGCCCTGCAGCCCCGCAGGCTGGTTGGCCGCCGCCAGCTGCCCACCGCGGGCGAGGATCTCCACCTCGCTCATGGGCTCGGGGAGCTCCAGGGGCCGCCCGAGCAGCTGCGCTGGGGGTACGACGTCAGCCAGCAGCGCATCGACGCTGGGGTAGCCCACGGCGTCGAGCATGTGCTCGATCTCGCCGGGCGTGGCCGGGATGTACTTGTGGAAACGGTCTGCCATGGGCTGCGGGCTCCAGCGGGGGGGGTGGGACGACCGACCGCGCCCGGGGTCGGGGGCCGGGCACGGAGGGCGCGAGGGCAGCGGAGGAGGCTAGTCCTGCTCGGCGACGAAGGCCTGGTAGCCGGCCACGTCCATCATGCCGTCGAGCTCGGTGAGGTCGGCCAGCTTGATCTGGAACAGCCAACCCGCGCCGTAGGGGTCCTCGTTGACGGACTCTTCGGCACCGTCGAGCTCTTCGTTGACGGCGACGATGACGCCGGTGGCGGGGGCGTAGACGTCGGAGACGGCCTTCACGGACTCGATCTCGGCGACGCTGTCGCCCGCGGCGACCTCGTCATCGACGTCGGGGAGGTCGACATAGACGACATCGCCGAGCGCGTCCTGGGCGAAGTCGGTGACACCGACGGTGGCCACGCCATCTTCGACGCGGAGCCACTCGTGATCCTTGGTGTACTTCAGGCCTTCGGGGAACTGCATGGGAGACTCCTGGGGGGCCGGGTCGGGCCGGGGTTAGTAGTCACGCTTGTAGAAGGGGGGCTTGACGACGACGGCCTTGGCTTCGCGACCGCGCACGTCGATGACCAGCTCGTTGCCGGGGCGGGCGAAGCGGGTGGGCACGTAGCCGAGGGCGATGTTGGTGCCGAGGGTGGGCGAGCGGGTGCCCGAGGTGACCTCGCCGACCACGGCGCCGTCGCGCAGGATGGGCATGTGGGGACGGGCGATGCGCTTGTCGACCACCATGCAGACCAGGCGGCGCTTGGGCCGCTCGGCCTTCTGGGCCTCGATGACGTCCTGGCCGATGAAGCGCACGGACTTGCCGAGCTTGACGGTCCAGGCCAGGGCGGCCTCGAGGGGGGTGGTGTCGTCGGTGATGTCGTTGCCGTAGAGGCACATCTTGGCCTCGAGGCGCAGGGTGTCCCGGGCGCCGAGGCCGATGGGGGCGATGTCGAACTCATCACCGGCCTCCATGACCGCGGGCCAGACCGCCTGCGCACCCTCGGCGGGCAGGTAGATCTCGAAGCCGTCCTCGCCGGTGTAGCCGGTGCGGGAGACCACGCAGCCGGGGATGCCGTTCACCGTGGCGATGATGAAGTGGTAGTACGCGACGCTGTCGAGGTCCACGTCCACCAGCTTCTGGACCACGGCCTGGGCGTGGCGACCCTGGATGGCCAGCTGACCCCACTGGGGGGACTCGTTCACGAAGGTGGCGCCGTCGGGACAGGGGTTGTTCTCCACCATCCAGGCGAAGTCCTTGTCGATGTTGGCCGCGTTGACCACCAGGAAGAACTCCTGCTCTCCGATGCGGTAGACGAGCAGGTCGTCGACGATGCCGCCCTCGTGGTTGCACATGGGGGTGTACAGCGCCTGCCCGATGACGAGGGCGCCGGCGTCGTTGGTGATCAAGCCTTGCACCGCCTCGAGGGCCTGGGGCCCCGTGCAGCGGATCTCGCCCATGTGGCTGACATCGAAGAGGCCCACGCCCGTGCGCACCCGGGCGTGCTCCTTGTTGATGCCCTCGAACTGCACCGGCATGTCCCAGCCGCCGAAGTCGATGAGCTTGCCGCCGTGGGCGACGTGGAACTCGTAGAACGGGGTGCGCTTCAAGGTCATCTCTGCCTCACAACCTGGGGAACGGGCCGGCCCCGCAGAGGGGCCCGAAAGGCATGTTCGCTAACCCGAAGCCGCCGGGTTCGGCGCCAGAAACCGCAGGATGCTGAGGCTGCTCAGCTAGCCCTGGTGAGCCAGCCTGCGCTCCGCGGACTCGACCGTATTCGCCATCAGCATCGCGATGGTCATCGGCCCCACACCCCCCGGAACCGGGGTGACCCAGCCGGCCGCGTCGAGCTCGGGCCCCGCGCCCACATCGCCCACCAGGCGGCCGTCCTCGAGGCGGTTGACGCCCACGTCGATGACCGCGGCGCCGGGCTTGATCCAGGCGGCGGGGACGGCGTCGGGCTTGCCCACCGCGACCACCACGACGTCGGCCTCGCGCACCCGCGCCTCGAGGTCGGCGGTCCGGCTGTGGCACACCGTGACGGTGGCGTTGGCCTTGTCCAGCAGCAGCGACACCGGCCGCCCCACGATGGTGGAGCGCCCCACGACCACCGCGCGCGTCCCCACCAGGGGGACCTCGTGCGCGGCCAAGAGCTCCATGATGCCCTTGGGGGTGCAGGCAACGAAGCGGGGCCGCCCCTGGGCCAGCAGGCCCATGTTCCAGGGGTGGAAGCCGTCCACGTCCTTGGCGGGATCGATGCGGTCCAGCACCCGCTCCCGGTCCATGTGCGCGGGCAGCGGGACCTGGACGAGGATGCCGTCGATCTCCGGGTCCTGGTTGAGCTCATCGACGACGGCGAGCAGCTCGGCCTCGGGCGTGTCCTCGGGGAGGTCGATCTGCCGGTGGTGCAGCCCCAGGCGGCCCGCCACGCGGCCCTTGCGGCCCACGTAGACCTGGCTGGCGGGATCGGCGCCTACGAGCACCACGGCCAGCCCCGGAGGACGGGGCAGGGCGTCGATGCGCGGACGGAGGGCCTGGTTGCGCGCCCGGGAGAGGACGCGGCCGTTCATCACGATAGCCATGGGGACCCCGCTACTTCGCCGCTGCCTTGGCGGTGGACTCTTCCTTGGCGGTCGGCTTCAGGCTGCCGCCGGAGCCGCCGCTGTCGCTGCTGCTCGAGCCGCCCTTGCCCAGGCCGTAGCCGTCCTTGTACCAGCCGGAGCCCTTGAGCCGGAAGCTGGTGGCGGAGACCAGCTTGCGCACCGCGTCGTGGCCGCAGGCCGGGCAGGCGTCCGGGGGAGGTGCTCCGATGCGCTGGATCATCTCGAAGTCGTGCTCGCACTGTTCGCAGGCATACTCGTAAATCGGCATGGGGACCTCCAAGCGCCCACCTTGTAAGCACTCCTGCCATGCTGGCAACCCGGCCGGAGCGTTAAGACGCGGGACCATGCGCCCCACCACAGCCACCACCCCGCCCCCTGCCCCGCCGTCCCTGCTGGACCGGCTGGCCGGCCGGCGGCTCGTCGTGGTGACCGGCAAGGGCGGCACCGGCAAGAGCACCGTCAGCGCAGCCCTGGGCATCGCCGCGGCCCGGCGGGGCCTGCGGACCCTGCTCATCGAGGCCGGCGGCGCCCAGGGCCTGGCACGGCTGCTGGGTCGGCGCCGGGCCCGCTACCGCGTGCTGCCGGTGCGCGAGGGGCTGCACCTGCTCTCCATGAACCCCCACGACGCCCTCGAGGACTACGTGGTGAAGCAGCTCAAGCTGCGCTCCCTGTACCGCCTTGTGTTCCGCAACCGGGTGGTGGGCCCCTTCATGGACGCGGTGCCAGGCCTGCCCGACATCATCCAGCTGGGCAAGGTCTGGGACCTGGCCCAGGAGACCAGCCAGGGCCGCCCCCACTGGGATCTGCTGATCATGGACGCCCCGGCCACCGGGCACGGCCTCACCATGCTCGGCTCCCCCCGCAACATGATGGACGTGACCCGCAGCGGGCCGTTCCACGCCAACGCCGAGCGCGTGCACCGGCTGGTGTCCGACCCGGCGCACACCGCCATTGTGCTCACCACCCTCCCCGAGCCCCTGCCCGTGAACGAGGCGCTGCAGCTGTACAGTGGCCTGGGCGACGGCCGCGAGCAGGTAGCCGCCTGCGTCATCAACCAGGTGCACCCCTCCCCCATCGAGCCCCTCGCCGCCTGGGAGCGCGCCCGCCCCAGCTTCGCCTCCCTCGAAGACCCGGCCCTGCAGGAGCTGGTGGAGCTGGGGGACCACTGGGTGGGCACCAGCCAGCGCCAGCGCCAGGCCATGGCCCGGCTGCGCGCGGAGCTCACCGCCCCGATGGTGGCCCTGCCCTACCGCTACCGCCGCGCCCTGGAGATCCGGGACCTGGAGCGCCTCGCCGACCGCCTCGGTGGTGCCTCGGAGTCGACCCCATGACCCGGGTGCTCGTCTGCTGCGGCGCCGGAGGGGTGGGCAAGACCACCCTGAGCGCCGCGCTGGCGGTGCGCCTGGCCTACGACGGTCACCGCGTCGCGGTCCTCACCATCGACCCCGCCCGGCGCCTGGCCGACAGCCTCGGCCTGCACGCGCTGGGGGACCAACCCCAGCGCATCCGCATCGCCACCGACTGCGACGCCGGCGAGGGCTGCCTCCACGCCCTGGTGCTGGACGTCAAGGCCACCTTCGACCGCCTGGTGCGCCGCTCCGCGACCACGTCCGCGGCCGCCGAGCGCATCCTGAACAACCGCTACTACCGCTTCGCGGCCACCCGCCTGACGGGCACCCACGAGTACATGGCCATGGAGCGCCTGCAGGAGCTGGTGGAGAGTGAGCTGTACGACGCCATCGTGCTCGACACGCCCCCCACCCGCCACGCCCTGGACTTCCTCACGGCCCCGGACCGCCTGGCGCGCTTCCTGGACCGCAAGGTCCTCAAGGTCCTGGCGCTGCCCCGCACGGTCCAGGGCATGGAGCGCCTGCAGCAGCGCAGCGGGATGGTGTTCTCCGTCCTGGACAAGCTCGTGGGCTCGGACACCATCCGCGAGATCGCCGAGTTCCTGTCCTTCCTCGAGGAGCTCACCGACACCATCGCCCCCCGGGTGCAGGCGGTGCGCGAACAGCTGGGCTCGGCCCGCTTCTACCTGGTCACCACCCCCATGCCCGCCGCACAGCTCGAGGCCCTCGAGTTCCTGCAGGAGCTGCAGGACCGGGAGCTGCCCTTCCACGGCTACCTGGTCAACCGCTGCTCCCCGCGCCCCACCAGCGACGCCCCCCCGGCCCTGCCCGCCGGGATCGCCCCCCCCGCGGACATGGACCCGGTGCACTGGGAGCGGGCGAAGGCCATGCTGCACGCCAGCCACGAGCACTACGCGCGGCTGGGCCGCCACGACCAGGCCTCCCTGGCCGAGCTCGAGCGCGCGGCCGGACCCGACGCGCAGCTGTGGACCATCCCCACCCTGGCGGGAGACGCCTCGGATCTCGGCGCCCTCGAGCGCCTGGGCCGTCACCTGCCGGGCCTGGAGCCCGAGCCGGACTACTCCGCGGCGGAGCCGAAGTCGTAGTAGACGGTGATCACCGAGCCGCGGGGCGGCACCGAGTCGCCGTTGAAGGTGATGTAGTTGGTCTCGGGATCGTAGGTCCAGCCGTTGTTGGCGTCTTCCGGGACCAGATCCCAGTCGTCCTCGTCTTCCTCGGCGTCACCCACCCAGACCTCGAGGGTGTCGATCACGGGGACGGCCTCGAGCTCGAAGCTGGCGCGCACGCCGGCCACGGCCAGGCCCATCTTGTCCATGATGTCGGTGAAGTCCTCGTCGCAGATGTTGCCCTCGACCCCGCCGGTGGCGGCGGCCACCGCCAGGTAGCGGGTGCCGGGGACGGTGTCCTCGCAGTTCTGGGAGATCTCCGGGCCGACGATGGCGGAGACGATGACGTCGGAGGGATCTTCCTTGAGGGCGCGGAAGTCGTTGACGAAGTCGCGCACCGGCGCCAGCTGGTCGGCCTGGTCGTAGCAGGCCATGCCGGTGGCGTTCTCGCTGAAGGCCCCCATGTCCGAGCAGTCGTTCTCGTCGGAGACGAAGATGATGGACAGGGTCGCGTCGCGGCGCAGGAAGCCGTAGTTGGCGTCGGAGATCATCGGCTCGGTCAGCGCCATCAGCGCCGCCTCGAGGCCCCGCTCCATGTCGGAGCCGTCGATGCCCACCTGGACGCGCTCGTTGAACTCGGACTCGAAGTCCTCGACCTCGACGGTGATGACCGACGGCATGCCCTCGAGGCGCCCCGCGTCTTCGTTGTCGCGATCGACATCGGTGGTGATCACCCCGATGTGGAAGTCGATGTTGGTGTCCTGGAGGTGGCCGATGAACTCGGCGAAGCTCCGCCCGACCTCTTCCTGCTCCTGCTGCATGGACGGGGAGTCGTCGATCACCCACAGGATGTCCACGTCGGCAGGGGGCTCCTGGTAGAAGGTGTCGGTCTCGCTGCGCACGTCGTGGGTGTTCTCGATGGTGCAGCCGCCCAAGGACGCGCACATCAGCAGGGGGATGAGCTTTCGCATCGGGGGACTCCGGGGGGGAATGGCGGGTTCCGGGACGCGAACAGCGTAGCGGATACAATTCACCGCCCGCAACGACTCAGGCACCGATAATTACAGGCTCTTGCACTTTCGTTGCAGAACATACGAAGGGCCGGGCTCCAGAGGGAGTCCGGCCCGGTCATGTGGCAGGTCCACGGTTCGCGCTACTCGGAGAAGCGCGCCTCCGAGACGCAGAGGTCGTTGTACTCGGTGCCGACCTTGACCGCGTTGAAGGTGATGCGCACCGATGAGCTGTCCCGCGCCGGGAAGCGCAGGGTCTGCAGCATCAGGAAGTCCTTGACCTCGACGGTCTCGCTGGAGCCGTCGGAGAAGGTCAGGGTGATCTGGGTGGCCCGGTTGGACTTGCGCCAGAAGGTGCTGTCGTAGGCGTTGCCGTTGAGGAACTTGAGGGTGCCCACCCGCACGGTCTTGCCGAAGCGGTACTCGATCCAGGCGCCGGTGCCGTCGCCGTCCTTCTGGTTCTCGCACCACATGGTGTCGTTCAGCAGGTCCCAGGTGTTGGACACCTCGTAGGTGCCGTCGGCGTCTTCGGGCAGGTGGCCGGAGTCGGCGACGCCGGAGACGGTGTGGAAGGCTTCCGGCTGGTCGTCGAAGACGGCCACTTCGGAGATGCAGGTGTCGTTGAAGGTGGTGCCCCGGTAGATGCCCTTGATCTTGATCTTGAGGGTGCTGGTGGTGACCGGGGTGTCGAAGCGGATCTCTTCCGCGACCTTCTCGTCCTTCAAGGTGAACTTCTGGGTGGACTCATCGGAGAAGGTGATCTCGATCTCCTTGGCCCGGTTGTGCCGGTTCCAGAAGTCCCAGGAGTACCAGTTGCCGTTCCACAGCTTGATGTGGGTGACGGTGCGGCTGCCGCCCAGGTCGATCTCGAGCCAGGAACCGAGGCCGGAGCCGTCCTCGCCTTCGACCCACACGGTGGAGACCTTGCCGTCCTTGACGTTGCTGGCGGCGTAGGAGACGCCTTCCGTGTCCGGGTAGAACGACGAGGCCAGCACGCCCGCGAGCTTGACCTGCGCGGCGTGGGCCGGCGCGGAGAGCATCGCGAGGAGCAGGAGGGACGCAAACGCGGAGAAGAGGCTTCGCATAGACATGATCACCTGTTGACGGACGAAGAAGTCAGCGCCGGGGAGGACGGACGGGACCATATCCCGGAAGCGGGGACCCCGCAGGAGCCACCACTGGACACTCCACGAACACCTTGCAAGGAGGGTGCAGTCCCCTCGCCGGGGGTCAGAAGTTCCCGTTCAACCCGAAGCGCAGCCCCTCGAAGCCCGGCAGGCTGCGGCACTGGCCGCCGGCGCAGCGGATGCCGGCCTTGTAGGCGCCGTAGAAGAGGCTGGTGGTCAGGGCGCTCGAGGGCTTGAACTGCAGCTCGGCCGCTCCGTAGACGTTCTCGGCGATGTTGCCGGTGCTGTCGATGAGCGGGTTGTTGCTGAAGTCCTGCCACAGGATGACGGTCCACTTGTCCGTGGCGTGCAGCGCCAGCGCGTTGACGACGTCAGTGAAGTCGGTCTGCTGCGCGGGGTTCTCGCCCCAGACGAAGTGCATGAACGCCGAGGACAGCTCGAGGGTGCCCAGCTTGCCCGCGGGCAGCTGGACGTCGAGGTCGAAGTGGGCGTTGACGTCGGCGCCGGTGTCGTCGCCGCGGATGTCGGCGCGCCCGCCGGCGTTGGCGATGATGTGGGCGGTGTGGCCGAGCCACTGCACGCCGGCCACCGGATGCACGATGGTCTCGGGGGCCTGGTTGAAGTGCAGCCCGCCCAGCTCGCGATCGTGGAAGCCAGCCACCGACAGGTAGGGGATCAGCACACCGGGCTTGATGGGGTAGTCCACCCGCACACGCACGCCGGTGATGTCGTTCGAGTTCACCGCCGCCGAGGAGTCCTCGGTGATCACCCGCTCGTACTCGAGGGTGGGCGCCACCGCGACCTCGTAGTTGTCGGTGCCGGTGAAGGTGTTGATGAGCTCGGTGTTGACGTAGTGCTTGGCCTCGACCAGCAGCACCGCCTTGCCGGGGTAGGCGGAGGCGGAGACGTAGGCGGCGTAGGCGGCCTCGGGGTCTTCGCCACCGAAGAAGTCCGGCGAGCGGTACTCGAACCAGTCGAACTCGGCGATGAGATCCACGCCGGCCAGGCCGAAGCCCTCGACGGTCGCGCCACCGACGATGACGTCCACGGGCTGGCTGTAGCGGGTGAAGGCCGGGGTGCCGGCGTCGGCGGTGCGGGCGAAGCTGTAGACCACCGCGTGGGCGCCGAGGTTGAACTGCCCCAGGCCGAAGCGCTCGGCCCGCAGGCCGCTGACCATGTGGTAGTTGTCCGGCCGGATGCCGACGTTCTTGTTGTCGAGCTGGACCTGCTGGGGGTTGGTCACGCCCGACACACCGGTGAAGTCCCAGTCGCCGGAGCGCACCACCGCGCGCACACCGCGCAGGGAGGTGTCCAGGTCGATGTTGGTGTTGCGCACCATGTTCAGGGCGATGCCCCGACCGAAGGAGACGTAGCCGTCGCCCAGGTTGACCTCGAGGTGCTCACCCTTGTTGCGCAGGTAGAGCTTCTCGAGCCCCGCGTAGGCGTCGGGCCAAGGGGAGCTGATGCCCGGCTCGTACAGCTCGAGGGAGCGCTGGAGCTCATCGTCGAGGTAGTAGCGATTGGCGAACAGGCCCACCTGATCGATCTGGGCCCCGGCCGCGAAGCCGCCCTTGTTGACCAGCACGTTCAGGCGGTTGACCTGCTCGACGTAGTTGTTGAGGCCCGGGTGGCTCTCTTCGAACCCCGGGATGGAGCCGTCGATCTGGTAGTAGCGCAGCGCGAAGCGGTCGCTGATGGACAGCGTGCCCCCCGCCAGCGGTCCGTGCCCTTCGAGCTCCACCGCGGCGAGAGCCGGGGTGGAACACAGCAGCAACGCGCCGGCGAGCGACGCGGCGTAGGCCGAGCGCATCATGGCCTACTCGTGGGCTTCGGGAGCGGCCTCGGCGAGGCCGAGGGCCACCTTGATGGCCTCCTCGACGTGGACCTCTTCTCCGGGCGTGTAGCCCTGGAAGACCTGGGCGATGGAGCCGTCCTTGCCCAGCAGCACCGCGAAGGGGAGGGTCTTGGCGGGGTTGTAGAGCGCCACCACCGCGGTCTCCCGGTCCAGGAGCACCGGGAAGGTCAGGCCCTTGCTCTTGACCAGCGGCTTGACCTGGGACGAGCTGCGCGCGTCGTCGGTGTTCACGGACAGCACCGTGAAGCCCTGCTCGCCGTAGGTCTCGTAGAAGCGCTGCAGGTGGGGCATCTCCGCCTGGCACGGCGTGCACCAGGTGGCCCAGAAGCTGATCAGCACGACCTGATCCGAGAAATCGGACAGGCTGACCTGCTTGCCGTTGATGTCCCGCAGGGTGAAGGCCGGGGCCTGGTCGCCAGCGTAGGCCGGGAAGGCACCGAAGAGAGCGAGCATGAGCGAGAGGAACAGGGCGCGCAAGGGAACCTCCGTGTCGCGGCAACCACCGGCCGCTCCCCGGGGACGGGCGGGGGGTGCGGACCCTTCGACCGGGCCCGACATTCCCTGCGCTCGAGGGGGCGGTGGGTGGTGCGCGCTACAGTGTAACCACAGCGCAGCCGTGCGGCTGAGGCTCGATGCGCCGCCGAAAGGGTTACGAAAGCCGCATGAGCAGGCCCCGCATCCTGATCGTGGACGACGAGCCCTCCATCCGGCGTGTGCTGGCCGCCCACCTGCGCCGCGACGGCTACCACGTCGACGCCGCTGAGCACGGTGGCCAGGCCATCGAGCAGCTCGAGGCGCGCCCCTACCAGCTGGTCGTCACCGACCTGCAGATGCCCGAGCTCGGCGGGCTGGAGCTGCTGGCCTGGTGCCGGCGGGAGATCCCGGCGATCCCGGTGATCATCATCACCGCCTTCGGCACGGTGCACTCGGCGGTCGAGGCCCTCAAGCTGGGGGCCCACGACTACATCACCAAGCCCTTCGACCTCACCGAGCTGCGCAACGTGATCGGCAAGGCCCTGGCCCACGGCGGGCGCAGCGGCCCCGGCCCCGAGCGCGACGCCGACGGTCGCTTCGCCCTGGTGGGCAGGACCCCCTCCATGCAGCGGGTCTACAGCCTCATCGAGCGGGTCGCCGCATCCCCCAGCACCGTCCTCGTCCAGGGCGAGAGCGGCACCGGCAAAGAGCTGGTGGCCCGGGCGCTGCACGACCAGTCCGATCGCAGCGCGGGCCCGTTCGTCCAGGTCAACTGCGGCGCCATCCCCGCCAACCTCTTCGAGTCCGAGCTGTTCGGCCACGAACGGGGCGCGTTCACCGGCGCGGTCAGCGCCAAGCCCGGACGCCTGGAGCTGGCCGACGGCGGCACCCTGTTCCTCGACGAGATCTCCGAGCTGCCCAAGGAGATGCAGGTCAAGCTGCTCCGGGCGCTGCAGGAGCTGTCCTTCGAGCGGGTGGGGGGCGTGCGCACCATCCGCGTCGATGTGCGCGTGGTGGCCGCCACCAACGTGGACCTGCAGGCCGAGGTCGCCGCCGGCCGCTTCCGCGAGGATCTGTTCTACCGGCTCAACGTGGTGCCCATCACCATCCCTCCCCTGCGGGAGCGCATCAGCGACCTGCCCCTGCTGGTGGACCACTTCCTGGCCAAGTACAACCAGCGCCTGGGGCGCAGCCTGGAGTCGGTGTCCCCCGCGGCCCTCGAGCAGCTCGGCTCCTGGCACTGGCCCGGCAACGTCCGAGAGCTCGAGAACGTGATGGAGCGCGCAGTGCTGCTGGCCGATGGCCTGGTGCTCCAGCCCGCCGATCTCCACGGCGTCGGGGAGGCCGTCCCCCCCACGCCAGCCCGCGCCGACGGCGAGCAGCTGGATCTCAAAGAGTATGTCCGGCTCCACACCGCCCGCCTCGAACGCAGCCGCATCCAGCGGGCGCTCGAGCAAGAGTCCGGCAACGTGACCCAGGCCGCGCGGAAGCTGGGCATCAGCCGCAAGAGCCTGCAGACCAAGATGAAGGCCTACGGCCTGCGCGACGCCCCGCGCAGCGGGGAGCAGGGCCCATGACGCCCACCTTGACGCTGACACCCCGGGAACGTACGCTCCAGAACTCCGAGGAGAAGTCGATGGCACGCACCGTCCCTGCCCTGGTCGCCGCCGCCCTGGCGCTCGCCTCCAGCACCGTCCACGCCGCCGAGGTCACCGACCTCCCGCCCTGGCTGAGGGGCGACTTCGTGATCGACTACGGCTTCGACCACCTGGCCGGCAGCCTGTACGAAGGCAGCGAGCGCGTGGGCTCCCGCACCTTCGAGCAGCACACCATCACCTACCAGGGTGTCTTCAGCGCCGGCCCCGGCGTGGGCCTGTTCTTCGAGCTCGACCAGCACTTGAGCTCCCGGCTGGCCTTCCCGGAGGCCAACCAGATGGTCTTCGACCCCAGCACCGGCCAGGGCACCATGGTGGGCACCGAGCCCCTCGAGGGCATCGACCCCATCAAGGGCAAGGGCACCGACGGCGTCTGGCTGGGCATCAAGGGCACCCCGTTCTCCGAGGCCTTCGAGCAGCGGGGCAACCGGGCCACCTGGCTCATCGAGGCCGCGTTCCGCACCAAGTCCGACAACAACTTCTACGAGCTGGTCGATGGCGAGACCCGCGGCGCCGGCGACGGCGGCGGCGGCACCCGCCTGGGCATGGCGTTCTCCACCACCCGCAACATCTCCCAGCCCTACATCGCGGTCCGCTACACCCGCGCCCGCACCCTCGACGGCGTCACCCTCTACGACGACGACGGCGAGACCCTGGGCAGCGGCTTCGAGCTCGAGCCCGCCGACCACCTCTCGATCCGCACCGGCACCGAGATCATCGCCCACGACAACCCGGAGGCGTTCTCCCGCTTCGCCATCGACCTGCGCCTGGGCTTCGGCTACGCCACCTGGCAGTCGGTGCCCAGCGGCCTGTTCCTGCCGTCGGTGCTGTCCACCAGCCGCGACGTGCCCGCCACCGAGAGCGAGTACACCTGGGCTTCGGCGGGCGTCGGCTTCTACCACCAGGCCTTCCAGTACATGAAGTGGAAGCTGGTGGCCGATGTCTCGTATCTGGCGCCCCACGAGATCGAGCACCACTACCCGATCACCACCGGCGCCGACACCATCGACCTGACCCTGGGCGGCGGGATCGAGATCCTCATCCGCTAGCCGTCGGTGAGCCGGTCCTTCAAGGCGGTCAGGGCCTTGTAGATGTCCCTCTTGGGGATGCCCCAGGCAGCGGCCAGGGCCGCGGCGGCGCCCTTCTGGCCCTCGACGGCGGATTGGGCCTGGTCGCGCACCAGCGCCTCTCCGGGGCCCACCACGAGGGTGACCTCGCCCTTCAGCTTCCGATCGGCCAGGGCGTCGGCCAGGGCCGGCAGCGGCTGCAGCAGGACCTCTTCGTGGATCTTGGTCAGCTCCCGGCACAGGCAGGCCGCCCGCTGGGGGGCCAACTCGGCGAGCTCGCGGACCAGGCGGGGGGTGCGCCCGGGGGCCTCGAAGAGCACGAAGGTCACACCGGTGGCCAGGGCGTCCTCGAGGAAGCGCCGGCGCTGGCCGGGCTTGCGGGGCGGGAAGCCGTGGAAGGTCGAGGGGACCGCGGGCAGGCCCGAGATGGCCAGGGCCGTGGTCACCGCCGACGGACCCGGGATGCCCCGCACGGGGAGCCCCTCGGCGTGGGCGGCCTCGACCAGGGGCTGTCCAGGGTCGGACAGGCCAGGCGCGCCCGCGTCGGACAGCAGCAGCACCGTGTGCCCCGCGCGCAGGGCGTCCAGGGCCCGCTCCAGGCGTCCCCGCTCGTTGTGGGCGTGGGAGGAGACCATGGGGGGCGCGGAGACGCCCAGGGCGCTGCAGAGCTTGCGAGCGACCCGAGTGTCCTCGGCCAGGATCAGGCTGGCCTCCCCCAGCGCAGCGATCAGCCGCGGCGTGGTGTCCTGCAGGTTCCCGATGGGTGTGGCGGCGACGAAGAGGGGCATCGAAAAGCCATCAGCTGTCAGCCGTCAGCTGTCAGCTTCGCTGGTGGAGGGTTGAAGATTCGTGCCAGCTCGCATGGCCGCGGCCCGGGGGACGACGAGGTCCCGCCTTGCCACGGTAGGAGCTGACGGCTGAGAGCTGATAGCTGACAGCTCAGCAGGCGTCGAAGGCGTCGTCGATGAGCTCGACGTCCCAGCGGCCGTCGGTGAGCTGAACCAGGGCGACCATGAAGGCCGCCTCGCGGAAGGGGCGGCGGCGATCGTCGAGGTAGGCCTGGGCGGCGCGGGACAGGCGCCGCTGCTTGCTGGGACCCACGGCGTCGATGCCGCTGGGATCCCGGGACGAGCGCGCCTTGACCTCGACGAAGCGCAGGGCGCCGTCGCGCTCGACGATGAGATCGATCTCGCCGGCCGGGCAGCTCCAGCTGTGCTCGAGCACCCGCCAGCCGTCGGCCTGGAGCAACTCGGCCACATGCAGCTCCGCCAGCCGGCCCTGTTCCTGGGCCAGCCGGCGTTGCTGTGTGGTGCGCATGGTCGCTAGCGGATGACCTTGAGGCGCGCGGACTTGCCGCGGCGCCCGCGCAGGTAGTACAGCTTGGCGCGACGCACGCGGTGGCGGGCCATGATCTCGATCTTCAGCACGTTGGGGCTGTCGACCGGGAAGATGCGCTCGACACCGACGTTGTAGGAGATCTTGCGGACCGTGAAGGTGGAGCGGTGACCCGCGTTCTTCACAGAGATGACCGTACCCTCGAAGACCTGGGTGCGGACCTTCTCCTTGGTCTTGATCTTCTCGGCGGTGCGGCCGGACTTACCACCGGGGGTGAGCTCGACGATGCGACAGTGGACGCGGACCTTGTCGCCAGGACGAAGATCGACGTCCTTGGTGCGAAGGAAGTCAGCCTGCTCGATCTGCTGGATGGAGACCATAGTAACCTCGAGACAACCACGGCCCGCACGTTGGGCGGGCCGGAAACCGCGGCGTTTTAGCGCCCGCCCCCCCACCTGTCAACCGAAAGACTCAGCTGTCGTCATCCGTCAGCAGGTCCGGCCGCAGGCGGCGCGTCCGCGCGAGGGCCTGCTCGCGGCGCCAGGCCTCGATGCGGGCGTGGTGCCCAGAGAGCAGCACCTCCGGCACCTCCCAGCCCCTGTGCTCCCGCGGGCGGGTGTACTGGGGGTACTCCAGCAGGCCGTCCTGGAACGACTCCTCGACCTTGCTGTGGGCGCAGCCGAGCACCCCGGGCAGCAGCCGGGCCACGGCGTCCACGATCATCAGCGCGGGCAGCTCGCCGCCGGTGAGCACCGCGTCGCCCACGGACACCACCTCGTCCACCAGGTGCTCGGTGACCCGGTGATCGACGCCCTCGTAGTGGCCGCAGACCAGCACGAGGTGGGGCAGGCCCGCGAAGCGCTGCGCCGTGGCCTGGTCGAAGGGGGCGCCCGCCGCGTCGAGCAGCACCACGTGGCTGTCGGGCTGGCGCAGGGCGCCGATGGCGGCGTCGAGCACGTCGACCCGCAGCACCATCCCGCTGCCGCCACCGTAGGGCTCGTCGTCGCACTGGCGGTAGTTGCCCCGGCCGTGGTCGCGGATGTCCCGCAGGCCGACCTCGACCAGCCCCTTCTCCCGGGCCCGGCCCAGGATGGAGTGCTCGATGGGGCTGCGGCACAGCTCGGTGTGCAGGGTGAGGATGTCGAAGCGCACGGCCTATTCCCCTTCGACGACACCGTCGTCGCGCACGATGATGAGCTCGCCGACCTCGACGATGCGGTCCAGGAGCACCGGGACGTAGTGGGTGCCCGCGGGTCCGTGGACCTCCCAGACCTCCACAGGGGCGCTCTGGTGGACCTCTGCCAGGGTGCCCAGCACGCGCCCGGTGTCGGTGCGCACCTCGCAGCCGAGCAGATCCTCGACGTACCAGGCGTCGTCCTCGGGCTCGGGCAGGGCATCCCGGGGGACCAGGATCTGCCAGTCCTTCAGCTCCTCGGCCTCCTCGCGCCGGGTGAAGCCCTTCACCCGCCCGAGGATCCGCTTCCCCGCTCCAGGGCGCGCCCGCAGCTCGACCCGCCGCTCGACCCCGTCGGGGGAGCGGAGCACGACCTGGCGGGGAGCCTCGTGCAGCCAGGTGCTGTCGGGGTTGTCCAGCCACAGACGCAGCTCGCCGCGGACGCCAAAGACGCCCGCGACGTGACCGAGGACCCAGAGCGATTCGCCCATGGGACCTGCCTTACTCTTCGGCGCCCGCCTCGGTGGCCGGCCCGGCCTTGGGGTCGACCAGCTCGAGCATGGTCTTGCGGCGCCCGGAGGCGGCGCTGAGGACCTGGCGCATGGCCTTGATGACCTGGTCGTCCTTGCCGAGGATGCGCGAGAGGTCGTCGTCGGCCACGTGGAGCTCCACGATCACGACGGTCTCACCTTCGACCGTGTTGACGCTGACCTGATCAGGCTGCGAGACGAGGGAGCGAGCGAGGAAGTCTACGAGCTTCTCCACGCTAGGCCTCCACGGCGTCATCAGCGGCGCTGCGGGCCTTGCTGATGAGCTGCGAGACGGTGTCGGAGGGCTGGGCGCCCTGACCGATCCAGTAGTCCACGCGCTCGAGATCCACCTTGATGACCGGGGGCTCGGTCATGGGATCGTAGTGGCCCAACCGCTCGATGAAGCGGCCGTCGCGGGGCATGCGGGAGTCGGCGGCGACGATGCGGTAGAAGGGCTTCTTCTTGGCGCCCATGCGGGTGAGGCGGAGGCAGACGGCCATGATCTTTCCGAAGGGAGAAGGGTGTGTGTCGGTTCCGGAGGGGAGCGACGGGGCGGACGAGTCCTAGGCCCAGGGCTCCCAGGCCGGCCGCATTTAGTCGGCGCCCCGGGCGCCGTCAAGCACCATTGTCCCTCCGCGGGCGGTGGGACCCGTGACGAGCCTGCAGGGCGGCGTTGCCCTGGGAGCCCGTTTCCGGGTAGCGTGTGGCCACCCACCGCCCCGGAGATCCCATGCTCCCTCGCTTGATCGCTGCCAGCTCCCTGCTCGTCCTGCTGGGCTGCCCCACCAACGACGACACCGGGATCAAGGACGACACCGGCCCGGACGACACGGGGGAGCCGGAGACCTACGAGGAAGGCTGCATCACCATCGACGGCGGCGGGGGCTACGCCTCCCTGAACGACGCCATCCACCTGGCGGACGAGGGCGCCACCATCGAGGTCTGCGAGGGCTCCTACCTGGAGGCCGTGGTCGTGGACAAGGCCGTCCACATCGTGGGCGCCGGCGCCGACCTCACCACCTGGGACGCCCCCGAGGGCGAGGACCCCTTCACCTTCCAGGGCGTGACCGGCGCCAGCCTGAGCGCCATGAGCGTGATGTCGTCCCGATCCGCCATCGAGCTGGCTGAGTGCGCGGACGTGGACCTCACGGGCCTGTCCTTCGACACCATCGCCAACTACGCCATCGACGCCGAGGACTGCACCGGCCTGGCGGTCGCCGACTCCAGCTTCACCGCCAGCCAGTGGGGCGCGGTGCGGATCAGCGGCGGCGACGCCACCGTCAGCGGCAACACCTTCACCGACAACCTCGGCTTCGCGGTCAAGGGCACCAGCGACGCCGAGCTGGACATCCAGGCCAACACCATCACCGGCACCATGTACACGGAGCTGACGCCGGAGAAGACCATCGCCGATGGCTTCGCCATCTTCCTCGAGGAGGCCGGGGTCGCCACCTTGAGCGAGAACGTCTTCGAGGACAACCCCATCCTGTCGATCTGGGCCATGGAGTCCGACGGCGTGTCCATGTCCGGCGACAGCATCACCGGGGGCCTGTACGGCATCTACATGATCTACGGCGACCTCGACCTGCTCGACGTCACCGTCACCGACCCCACCGAGATGGGCGTGCTCTACGCCGCCCCCGCTGGCGAGGTCTTCACCGCCGACGGGCTCACCATCTCCGGCGATCCGGACACCGTCGCCGACTACGCCTGGGACGAGGGCATCACCTCCTCCATCGGGCTGTACATCGAGGGCACGGACATCACCGTCAGCGGGTCGAGCATCAGCGGCTACAACAACTACGGCGCCTACATGGTGGGCAACGGCGACGCCGACGGCGCCCTGGTGCTCGAGGACGTCACCTTCGACAGCAACGGCCGCCGCGGCCTGTTCACCGCGGACCTGGACGCCACCGCCACCGGCCTGTCCATCACCAACCTGCGGGAGCTGGACGAGGACTACGACGGCGCGATCTACATCGACCTGCCCGCTGGCTGGTACCACCAGTCCGGCAACCTCGAGCTCGACGGCGGCGACATCTCGGGCAACGACGGCTGGGGCATCTCCGCCGCCCAGGCCAACACCACCCTGCAGAACGTCAGCTTCGACGCCAACACCCGCGCCGGCTTCATCGACTACGCCGGGACCAGCACCATCCAGAACAACAGCTTCACCAACAGCCTGGACGAGAGCAACTTCGGGGCCCTGTGCGCCTACCAGTCCAACGGTATGCTGGTGCAGAACAACAGCTTCGCGGACAACGGCCAGTTCGAGACAACCCGGGTCTACGAGGACGCCCACGGCAACAAGACCACCTACGTCTACCACGACGAGGTCCTGGACAACGGGCTCGACCTCTACGGCTACGACGCCTCCCTGACGGTGACCGGCAACACCTTCGCCGACGGCTACATGGGGGCCCAGATCTACGCCTCCGATGCCGTGGTCCAGGAGAACAGCTTCACCGGCTACACCTACGCCGCCATCTACGTGGGCGGCGAGGGCTCCGACGCGGTCACCGTGGAGGACAACACCGTCAGCGACGGCATCGGCTACGGCCTGATGGCCAGCTCAGCCGACATCGAGGTGAGCGAGCTGCAGGTCAGCGACGGGCAGACCGCCACCATCAGCTACGACTACTACTACAACGGTGAGAAGCTCTTCTCGAGCTCCTACGAGACCTCCTACGACGCCATCTACCTCAGCTCGTCGGCGGCCCTGCTCGAGGACATCACCATCGACAGCCCCGCCGGAGACGGCCTGTACAGCTACAACTCCAGCGTCGAGATCGACGACGTCACCATCTCCAACGCCTCGGCCCTGTATGGCTACGGCTACGGCGCCTACTTCTACCACTACGACAGCGCGCCGGAGATCTACGTCAGCGGCCTGACCATCGAGGATCCCCAGGGCTCCGGCGGCATCTATCTGTACACCTACAACACCACGGGCTTCACCGCGGCGGACTTCTACGACGTGGAGATCACGGGCTCCGCCAGCCACGGCGTGGTCATGTCCACCTTCCCGCCGGTCGAGACCAAGAGCGGCGAGTTCCTGGGCACCGCCAGCTTCGAGGGCCTCGAGATCAGCGGCTCCGCCGGGGCGGCGTTCTCCATGTCGAGCTCCAGCGCCACCATCATGGACGGGGTCCTCGAGGAGAACGTCGGCGGCGGCATCAGCGCCAGCTCGAGCGCCCTGTCCCTGGCCACCTCGTCGGTGGAGGCCAGCGGCGCCGACGGCATCTACGCCAGCTCGAGTGCGGTGGTCGTGGACCAGGCCGAGGTGACCGGCAGCGTGGGTGATGGGGTGGAGCTGGTCTCATGCTCCGCCAGCATGACCATGGCCACCGTCACGGGCAACCAGGGCTGGGGCATCAGCTGCAGCGGCACCAGCTTCGACAGCTGCGGCGACAACACCATCAGCCTCAACACCCTGGGCGACAACAACGGCTGCGACGTCAGCTGCGGCGGCGTGCCGGACCCGAGCGACACCGCTCTCTAGACGACGCTCAGCGCTCGACCCGACTGTCCAGCACAACGCTGCCCTTGCGGGTGATGGTGACCTGCGCCGCCGTCGCGCCCTCGGCCCAGCGCCAGGCCCGCGCGAGCAGCTCGGGCTGATCGTCGCGCCGGAGCTCGAGCTCGAGGGGCTCGGCCTCGACCGCGTCCGCCTGGACCTCGATCCGGTCCCCGGGCAGGTGGCAGACCACCAGCAGCCCGTCGCGGTGCTCCGCCTGGCCGGCCTCGAGGCCCTTCAACGCCTCCCGTGGGGTCCACCACGACGGGGCGAGCGCGGGGGGCGCCTCCACCGACTCGAGGGAGACTCCGGCGGGCACCACAGCCTGCCAGTCCACAGGCGGCACGGCCACGGAGTGCTCGCCCAGGGACACCGTCCACGGCCCGAGGCTCCCCTCCCCTGCCCCGCTCGAGCGCAGGCGGTACTGCAGCAGCCGCAGCCCCGCCGCGCCGGGCTCGCCGGAGCGCTCGTCGATGACGCGCTCGAGCACCAGGCCGTCGGGCACAGGGCTGTCCCAGCCCAGGGAGAGTCCGACCGCGCCGGGCTGCACGTTCAGCTCGAGATCGTACAGCTCGCCGGCGAGGATCGCGCCCTCTTCGCCCAGCATCACCGCCCGCAGCTCGCTGTCCGTGAGGCTGGCGGCCAGGCTGCCGTCCTCGAGCAGCGCCGCGAAGTCGGGGTCCTCCACCAGCCGCTCCCGCAGGGCGGGGTCGTCTCCGAGGGCGGCGGCGAGCAGGGTCTGGGCCTGCTCGCGCTGGCCGAGGCGCTCGTGCCAGGCGGCGAGGTTGTAGCGGTCGTGGGGCCCCAGGCCGACCACGGCGCTCCCCTCGAGCAGCTGGATGGCCGCCGCGGGGTCACCCCCCTCGGCGAGGGCGTAGGCTTGCCAGGAGCGCAGCACCGTCCGGCGGGGGTCGTGCTCGGCGGCCTGGCCGAAGCTCTCCGCCGCCGCGGCGTGCTCACCGCGCTCGAGCTGCTCCCGGCCACGCTCGTAGGCCTCGAGGGCCTCGGCCTCGGGGCGGGCGTCCCCCGTGCAGCCGGCCAGCACCAAGGCGATGATCAGGGCGGTCATGGGCACAGCCCGATCAGCGCCGCCTGGCGGCCCGCAGCCAGGCCGTCGCGGCGCCAGGAGTGGAACCCGGCGTCGCAGCGCGTGCAGCCCGGCAGGCGCTCGGCGGGGATGCCGAGCTGCTCGAGCAGGTGGAGGTTGACCGCCGCGACATCGACCGTGGGCCGGGCGAAGGGCTGCTCCGCGAGGAACAGCTCGACGGGGGCGTGCCGGGCGAGGCCCTCGACCACCTCGGGGCCCACCTCGTAGCAGCAGGGCCCGATGCTGGGTCCCACCGCCGCGCGCAGGTCCTCGATGCGCTGGCCGCTCCACTCGAGCAGGCATTCGACGGCGGCGGGCAGCACGCCCTCGACCGTCCCTCGCCACCCGGCGTGGACGGCCGCCACCCCACCGGGCCCCGCGATCAAGATCGGGGTGCAGTCGGCCACGCGCACATAGATCACGAGCCCCGGCTCGGTGCTGACGAGGGCGTCGCCGTCGCCCACCGGCCAGCGGGGACCGTCGCGCCAGGCGCGCAGCACGGTGGCGCCGTGGATCTGAGCGGCCATCGCCACGCGGGCCCCGGGCACACCCAGGGCGTCCAGCAGCGGCTGGGCGTCGGCGGGCTTGGTGGACTCCGGCGGTGGCGGAGGCACCACGGGCTCACGCGCGCTGAAGCCGTGGACCACACCGGGCACGGCCTCGAGCAGAGGGGAGCGGATCATGGGGGTGCCTCCTGGGCCACAGACCGAGAGCGGAGACTGCGACCGCGCTCTGACCATGCTAATCGAGAGGCATGGAGATGCGCATGTCCACGGCCTCGCACTGCACAGTCCTGCTCGCGCTGCTGCTCGCCACCGCGGGCTGCGGCGACGGCGGCCCGCCGGCCACCTTCGAGCTGACCATCCGCCCGGTCCCGCCCCCCAGCCAGCCCGACCTCTTCGAGGACATCGAGCTGCTGGTGATCCGCCTGACCGACGCCTCCGGCGAGGTCGTCGAGCACGAGCTGGACGTAGAGCGCGGCACCTCGCCGGCCGTCGAGGATCTCGGCGCCCTGCCGGAAGGCGTCACCGTCGAGCTGCTGGGCTACGGCGGCAGCGGCGACGCCGCCCCGGTCGTGGCGCGCGGCATCTCCGATCCGTTGGACGTCGGCCGGGCCGAGACCACCGAGCTCGAGATCTTCATGGCGGCCACCGGAGAGATGGCCACCTTCTACGAGCTGGACGCCGGCGGCTGGGACGCCGCGGTGGCGTCCGACGGCGAGGGCCGCTTCTTCGTGTTCGGCGGCGCCCCCGACGGTCGGAACGACGACGCCGTGGACACCATCCTGTCCTTCGAGCTGGTGCCGCCAGCCTCGGACTTCGCGCCGGTCGCCCACACCACCATGCCCGTGACCTCCGACGACTGGGCCGGCTACACCAACGAATACACCGTGCGCGCGGCCCACACCGCCACCCTGCTGGCCGAAGGCAGCCACGGCGACGTGGGCAAGATCCTCGTCGCCGGGGGCTGGTCCTCCCTGCAGGAGAGCCGCAGCATCACCCTGCAGCAGTTCCTGTTCGATCCCCACGCCGAACCCGACGACGCCATCGAGCTGCTCGACGGCTTCAAGACCGCCCGCGCCCAGCACAAGGCCGTGGCGCTGCCCAGCGGCAACGTGGTCCTCTTCGGCGGCTACGGCCACCTCGACAGCAACAGCTACATCGACTGCGTGGAGACGGTCGAGGTCTACAACGCCGAGTCCCGCTCCAGCGACTACGGCTCCCAGATGGTCGATCACTGCATGGTCGACGGGGCCGCCGCGGTGGTCGGCGACGCCGCCATGCACTGCGGAGGCACCGAGTGGGCCTCGAACAACACCCACGAAGCCTGGGGCGACTGCGTCATCGTTGACCGCTTCGCCAATGTCTCCATGGTGGACGGACCGTCCGAGCTCAACGGGGCTGGCTGGATGCTGCCGGCCATGGCGTCCATGGGCGGCGACCAGGTCATGGTGACCGGCGGCGTGCTCATCCAGGGCGAAGCCGACGACAGCGACTGGCTCGACCCCACCGACCGCGTCTTCGCCTACAACGGCGACAACGGCTCATGGTCCGTGCTGCCGCCCATGAACGTGGCCCGCGCCGGCCACGTCGCCACCGCCCTCCCCGGGGGCCGGGTGCTGGTCGCCGGCGGGGCCGCGAGCATCTCGAACCGCGGCTTCGACGTCGAGGACGAGCTGCCCTGCGCCGAGGTGTACGACCCCTCCGGCGGCGGCAGCTGGAGCCTGCTCGACGGCAGCTGCCAGGCCGGCAGCGACGTGGGCAGCCTGCCCACCGGACTGTACCGTGCCAGCGTGGCCACCGACCCCTACTGGGGCACCCTGATCTGGAGCGGCCTGCAGGAGGCCATGTCCGGCGAGCCCAAGGCCCAGCCGATCCACGCGCTGTTCGTGCCCGAGCCCGACTAGGGTCCGCGCTCGTTCAGTCCTTCAGGGCGAGCAGCGCCTCGAGGCCCTGCTCGAGGTCCTCGAGCAGCAGATCCGGCCCCTCGGCCACCAGCGACGCGGGCTCGGACCAGCCCGTCTTGACCGCAACGGCGACGGCGCCCGCGTCCCGGGCGGCGATCACGTCGTTGGGGGTGTCGCCGATCATCACCACCCGCCGGATGTCGTGGCCCGCGGCGCGGGCCTGCCGGGTGGCCGCCTTCACCAGCTCGCCCCTGGTGGGGCCGTCGTCGGAGCAGGCGCCCAGCGGGAATCGATCCCACAGGCCGAAGGCCGACAGCTTGGCCCGCGCGCCGACCCGCCAGTTGCCGGTGACGATGCCCAGCACCCCGTGGGGCTCGAGGGCGTCGAGCACGGCGGGCACCCCGGGGCAGAGCTGCTGCCTGGGGTTGTTCACCGGGTCCATGGCGCGCTCGAGCTCGCCCTGGAAGTGGCCCACGAAGCGCTCGCGCTCCATGGGCACACCGTGGTGGGCGCAGGCCCGCCGCAGCACGCCGTCGTCGAGCACCCCGCGGAAGTCCACCTGATCGAAGGCGCCCGGGACGCCGTACAGCGCCTCGAAGGTCCGGCCCATCGCACCCCGGCCGGCGCTGTCGGAGCGCAGCAGGGTCCCGTCGATGTCGAACAGCCAGAGCATCATGGCGCATCTCCAGAGGCGAGCAGGGCGGCCACGCCCGCGGTGACCAGGTGATCGATGGGCTCTCCGGCCGCCAGGCGTTCGCGGATCTCGGTGCTCGACACCCCGGGGAAGCTCGGCGCGCCGGGGACCGGCGGCCAGCCCACCCGGCCCACCACGATGGGCTCGAACTCGTCCACGATGGAGTCCCAGGCGTGCCAGTGGTCGGTCTGCTCGAGCACATCGGCCCCCACCACCAACCGCAGCCGCGCGTCGGGGCGCTCGGCGGTGATGGCGCGGAGGGTGTGCAGGGTGTAGCTGGGGGTGGGCAGGCGGGCCTCGAGGTCGAGCACCTCGATGCGCTCGGGGGCGACGTCCCGGGCCATGGCCTGGCACAAGGCCAGGCGCTGCACGAAGGGCGCCGAGCGCTTGTCGAAGGCGTGGGCGAAGGCCGGCACCAGCAGCACCCGCTCGACCCGCTGCGTCCACAGCAGCCAGCCGGCGACCATGGCGTGGCCCACGTGGGGCGGATCGAAGCTGCCTCCGTAGACGGCGAGCTGCACGGGACCTCCAGCGAGGAGAGGCGGGTCCTCTATCTCCCCGCCACAGACCTGCCATGATAGGGTGAGCGCCTCGCAGCGAGCAGCACCACCCCGCGATGATCCGCCTCTACCACGTCTCCAAGACCTACGGTGACCACGCCGCCTTGCAGGACATCAACCTCAGGGTGGCCAAGGGTGAGTTCTGCTACGTCACCGGGCCCTCGGGCGCCGGCAAGACCACCCTCCTCAAGCTGCTGTACGCCGCCGAGAAGCCCTCCGAGGGCAAGGTGATGGTAGGCGGCGTGGACCTCACCGACCTCTCCCGCCGGCGGCGGCCCTACCTGCGCCGCAACATCGGGGTCATCTTCCAGGACTTCAAGCTGATCCCCAGCCGCACGGTGGCCGAGAACGTCGCCCTGTCCATGGAGGTGCTGGGCTACCCGCGGGCCACCATCCAGCGCCGGGTCCGAGCCGTGCTGTCCATCGTCGGCCTCAAGGGCAAGGAGGGCAACCTCCCCGCCCAGCTCTCCGGTGGCGAGCAGCAGCGCGTGGCGGTGGCCCGAGCCATCGTCAACGACCCGGCGGTGCTGCTGGCCGACGAGCCCACCGGCAACCTCGACGGCGCCATGGCCATCGAGGTCATCGAGATCCTGCAGGCCATCAACCTGCGAGGCACCACCGTGCTCGTGGCCACCCACGACATGGCCCTGATGGACCGCTTCCCCTACCGGGCGCTGCGCTTCGTCTCCGGCAAGCTGGTCAAGGAGCGGCCGTGTCGTCTCTGATGGGCCACATCCTGCGGCGGGCCTTCCGGTCCCTGTGGGAGAACCTCTACCTCAACCTGGTGGCCACCGGCGTGATCGCCGCGTCCGTGCTGATGCTCGGCGTGTTCCTGATGGTGATGTACAACCTCAACGCCATCACCCACAGCTGGGCCTCCGACGTCCACGTCTCCGCCTACTTCCACCAGGACGTGCCGGTGGAGCGCTGCTTCGACCTCAAGGAGCAGGTGGCGGCGATGGAGGGCGTCGAAGCCGTGCGCTTCGTCTCCGAGGAAGAAGCCCGCGCCTACCTGGTGGAGCAGGTCCCCGAGACCGAGCCCGTGCTGGCCGAGCTGGGCGACGGCGTGCTGCCGGCGTCCCTGGAGATCACCCTCGAGCCGGGCATGGCCCGGGACAAGGGCCTGCAGCAGATGGTCGAAGCCCTGGCCCTGCCCGAGCTGTCCGAGGTCGACTACGGCCAGCAGTGGGTCGAGCGCTTCAACTCCTTCCTGGCACTGCTGCGCCTGCTGGGGCTCATCCTGGGGGCCTTGATCGCCGTCGCCGCGGTCTTCCTGGTGGCCAACACCATCCACCTGGTGGTCTACAGCCGCCGCACCGAGCTCGAGACCATGCGCCTGGTGGGCGCCACCGACGACACCATCATGGCCCCCTTCCTGATCGAGGGCCTGGTCCAGGGCGTCCTGGGGTCCGCCATCGGCATGGTGGGCCTGCTGGCGGTGCACCGCTGGGTCATCCTGCGCCTGCAGCAGGCCCTCGAGCTGACCCTGGCCGAAGATCCCCTGGCCTACCTGCCCCTGGACTACACCCTCTCCCTGCTCGCCGTGGGCGCACTGCTGGGGGTGCTGGGGGCCTGGTCCGCCGTCTACCGCTTCCTGGCCAAGGCCCCATGAGCCGCGGGCCGCTGTGGGTCGCGCTCGCCGCGCTGCTGCTCAGCGCCGGGTTGGCCGACGCCCAGGACCGCAGCTACCCCTCCGGGTTCGAGGGCCTGTCCTACCCCGACGCGCCCCCCGAGGGGCTCAGCTACCCCAGCGGCTACGAGGATCCCCGCCTGGCCGCCGCCGAGGCCCGGGTCCACGAGCAGGACATCCTGGGCGAGCTGGACCGCATCGACCGCCAGCTGCACGGGCTCGCCGGCGAGGTCGCCGCCCTGCAGCGCCAGCTCGACGGCGTGGAGTCCCGCCGCCGCCAGGCCGAGGACACCCTCGCCGCCGCCCAGGCGAGCATGGATCAAGAGGCCGAACAGGTCGCCGCCCGCTGCGAGGCCCTGTACCGCCTGGCCCGCCAGGGCCTCGCGCGGGTGCTGTTCGGGGCCGAGTCCCCCATCGACCTGCGCCGCCGCACCCACTACCTGCTGGCGATCCTCGAGCACGACCGCAAGCGCGTGGCCGCCTACGTGCGCTCGGTGGAGCAGCGCAAGGCCACCCTCGAGCAGGTGGACACCGACCGGGCCACCGTGGCCGCCCTGCAGGCCGAGCTGAGGTTGAAAGAAGCCACCCTGCGGGACGAGCGGGCACGCAAGCTGACCCTGCTGCAGCAGGTGCGTGAGCGCAAGGACCTGGCCACCCGGGTGCTGGCCGAGCACGACCGGGTGCAGAACAGCATCCAGGCTGCTGCCCAGGAGCGCATGACCGTCAGCATCGCCCAGCCCTCGCGCAACGCCGACTTCCGGGCCGCCCACGGCACCCTGCCCTGGCCCACCACCGGCACCCTGCAGCGGGGCTTCGGCCGCTACACCGATCCCATCACGGGCCAGCAGGCCCGCAGCAAGGGCATCGAGATCGCCGCCGCCTACGGCACGCCGTTCCGGGCGGTCTTCCCCGGCGTGGTGAAGCAGGCGGGCTTCATGCGCAGCTACGGCCAGACCGTGGTCATCGACCACGGCGCCTACACCACCGTCTACGCCCACGCCAACGGTCTCAAGGTCAGCGCCGGCCAGACCGTCGATCAGGGTGAGGTCCTCGGCTACGTCGGCAACTCGGGCCTGGTGGACAGCTCGGGCTACGTCCTGCTGTTCGAGATCTACTACAACGGCACCGCCCAGGACCCCATGGGTTGGCTCAGCGCCCAGCGCTGACATTCGGCGATCCCGCTCACGCACAACCAGCCGGTCACCAGGCTATGGTGTGCGGCCAATTGCATGTCTCGGATGAGCCCCGGAGGCCCCCATGAGCGCCCCAGCCCAGCAGCAGACCACCGCCGATCGCCGCGTCCTCCGCGTCACCCGCGGCATGTGCAACGAGTGCCTGCAGGAGGTCCCCGCCGAGGTCATCGTGGCCGAAGGCAAGGCCTGGCTCGAGAAGCTCTGCCCCGACCACGGCGCCACCCGCCAGCTGCTCGCCAACGACCCCGACTACTGGGCCGAGCTGGACCGCTACTACTTCGAGGTCAACAGCGAGGACTACCCCCAGCGCGACTTCCTGCTGCGGCTCACCGAGAACTGCAACCTGGACTGCCCCATCTGCCTGGCCAAGGCGAACACCGAAGAGACCACCGACCTCGACCTGTCCAACCTCGAGGATCTCATCAACTCCAAGCGCCGGATCAAGGTCGACTTCATGGCGGCCGAGCCCACCCTGCGCAAGGATCTCGAGGACTGGGTCCGCAAGGTCAAGGCCCAGGGCCACATCGCGGCCCTGCACTCGAACGGCCTGCGCCTGACCGACAAGGCCTTCTGCCAGCGCATGAAGGACTGCGGCTTCGACGAGGTCTTCCTGCAGTTCGACGGCTTCGACGACGAGTCCACCGAGTGGCTGCGGGGCAAGAAGGGCCTGGTGGACGTCAAGCTCAAGGCCATCAAGAACCTGCGCGAGGTCGGCCTGGCCACCAACCTCACCGTGGTGGTCGCCCACAACCTCAACGAGCCCCAGATCTCCAAGGTCCTGCAGTTCGCCCTCGAGCCGGAAAACGACCACATCCGCGAGGTCTTCTTCCTCGGGCTGCGCATCCTGGGTAGCTTCCGCGACCAGCTGGCCCGCGAAGGCAACGAGTTCGACGAGATGGCGGTGATGCCCGACGAGACCCTCGAGATGCTCGTCACCCAGTGGCCCCACCAGTTCAGCCGCGACGACATCCGCATCTTCAACAAGCTCTACTTCGCGCTGCTGTCCACCTTCCAGGTCAAGAAGTGCCTCTACGTGCAGCACTACCTGGCCATCCGCGACGGTCGTGGCGGCCTCATCCCGTTCCGGGATCTGGTGGACCTGCCGCGGTTGGACCGCGCCGCGGACCGCTACGCCCGCCAGTTCGAGACCAACCCCCGGCTGGCCCGGGTCCGCTTCCTGGCCAGCCTGGCCCGCCAGGCCGCGACCCACAAGATGGCCCCGGTGATCTGGGACTTCATCCGCCTGCAGCTGCTCTTCCGCTCCGGCATGAAGCTCGACGAGGTCAGCCGCAAGGTCGTGATGCTGGGCTTCATCACCGCCTGCGACCCCCACAACTACGACGCCCAGGTGGGTGTGAACTGCGGCAAGGGCGAGCTGTCCATGGACGGCGGCTTCATCGAGTCGGGCGCGGTGGCCAACGTCCAGCGCGAGGCCCGCTTCGACGAGTCCGGCTTCGAGCCCGGCACCCTGAAGAAGCGCAAGCCCGCCAAGGCGATGCCGGCGGACGGGGCGAGCTGCTCGTAGGAGCTGTCAGCTCTCAGCTGTCAGCTGTCAGCTTCGTCGTGGCGGGGCGACGGGCCGCGGTGGTACCGTGGTGTCCTGCTCGGAGGAGGGCGCGATGGGCTTGGTGCTGTGGTCTCTGGTGGCGTTGATCGTGGGATGCGAAGGCACGGAGGTGGACAGCGCTCTTCCAGCGAGCATCCTGGGCTGCGACGAGCCCCGGGTGATCCTTGATCAACGCGATGAACTCAGCGGCTATGTGCGCTGCGACGATGGCGCCATCAACCGAACCGAGGCCGTCGATGTGGACGTGGAGCTTTACACCGACGGGATGCTCAGCTGCCCCGAGTCCAAGGCCGGGCAGTTCGCCTGCTCCAGCGATGACGACTGCACCGCGCGCCCCAACGGCCGCTGCACCACCTTCTGGACCGGCTGCATGGACGTCTGCGACTGTGTCTACCTCTGCGGCAGCGACGACGACTGCGGCGACGACGAGATCTGCCTCTCCCCCGACGCGTCCGCCTTCAGCTACCCCGAGTGCATACCGGCCACCTGTAGCGTAGACGCCGACTGCCCCAGCGGAGAATGCGGTGTGGCCTCCGCCCGCGACGGCGACCACCGCACCGCCGCGGCCCGCTGCCGCAGCGACGCCGATGAGTGCCACGGCGAGGATGAGTGCGACAACTCGGCGACGGGAACCCTGTGTATGGACAACAGCCAGGAGGAACGCTTCGCCTGCAGGAACTACTGGTACTACGACTAGCCCATCCCATGCCCCCTCCCCTCTCCCTCCACACCATCCTGCTCACCTCCGCCCTCGCCACAGCCGGCCTGGGCTGCGACCGCGAGCGCTGTGAAGACCCGGACCCCATGATCGGCGGCGACGGTCAGCCCACCGGCTACGTGCGCTGCGCCGATGGCTCCGTGAACCGCGTGGACGCGCTGCCCATCGACGTAGAGCACTTCCTGGGCCAGGTGCCGGCGTGCACCGCCGACGAGGACCCCGCCTGCGTCTCCGAGCGCGACTGCACCGACGCCCCTGACGGGGCCTGCGCCCAGTTCTCGAACGAGTTCGGGCCCTGGTGCGCCTGTGCGTACCTCTGCTCCACCGACGCTGACTGCGAGGACGGGCAGGTCTGCCTGCACCCCAAGGTCTACGGCTACGAGTGGCCCAGCTGCGTGGACGCCACCTGCACCACCAACGCCGACTGCCCATCGGGGGAGTGCGGCGTGTGGATGCAGGAGTCTTGCGACCTGGTGCGCGCGGGCCTGGCCTGCCGCGGCGAGGAGGACGACTGCCGCACCATGTACGACTGCCGCGTACCCGACAGCCACGGCAATCACTGCGTCTTCGGCATCGAACACTTCGTCTGCGACACCTGGCACGCCTGCGACTAGCGAGCGCCGAAGCGGTGGCGCCACCCACAGCGAGGGTCGCCGGATCCCGTGCTAGACTCCCCAGGTCCCCACCCGGAGTCCGGCATGTCGCGCACGCTCACCATCCTCGCCCTCACCCTGCTCGTGGCCTGCCGCACGGACGTGGACAAGCCCGACACCGCCGACACCGGCCCCACCACCGCCGACGCGGACGGTGACGGCTGGCTGGAGGGCGAGGACTGCGACGATGACGACGCCGCCATCAACCCGGGGGCCGATGAGCACTGCGACGGTGTAGACGAGGACTGCGACGGCGAGATCGACGAGGACGCGGTGGACGCCGCGTCCTGGTTCGCCGACCTGGACGAGGACGGCTGGGGTGACGAGGACAGCGCCGATGTGGCCTGCGAACAGCCCGTCGGCCACGTGGCCGACAGCGGCGACTGCGACGACGGCGACGCCGACATCAACCCCGACGCCGCCGAGCGCTGCAATGGCATCGACGACGACTGCGACGGCGAGATCGACGAAGACATCCAGGAGACCTGGTACGCCGACGCGGACGGCGACGGTTTCGGGGATCCGGACACCAGCATCGACAGCTGCGATCCCGGCGACGGCTGGTTGGCGGACAGTGCCGACTGCGACGACGGCGACGCCGACATCAACCCCGACGCCACCGAGAGCTGCAACGGCATCGACGACGACTGCGACGGCCTCACCGACGACCAGGACGAGGCCGTCACCGGCACCACCAGCTGGTACAGCGACGCTGATGGCGACGGCTGGGGGGACGAGGACGACGCCCAGGACCGCTGCGAGCAGCCCAGCGGCACCAGCGGCACTCCCGGCGACTGCGACGACGGCGATCCAGCGGTGAACCCCAGCGCCACCGAGACCTGCAACGGCATCGACGACGACTGCGACGGCAACGCGGACGAGCGGGACGCCATCGACGCCTCCACCTGGTACCGGGACGCGGACGGCGACGGCTACGGCGACCCCAGCACCACCAGCACGGCCTGCGATCAGCCCACGGGCTACGTCGCCGACGCCACCGACTGCGACGACGGCGACGACGACATCCACCCCGGCGCCGACGAGCTCTGCAACGGCGACGACAACGACTGCGACC
>CAYZVO010000063.1:0-39244 GCA_964481655.1 uncultured Enterobacterales bacterium | reverse complement strand
CAACGCTGGTTGTCCGCTTTCATGCTACCCCATGGCGTTCTGTCGCCTGCTCCGGGGTTGTTGGCCTGTTTGCTTCGCCTCTCGTGCCTCGGTGCTTCCGGGGTTGTTGGCTTCCGGGGTTGTTGGCCTGTTTGCTTCGCCTCTCGTGCCTCGGTGCTTCCGGGCGTTGATTTGGGGCGTTTCGCTGCAGCAAGTACGGTCGTTGGTGACCTGGGGCCGACCACGCGCCTAGTACCTCGAGGCTGACGAGGATCCTTGGAGGGCGCTTGACCCCCCCCTGACCCCGCGAATGGCGGGTGCGCGCAATATACGGATGCCCGAAACGTACTCGCGGGCGCCTGTATGCCAGATTACAGGCGCGCCCGCGGTCGTCCGTCCAGATCGCGTCCCGCCCGGAGTCCCCATGCGCGCCCACGCCCTCCTGCTCATCGTCCTCCCCCTCGCCCTCACCGCCTGCCCCTTCATCGGCGAGAAGCCCGTGGACACGGGTGAGATCGAAGGTGACGCCGACGCCGATGCCGACGCCGACACCGACACCGATGCAGACGCCGATGCGGACGCCGACGCCGATGCGGACGCCGACGCCGACGCCGACGCCGACGCCGACAGCGACTCGGACGCCGACACCGACGTGCCGGTGGACAACGACAACGACGGCTACGACTCCAGCGTGGACTGCAACGACAACGACCGGAACATCAACCCCGGCGCCGACGAAGTCTGCGACGGCGTGGACAACGACTGCGACGGCAGCATCGACAACAACGCCACCGACGCGGACATGCTCGCTGACGACTCGGACGGGGACGGCTTCGGCGCTGCGGGCAGCATGACCCTGCAGTGCGACGGCGTGGAGAACGACTTCGACTGCGACGACAGCGACCGCACCGAGCCCCACGTGGTGGACGCCTCGGCCTCGAGCTCCGGCGCCAACGGCTCCGCCGCCCACCCCTGGCCCACCATCAACCTCGGCATCGCCAACGCCAGCCAGTGCGTCGTGGTCGAGGCGGGCACCTACAACGAGAACGTGGACTTCGGCGGCGCCGGCGTCTCCGTCTTCTCCATGCAGGGCGCCGCGTCCACCATCATCGACGGCGGCTCCGCGGGCCCCGTGGTCGCGTTCGACAGCGGCGAGGGCCCCCGGGCCGAGCTCGCGGGCTTCACCCTGCTCAACGGTGTGGGCGTCGAGCAGACCACGTCCAACAGCTACAGCTGCGGCTGCGGCGACACCTGCACCGACTACTACACCACCCGCTGCGGCGGCGGCATCTACATCGACGGCGCCACCCCGACCCTGCACGACCTGGTGATCGTCAACAACCAGCTGCGGATGCCGGCGGACAGCTCGACCTCCACCGAGAACTACTACTACTACTCCTACGGCGGCGGGGTCTGCATCCGGAACGCCTCCCTGACCATGGAGGCCCTCACCGTCACCGACTCCTACGCCGACGACGGCGGCGGCATCTACGTCGAGTCCGGCTCGAGCCTCGATCTCGACCGCTCCTGGGTGGTGGGCAACCAGGCAGAGTCCGGCGCCGGCCTCGAGACCGACGGCGGCACCATCAGCCTCACCAACGTCATCGTGGCCTTCAACGACGCCAGCGCCAACGGCGGCGGCGTCGCCATCATCGACGGCACCCTGTCGGTGCTCAACGCCAACATCGGCTACAACGACGGCGCCTCCGGCGGCGGCATCTACCTGAGCGGCTCCAGCACCGGCAACGTGAGCAACAGCATCATCTCGAACGCCGGCGACGGCTACGGCATCCACGTCACCGGCGCCGCCAGCTTCACCGGCCGCTACAACGACGTCTACGGCAACGCCGACGGCGGCTACACCGGCACCAGCGACGTCACCGGCTCCAACGGCAACATCGCGTCCAACCCGCTGTTCACCGACATCACCGACGACGGCGACCACTTCAACGACGACTGGAGCCTGCGCGCCAGCTCGCCGGCCGTGGACGCGGGCAACCCGTCCAGCAGCTACAACGACGTCGATGGCACCCGCAACGACATGGGCGCCTACGGCGGCCCCGATGGTGCCTGGTAGCGCCATCCTGGGCAACACCCGCCAGAAGCAGCAGGGCGGCGCCCCCGGGGGCGTCGCGCTGGTCCGCATGGCCTCGTGGCTGGAGCTGAAGGCCCACCACCCCGAGAACGTCATGGCGCCCCTCGAGCTGGCCTACGTGGCCAGCTTGCTCGAGCGCGACGGGGTCCCCTGGACCCTGATCGACACCGAGCTCGGCCGCCACAGCAAGCAGCGCCTGCTGGCCGAACTCGAGGCCGCCGCGCCCCGGCTGGTGGCCGTCCACGGCATCAGCTCGGTGGCTCCCTTGATGCTCGAGCTGGCGCGGGAGCTGCGGCGGCGGCTGCCCGACTGCCTCCTGCTGGCCGTGGGGCAGCACGCCTCCGTGGAGCCCGCGAGCCTGCTGGGTCCCGACGCCTACCACGCCTGCACCGTCGGAGAGTACGAGGAGACCGTGGCCGAGCTGGCCGACGGGCTGCCCGGGGGCGATCCCACCGGCGTGCCAGGCCTGATGCTCCCGGGCGCCGAGGGCCAGCCCCCCCGGCCCACCGCCACGCGGCCCCTGCGCCGGGATCTGGACGCCCTCCCCTTCCCTGTCCACCACGCCCTGCGGGACCCCGGCTACCGGGTCTACCACCCCGTTCGCCGCGTGCGACGCATCCGCTGGGGCTTCGTGTTGGCCAGCCGCGGCTGCCCCTACCCCTGCACATACTGCTCGCCGACCCTGCGCAACTCCTACGGCACCGCCTACCGCCATCGATCCCCAGCCTCGGTCCTGGCCGAGGTCCAGCAGCTCCGGGAGCTGGGCTTCACCGTCCTGCACTTCAAAGACGACGTCTTCAGCTTCGACCGCGAGCACACCATGGGCCTGTGCGAGGCCCTGGCCACCCAGCGCCGTCCCCTTCCCTTCACGGTGCAGACCCGGGTGGACCACGTGGACCCCGAGCTGTTCCGAGCCATGCGCCGGGCGGGCTGCACCACGGTGTCCTTCGGCATCGAGTCGGGCTCCCAGGCTGTGGTGGACCGGCTCCGCAAGGGCACCACCATCGCCCAGGCCCGGGCCGCCTTCCGGGGGGCCCGCGAGGCCGGCCTGCTGCGGGTCGGCTTCTTCTTGCTGGGCAGCCCCGGAGAGACCGAGGACGACATGGCCTCCACCCTGGCCCTGGCCAAGGAGCTCGATCCGGACATCCTCCAGGTGGCCTTCCTCACGCCCTACCCGGGCTCGGCGCTGTGGGAGCGAATCCCGCCCCAGCACCGGCCGGGGTTTTCCGATCTAAGCCACTACAATTCCTCGCTGAACTCGAGCGACATCGACCCGGAACGCCTGCGCCACTGGCAGCGCCGTTTCTACCGCGAGATCGCCCTGCGTCCGCGTTTCCTCGCCCGCTACGCCTGGATCCGCCGCAGTGAGCTGCTGTGGAACCCCGACAGGGAGCTCCACTTCGTCCGCGAGGCCCTGCGCTTCCTGTCCCGTTGAGGGATCACATCGGCGCCAGAACCCGTCCCACAGCGCCTCTACGGATGCTAAGGTGACGCGGTCCTGAAACGAGAGCATTCATCCGTGCGCATCGCATTCGTCTTCGCGCCCTACCGTCACAAGGCCTTCGAAGAGAACGTCACGATCGTCGATGATGAGTTCGGCCGCTTCCCGCCTATCAACCTGGCGACCGCCGCCGCCATCGCGGAGCAGGCTGGTCACGAGGTGATGGTGCTCGACGCCAACGTCCTCGGGCTCGAGCCCGACGAAGCCGCCAAGCGGCTGGCCAGCTTCCGGCCCGACCTGCTGGGGGCCTACGTCACGACCTACATGTTCAGGGACACCCTGAGCTACATACGCCGCATCCGCGCCTCCCTCCGGGTGCCGCTGATCGTGGGCGGCGTGAACATGCTGCTCTACCCCAAGGAGACCCTGAGCCACTCCGTGGTGGACTACGGGCTCGTGGGCCACGCCATCGACAGCCTCCCGCCCATGCTCGCCGCCATCGAGGCCGGTGAGCTGCCGCGGGGGATCCCCGGCGCCTGCTACCGCGAAGAGGACGGCGAGATCGTCGTCGAGCCCCAGGACAACGGTCCCATCGACTTCGGCCGCTTCCCCTTCCCCGCGCGCCACATGCTGCCGATGGACCGCTACTACTCGTTCATCAGCCAGCGCAAGCCCTTCACCAACATGATGACGGCCCTGGGCTGCCCCTGGTCCTGCACCTTCTGCGCCATCGCCCCCATGCCGTTCAGCATGCGTCCCGCGGAGCAGGTGGTCGAGGAATTCACCGAGTGCCACGAGCGCCACGGCATCCGCGAGATCGACATCTTCGACGCTGACTTCCCGTACGATCGGGAGCGCACGGCGGCCATCTGCGAGGGGCTGATCGCCGCTGATCTCGACGTCGAGTGGTCCGTCCGTTCCCGGATCGGGTCGGTGGACCCCGAGCTGCTCGAGCTAATGGCCCGCGCGGGGCTGCGCCAGATCTACTACGGCATCGAGACCCCGGACCCCAAGGCGCTGGCGCGCATGAAGAAGCCGCTGGCCCCCAAGAAGATCAAGCCCATCCTGCAGGCGACCATGGACGTGGGCGTGCGGCCCCTGGGGTTCTTCATGCTCGGCGTGCCCGGCGAGACCCGCCGCAGCATGATGGGCACCATCCGCTACTCCCAGACCCTGGGCCTGGACTTCGCCCAGTACTCCCGCACCATCGCCAAGCCCATGACCCAGCTGTACCAGGACCAGGTCCGGGTCACGGGCGAGGACTACTGGCGCCGCTGGGTGCTGGGGAGCGCCCAGGAGCGGCGCATGGGCAGCCACTGGACCGAGCTGGGCGAGTCCGAGATCGAGCTGTGGACCAAGCTGGCCTACTACAGCTTCTACTTCCGGCCCCACATGGTGGTCCGGGCGCTGGCCCGCATGCGCAGCAGCGAGGAGATGATGCGCTCCGCCCGCGTGGCGCTGAAGATGCTCCAATCCTTTGCGGAGCGGGACCCCCGCTGACCATGAAGATCCTGCTGGTCTTCCCTGGCCTGGGCTTCGAGCGAAGCCAGCCGCTGGGCCTCTGCTACCTGGCGGCGGCCCTGAAGGCCGCGGGACACGAGGTGCACGGCTACGACGCCGCCATCCACCGGCTCGACGGCCTCCAGGCCCGGGCGCGGGCCCTGGCCCCCGACGTCGTGGGGCTGAGCGTCTGGTCCGCCAACCTCACCCGCGCCGCCACCATCAGCGCGGCCCTCGGCCCCCTGCCCCTGGTGGTCGGAGGCCCCCACGCGACCCTGCGCCCCGAGGAGACCCTGCGCCGCACCGGCGCCGTGGCCGCGGTGCTCGGCGACGGGGAGCGGACCATGGTGGAGCTGCTGGCCGCGGGGCCAGCGGCCCTGCGGGGGCAGCCCGAGGCTCTGCGCCAGGTGCCCGGGCTGGCCTGGCGCGGGCCCGACGTTGCGCTCGAGCGCTCGGTGGCACGCGCCCCCATCGAGCCCCTGGACAGCCTGCCGCTGCCGGACCGCGAGATCTTCCCGATCCGCAGCTACGGCCGGACCTGGAGCCCCCGGGCGCCCCTGCGCGCCCCGGTGATCACCAGCCGCGGCTGCCCCTGCCGCTGCGCCCACTGCGCGGCACCGGCGCTGCACAGCGGATCCTGGCGCCCCCGCAGCCCCGTCGAGGTGCTGCGGGAGCTCGAGCTGCTGCACCGCGAGCACGGCGTGGGACATGTGCTCATCGAGGACGACCACCTCAGCGCCGACCGGGAGCGCCTGCTGTCGCTGTGCGCCGCCATCGAGCCGCTGGCCGCCACGCTCAGCTGGGGCTGCCCCAACGGGATGCGGGCGGAGACCCTGGATCGCCCGCTGCTCGAGGCCATGGCCCGCGGCGGCTGCACCCAGATCGCCCTCGGCGTCGAGAGCCCCGTGCCCGACCAGCGGGGGCAGCTGGGGCGGGCGCCCGGGCTGGAGCCGGTGCGCGCGGCCTGCGCCCACGCCCGGGAGCTGGGCATCGCGGTGACCCTGTACTTCATGCTCGACAGCCCGGGGGAACCCCGGGGCTCGGGGCGCGGGGCCCTGCGCCTGGCCACCTCGCTGGGGGTCACCACCGCCCACTTCAGCCAGTTCGCCCCCGTGCCGGGCTCGGCGCTCGAGCATCGTCCGGGGCGCAGCGACACCGCCGCCCGGGCCCGGCGCGCGCTGCTGTACCTGGGCTTCTACGGACACCCACGCCGCGCGGGTGCCGTGCTGCGCCACGCCCGGGCGGGGCTGTCGGACCTGCCGGCGGCGGCCGCGCAGCTGGCGCGCTGGATCGGGCCCGAGGCGGCGGGGGGGCGCGATGGCCGATAAGCCCGCTCCCGTGTCACCCGCCGTGGTCAGCGTCCGCTCCTGCAACGCCTACCCCCAGGTGCACGCCGCGCTACAGACCGCCTTCGAGGACCTGGAGCTGGGGTCGTTCTTCCGCGCGAAGCGGGTCCTGCTCAAGGTGAACCTGATGCGGGGCGCGGCCCCGGAGCTGGCCCGCACGACCCACCCCGAGCTGCTCCGGGCGGTCATCCGCCTCATCCAGGACGGCGGCGGCGATCCCGTCGTGGTCGAGAGCTCGGGGGTGCTCGGCTTCACCCGCGAGGTCTTCGAGGCCACCGGCACCGCCGCGGTGGCGCGCGCCGAGGGCGTGCCCTGGCGAAGCCTCGACGCCGGCCCCTTCCGCCGGGCGCAGCTGGGCGGCCACGTGCTGCGGGAGCGCTGGATGCCGGAGCTGCTCTGGGAGTGCGATCTGCGGGTCTCGCTGCCCAAGCTCAAGAGCCACACCCTCACGGGGGTCACCGCCGCCCTCAAGAACCTGGTGGGCATCCAGCCAGGGGCCACCAAGTGCGCCATGCACCAGCTCGCCCCCACGCCGGGGCAGCTGGGAGATGCCGTCGCGGATCTGTACCAGGCCCTGCCCTTCCACCTGGGCGTCTGCGACGCGGTGGTCGGGCTCGAGGGCGGCGGCAGCGCCGCGGGGCGCCCCGTGCCCCTGGGCTTCGTCGCGGCGTCGCGGGATCTGGTGGCCCTGGACGCCAGCTGCTGCGCCCTGGTCGGGGTGGATCCCATGGCCGTGCCCACCACCCGCGCCGCCCATCGCCGCGGCCTGGGCGAGGCCCGGTTGGCGCAGATCGAGCTGCGCGGGCGGTCGAGCCTCGGGCCCGTCGCCCGCCTGGCCGCCGCGCCCTTCGATCCCAAGCGGCTGGGCCCGGTCTCCTGGGCCAGCTACCGCCAGCGCGGCCGGCTGCTGCGGCCCTTCGCGGATCGACGGGGCTGCACCCGCTGCGGTGCCTGCGCCCGGGTCTGCCCGGTGCAGGCCATCACCCTCGATCCCTGGCCTCGCGTCTCCGACGCCTGCATGCGCTGCTACGCCTGCAGCGAGCACTGCCCCGAGGACGTCATGCTCCTGGCCTGCCAGCCGTGGATGCGCCCCGCGCTGGCCGAGCGCACCCGGGGCCTGCCCATGGGGCGGCTGGCCCCCCTGGGGCTGGGCCTGCTCACCCGGCTCGGGCTGGTGGGACCGTGAGCGCCCCCCTGCGCGTCGTGCTCATCAACCCCCGGGACGTGGGGGCGGGTCGGATCCAGCAGAAGTGCTATCCCCCCCTGGGCCTGCTCTACCTGGCGGCCGCCCTGGAGCGCGGCGGCCACGCCGTCGAGGTGATCGAGGCCAACGCCTGGCAGCTCGACGATCAGCGCATCGAGGCCCGGGTCGCGGCGGCGCGACCGGACCTGGTGGGCGTGCCCGTGCTGTCCGAGACCACCCCGCAGGTCAGCCGGATGCTGGACACCCTGCGCCGCAGCTACCGAGGGCCTGTGGTGCTGGGGGGGGTGGCCGCCACGGCCACGCCGGATCGAGTCCTGGAGCAGATCCCGGCCGCAGGCTTCCTGCTCCGGGGGGAAGCCGAAGAGAGCATCCTGGCCCTGTGCCGGGCGCTGCGCGACGAGACCGCCCTGCGCGACGTGCCCGGCCTGAGCTGGCACGGCGCCGACGGGCTGCGCCACAACCCCGCGGCCCCGCCCCCGGCCCTGGACGCCGCCCATCGCCCAGCCCGCCACCTGGTCCAGGACGCATACCGGGGTGAGCGCTACTTCGCGCTGCTCGAGCGCAGCCGCCCCACCGAGTCGCTGCTGTCCTCCCGGGGCTGCCCCTGCGGCTGCCGCTACTGCTACAACCACCAGCACAGCTACCGGACCCGCAGCCCCGAAGACGTCGTGGCCGAGGTGGTCGCCGCCCGCACCCGGGGGATCCGGCACCTCGAGCTGGTGGACGACAACTTCACCCTGAACCGCCGGCGGGCGATGCGGATCCTGGAGCTGGTGCACCGGGAGGCACCCGGCCTGCGGCTGGTCATCAAGAGCCGCCCGGAGTCGGTGGACGCCGAGCTACTGGCCGCGGCCCGACGCGCGGGAGTCTACCAGGTCAGCTACGGCTTCGAGTCCGGCGTGCAGCGCATCCTCGACGCCATGGATCGGCGCCAGACCGTGGAGCAGAACGCCGAGGCCTGCGCCCTGACCAAGGCCGCCGGCATCGCCTGCCACGCCTCCTTCTTGTTCGGCATCCCACCCGAGACCCCAGAGACCATCGAGCAGACCATCCGCTTCGTCGTCCGCATCAAGCCCAGCACGGTGAACCTCAACATCCTGCGGCCCTACCCCCGCACCGCGATCTACGAGCGCGCGCGGGATGAGGGCACCCTGATGGGCGACTGGGGCGAACCCGGCGTGCTGCCCTGGGTCCGGCTCCCCTGGACCCGGAACTACCAGGACATCGCCCGCTGGCTCGACATCGCCAAGCAGCGCATCTACTTCCGCCCCCACTACGCCCTGCGCCTGGGAGGCATGATGCTGCGCGGCATGAACCCCACCATGGCGGCGTACGCGTGGCAGGAGGCCGTCCACGTGCTGCGCCGCCGCGGACCGGTGATGCCATGAGCCGCCCTCAGGTGCGAAGCCCGCTGATGCGACACCTCGTCCTGCCCCTGGCCGGCCGCCTGACCCCCTTCGACAGCTGGCGCATGATGCGGGAGCTGTCGGAGCTGGACTTCGCGCCCCTCGAGCGCCAACAGACCCTGCAGCTCGAGCGGCTTCAGGCGCTGATCGCCCACGCCTACGAGCAGGTCACCCACTACCGGGAGGCCTTCGACGAGGCCGGCCTGCGGCCCGGGGACATCGACAGCCTCGCGGCGGCCACGCGCATCCCCATCACCACCAAGGACCACCTGCGCCGCCGCTTCCCGGACCGTCAGCTGGCCCGGAGCCACCGCGGCGCCTGGCTGCGCTACTCGAACACCTCCGGCACCTCCGGTCGCCCGCTGATGCTCATCCAGGATCTCGGCGACATCAGCGCCAAGTACGCCGCCATCCTCCGCTCCCGGGACCTGGGGGGGGTGGACCCCTTCGGCTCCCAGCTGCGCATCACGCCCAACGAGTGTCAGCCCGCCTTGCCCGACGGCTCGAGCCCCTCCGGCCGCCTGCTGGTGGGCCTGGCCGCGGGGCGCTCCCGCAGCCTGGTGCTGCTCGAGCGCGAGCTGCTGCACCCGATCCTGCACCGCCGCCTGGTGCTGCCTGCCTTCTGGCACGAGCCGAGCTGCACGGCGCACGTGGACTACGACCGCTACCTGGACCGCATCGAGGCCTACGCCCCCGCCATCCTCCAGCTACACCCCCTCTACGCCCTGGCCTTCGCCAAGCACATCCTGCGCACCGGCCGCCGCCCTCCCACGCTGCCCGGGGTGATCGACACCAGCGGGGCGCTGATGCCCCCGGCGGTGCGCCGGCTGGTGAAGGAGGCCTTCGGGATCCGCGTGACCCAGGCCTGCGGCGGCTGCGAGTTCGCCCGCTACGGCGCCTGCTGTCCCGACGATCCCGACCGCATGCACCTGGCCGAAGGCTTCGCCCACGTGGAGGCGGTCCGGCCTGACGACAGCCCCTGTGCGCCCGGCGAGCTGGGCAACGTGCTCGTCAGCGGCCTGCACGGTCGGGCGATGCCCATCCTGCGCATCGAGCCGGGCGACGTGGGGCGCCTGATCCAGGAGCCATGCAGCTGCGGACGCCACAGCCGCCGCATCCAGCACGAGGGCCGCATCCAGTCGGTCCTCCGCACGCCGACGGGCGGCTGGACCACCGCCAGGGACTGCTGGGACGCGCTCCTGCCCCTGCCGGGCCTGCTGCTGTTCCAGCTGCGGCAGCACAGCCCCGAGCGCTACGAGCTGACCCTGGTGCGCGAGCCCGGTATGGAGCTGCCCCAGGCGGAGATCGACGACGCCCTGCAGCGCCTGCTGGGGCCCGGCGCCACGGTGGAGCAGCGCGAGGCGGGCCGCCTGAGGCCCGAGGCCTCCGGGAAGCTGCGCCTGGTGGTGTCCAGCACCTACGGCGACTTCCGGCCGGCGAGCGTGCGGGATCTGCACGTACCCATCAACTGACCAGGCTCGAAGGCAGGCACGGGGTTAGGACGAGCGGTGCCCGACGGCACCTCCCGAGCACCACCCCCGAGAGCACCATGGACCCCAAGGCAACCGGCAAGTACCACCACGGCGACCTACGCCGAGCGCTGCTCGAGGCCGCCATCGCCTCCATCGGCGAGCACGGCCCCAAGCGCTTCTCCCTGCGCGCCGTCACCCAGAGCCTCAACGTCAGCCATGCTGCGGCCTACCGCCACTTCCGCGGACGGGACGACCTGCTCCGCGCGGTCTCCATCGAAGGCATGAACCGCCTGGGTGGCGCCCTGATGGACGCCGCTCGCCAGTGCGACGGCCCCTCCGAGACCATCAAGCGCTGCGCCATCGAGTACGTGCGCTTCGGCCTGGCCAACCCCGGCCTCTACCAGGTGATGTTCTCCGCGCCGACCCAGCAGGACAAGGAGTCCAAGACCGCCGCCGACGCCGTCATGGACGTCACCACCGAGATCATGGCCGGCGGCCAGCGCGACGGCCTGGTGCGCCCCGGGGAACCCCGGGAGCACGCCCGCGCGGCCTGGGCGCTCTGCCACGGGCTGGTGGACCTCCAGCTCCGCCAGCAGATGAGCGGCCACGAGCCGGGCACGGTCCTGGACCACGCCGAGCGCCTGCTGGACACCCTCTTCGAGGGCCTGTTCATCCGCTAGCGGCGCGCCCGGCCTCCATCACCAACGTCGCCAGCGCGACCACGTCGTCGATGGCCTCGTCGAGCCCGTCGGTCAGTCGTCCGGGCACCACCAGGCGGACGCTGTCGTGCTGCAGGCTCGAGCCCGGCCGACCGTGGACCACCGGCAGCAGCGCGTCGATGATCCGGTCACCGCCCAGCAGGGCGCGCAGGGCGTCGGCGTCGTCCGCCCGCGCCGCCACGAGCATGTCCAGCACGGGATTGCCCAGGCCCTCCCGCTCCTCGTCCCAGCCCTCGTCGCGGGCCGTGTCCCGGTGGACCACCCGCAGCCCGGGGAGGCTGTCCACCCAGGCGCTGACCTCGGTCCGCCAACCAGCGGGGCGCCGCCGCACCCGGGCCTCGATGGGGATCTCGCCGAGCACACCCACCAGGGAGGACGCCCCCCGCTGCGCCAGCTTCCCCACCGCCAGACCTCGCCCATGGGCCACGTCGAGCCAGGGCTTGTCCCAGGCGCGCACCAGGGCCCTCCCGAGCTCGAGCCCGGCGCTGACCAGGTCTCGCACGGGCTGATGTTCGCCGAGCCAACCGGAGCAGTGCACCACGACGGTGCTCATGCCGGAGGGAGGGTCGGGCTCGACCTCGATCCACACGATGGTCCCAGGCTGCCCACGGCTGAGCCCGAAGACAGCCCGCACCACCGCCGCGCCGAACAGCTCGACGGCGACCTCGGGCTCGGGGCTGGCGATGATGAAGCGACGGTCGAGATCCGGGTCCCCACACTCGATGTCCTGGCGCCCCAGGGCCACACCGATCTCCGCCACGGCCCCCTGGGGGGACAGCGAGAGGGTGGGCAGCAGCCGGCGCAGCGTGATCTGGAGCCGCATGCGCTGGGGATCGCCCACGTTGGGCAGCTGCACGTAGCGCAGCTCGAACCGCTCGATCCCGTCGCGGTCGGGAGCAAGCTCGAGGGCGTGCCCCACCGCCAGGGGCCGGACCGTGCCGCCGAGGCGGTCCGCGGCCGACCTCAGCAGCACCTCCTGGACCCGCGCGTCACCGCTCCGCATCACCAGCGTCCGGGCCGCGAACACACCGACGCCGGTGGCCAGGAGGATGCCGAAGATGACGAGCTCCATGGGGCGCGCTCCGCGGGTGGACCAGGAGAGGGTAACGCGCGGTCCCGGGAGTCCCGCTGGGTTAGGGACCCGGGACGCCGAGCCCCCGGCGACGAACACCGAGGCCCCGACGCATGAGCGAGCTGAAGCAGAAGACCGAGCCCGAAGAAGAAGAGAGCTTCATCCAGAAGCTGCTCGTCCTCAAGGGTGCCCCCCGCGAGCTGTGGGTCATCTACATCGCCAAGCTGCTGGAGATCGTCAGCTACGGCCTGATGATGTCCACGGTGACCCTGTGGCTCTCCTACGACCTGGGCCTGACGGACACCGGCGCCGGCGACGTGGTGGCCTGGTGGTCGACCATCATCACCCTGGTCACCCTGGCCGTGGGCTCACTGGTGGACGCCATCGGCATCCGCAAGTCCTTCCTGATCGGCTTCGTGGTCTGCCTGGTCACCCGCGGCCTGGTCACCGTCACCACGATGAAGTGGGTGGCCATCCCCTTCGGGCTGATGGTCATGGCCATCGGCGAAGCCATGATGGTCCCGGTCATGACCGCGGGCGTCAAGAAGTACACCAACGTCAAGCAGCGCTCCATGGCCTTCGCCGGCTACTACGTGCTGATGAACGTGGGCTTCCTGCTGTCAGGGCTCACCTTCGACAAGCTCCGCGAGCACCTGGGCGAGTACGGCAGCATGGCCGTGCCCCTGATGGGCGAGCTGTCCACCTACCGCATCATCCTGCTGGTCAGCTTCGTGGTGACCATCCCGGCCCTCATCTTCACCTGGGCCACCCTGCGCGGCGGCGTGACCATGACCGAGGAAGGCCTGGTCATCGAGGAAGAAGAGCCCAAGTATGGCGAGGTGGGCACCATCACCGCCATCTGGCTCACCTCGAAGGACGCCCTGGTCGAGACCGGCAAGATCTTCGCGGCGGTGTGGAAGGAGAAGAACTTCTACCGCTTCCTGCTGTTCTTGACGCTGGTGGTGTTCGTGCGGCTGGTCTTCTACCACATGCACTTCACCTTCCCGAAGTACGGCATCCGCGAGATGGGCCCTGGCGCCCCCATCGGCCAGATCTGGGGCGTGCTCAACCCCGCCATCATCATCATCCTGGTGCCGATCATCGGCGCGCTGACCCAGAAGATCAACAGCTACAAGATGATCGCCATCGGCACCTCCCTGGCGGCCGCGCCGGTGTTCCTGATGGCCATGCCCGCCGAGTGGTTCCAGCCGCTGGCCGACAGCTTCTTCGGCCACCTGATCGCCAACACCTGGCTGGGGCTGGACCTGCAGACCGTGCCCCCGCTGATGGTCGTGATCGTCATCTTCGTGATCATCTTCTCCATCGGCGAGGCCTTCTGGTCCCCGCGCCTGTACGAATACACCGCCAGCATCGCCCCCAAGGGCCAGGTCGGCTCCTACATGGCCCTGTCCCTGCTGCCCTACTTCGGCGCCAAGCTGGTGGTGGGCATGTTCTCCGGACGCCTGCTGGAGCGCTACTGCCCCAGCGACGAGGCCCTGGGCGCCCAGTACCTGGTGGAGAAGGTCGAAGGCCTCGACCAGGCCGCCGTGGACGCCATGGAGACCGCCCAGATCCTGCCCACCATCGCCGAGAAGCTCGGCATGGCCGTGGGCCCCGACGGCGTGCTCTCGAACGAAGTCCGCTACCAGGTCTGGGAAGTCCTGCACGCGACCTACCCGCGGGACAGCAGCACCCTGTGGCTGATCATCGCCGTGATGGCCGCCGTCTGCCCCATCGGCATCATCGTCCTCAAGAAGTGGATCAAGAGCCACGAGGAAGGCCGCGACGACTAGCGGCTCGCCCCCCTCCCCTCCGGAGCCTCCATGAACACCCAGGTCCCCATCGAAGACAGCGCGCAGCAGGCCCAGGCCCTCGAGCTGGCCCGCGATCTGCTCACCTTCCTCGATCAGAGCCCCTGCAACCTCTTCGCGGTGCGGGCCATCGTGCAGCGCCTCGAGGCCGCCGGCTTCGCGCCGCTGTCCGAGGCCGAGCGCTGGGAGCTGCAGCCGGGCGGGCGCTACTACCTGGAGCGCCACGGTACGGCGGTGATCGCCTTCGTGGTGGGCCTGCTGGCCCCCTCACAGGCCGGGTTCCGCATGGTCGGCGCCCACACCGACAGCCCGACCTTCAAGGTCAAGCCCAACCCCGAGAAGGTCCACAACGGCCTGGTCCACATCGCGATGGAGGTCTACGGCGGCCCCATCTGCGCCACCTGGACCGACCGCGACCTGGGCCTGTGCGGCCGGGTGCTGGTCCGGGGCGACGACGGCACCATCGAGCAGACCCTCTACCGGTCCTCCGGCTTCGTCAGCCTGCCCAACATCGCCATCCACCAGAACCGCGACGCCAACGACAAGGGCCTCAAGCTCAACCTCCAGACCCAGTTCACCCCGGTGCTGGGCTCGGTGGCCCACGGTTTGCCCGAGCAGGGCGCCCTGCGCTGGCTCCTGGCCCGCGATCTGGAGATCGAGCAGGACGCCATCATCGACCACGACCTGTTCCTGTACGACACCCAGCCCGCCTCCTTCGCCGGCGCCCACGGTGAGCTGATGCGCTCCGGGCGCTTCGACGACCTGGGCATGTGCCACGCGGCCCTGACCGCGCTGATCGCAGGCGCCGAGACCCCCAGCGACGCCACCCGCATGGCGGTGCTGGTGGACGCCGAGGAGGTCGGCTCCGAGACCCCCCAGGGCGCCCGCTCCACCCTGCTGCCCCACACCCTCGAGCGCATCGCGCTGGCCCAGGGCGACGACCGCCAGGGCTACCTGGCGTCCCTGGCCTCCACCATCATGGTCAGCGCCGACAACGCCCACGCCATCCACCCCGGCTACGGCGATCGCCAGGACGGCAACCACGCCCCCGTGCTCAACGGCGGCCCCGTCATCAAGGCCCACGCGGGCCGTAAGTACGCCACCGACGGCTACTCCGCGGCGATCTTCGAGCTGGCCTGCGACGCCGCGGGCGTGCCCTGCCAGCGCTTCGTCAACCGCTCGGATGTGCGCTCCGGCGGCACCATCGGCTCCATGACCGCCGCCCAGCTCGGCATCCGCGTCGTGGACGTCGGCGCGCCCCAGTACGCCATGCACTCGGTGCGCGAGTGCGCCGGTACCTGGGACCACTGGTACATGGCCAGGGCGATGGGCGCCTTCTACCTGGGGTAGAGTCTCCGGAGCGCCATGACGGAAGCCCGAGCCACCACCCCCCGCCCCAGCTCTCCCCACCGCGGGTGCTGGGTGGCGCTGGTGGCCCTCGGCGCGCTGTTCGCGGCCGGCTGCACCGGCGACCCCCAGGTTCCCGAGCCCACGGCACCGCCCGCGCCCACCGCCTCCAGCGGGCCGATGGTGGTGCTCGAGCAGCTCACGCCCCAGCTGACCGCTGACACCAGCGAGAGCGGCTCGGTGACCATCGGCCGGGAGCACCGCTGGGGGGTGGTCGAGACCCCGCCCTACGCCCGGGAGATCACGTTCCGCGTGGAGCAGCCCGGCTCCCGGCTCGCCTTCGCCTACGCCCTGCCCCCCAACGGCCGCAGCGACCACTGCGAGCCCGCCGCCCACTTCGAGATCGAGCTGCTGGAGGACGGCGTCGCGCTGGGGGACGCGCCGCTGTTCACCACGCTCACCCGCGGCCAGGCGCCCTGGACCGCCGCGAGCGCCTCGCTGGCGCCCTTCGTCGGGCGGGAGCTCAGCGCCAGGCTGCGCATCGTGCCCCTGGACGACCGGGGCGAGGACTGCCCCGCCATCGTCGGCGCCTGGGGCGACCTGCGCATCGAAGGCCCCGCGGCCGAGCAGCAGCCGCGGCCCGACATCTGGCTGATCGTCGTGGACACCCTGCGGGCCGATCACCTGGGCTACGCGGGCCACCCCAGCGTCCGCACCCCGGCCATCGACGGGCTCGCCGCCCGCGCCCACCGCTTCGACGACGCGCTGTCCGTCGCGCCCTGGACCCGCTCGTCGATCTTCGCGATGCTGGCGGGGGACCCCTACCGGGCCGCGGCCCCCTACCAGGACAGCTTCGAGGACCCCTTCCCGGACGGCTACCGCTCGGTGCTCGAGCTGGCCCGGGAGCAGGGCTACCGCAGCATCGGGGTCAACCGGAACCCCATCCTCGTGCCCCCCTGTGGCTTCGAGCGCGGCTTCGACGTGCTCACCCCCGCCGACGACGATCCCGCCATCCGGGACCGGCTCGCGGATCTGCTCAGCCAGCACGATCCCGCGCAACCCAAGCTGGTCTACCTGCACCTGATGGCCCCCCACATTCCCTACGAACCCCACGCCGAGTACACCCCGCATCACCTCGACGCGGCCGGCGTGGCGCCGGAGCTGCGGCACTGCCCCACCCTCTGCCAGCGCCAGACCGAGCTGAGCGAGCCCCAGCGCGAGGCCTGCCGGGCCTGCTACCGGGGCGAAGTGGAGCACGCGGACCAGGCCGTCGGGGCGCTGCTGGAGCTGCTGGCGGCCAGCGGTCAGCAGGAGCGCACCTGGCTGTTCCTCACCTCGGACCACGGCGAGGAGCTCTGGGACCACGGGGACTTCGAGCACGGCCACAGCCTGCACCGGGAGCTGCTGCACGTGCCGCTGCTCATCGCGCCGCCGGGCACCCCGGAAGAATCCAGCCTGGTCCGCAGCGATGCGCCGGTGAGCACCGTCGATCTGGCCCACACCATCGCCGAGATCGTCGGCCTCGACCCCCTGCCCACCCACGCCGGGCTGTCGCTGCTGGGGGCCATGGCCGGTGAGCCTCTCCCCGCCGAGCGCCCCCGGCTCGCCGGCGGCATGCTGTACGGCCCCCCCCGGGTCGCCCTCGAGGGTGACGGGGTCAAGCGGATCTGGACCCACTCGGTGCACGGCGCAGGCCCGGTGACCCTCGAGGTCTTCGACCGCCAGCGGGACCCCCAGGAGCGGCACCCCCTCGAGCTCGTCCAGACCGACGGCGCACACCCCGGAGGCGCCCTGTGGTCCCACTACGCGCGCCTGCTTAGCACCGGCAGCGCCCTGCTCGCCGCCCGCTTGCCGGAGCGCACGGGGCAGCTCACCCTCACCCTGCGCACAGAGGCCCGCGTGCGGCTGGTAGAGCCGAGCCCCGGCGCAGGGGCGGCGCTGCGCAGCAGCGGTGAGGACCTGGTCGAGATCCTGGTGGAGCCGGGGACCCCCGCGCTGTTGCTGCAGCTCGACGGGCTGCGAGAGCGGGCGCCGAGCGTGGCGCTGAGCCTGTCCGCCGACGGCGCGGCGCTGCCCGCCGACGCCATGAGCTGGCCCGAGGGCAGCACCCACGACGGCACCTGGACGCGGATCCCCACGCCCTGGGGTCGCCTGCCCACGGTGCGCTCGCCCGCCCCCACCGGCCCGAGCCTGAACTGGATGGGCGCCAACACCGGCACCCACGCCAGCGTGGGCCAGCCCGAAGACGTGCGCGAGCAGCTCGAGGCTCTGGGCTACGTCGACGGCGCGCCATGACACCAGGCTGGCTTCGAGGCGAGCGCGCGACCCGGGCCTGGTGGGGCCTCGCGCTGCTGCTGCTGGTCGTGGAGCTCGCCGCCACCGCGGCGGACCTGCTGCTGGGCGTCCACGGCGGTGTCCACCCCGAGGAGCGCTTCAACGCCCTGGCCGGGGCGCTGAGCAGCTGCGGTCAGTGGCGGGATCTGTGGTACCTGCAGTACCAGCCGTTCTGCGGTGGCTGCACCGCCGAGGCCCTGCTGGCGACGCCGCTGTTCCGGGTGCTCGGAGCCACCGTGCTGGTCTGGAAGCTGGTCCCGGCCGGCTTCCACGTCGGGACCATCGCCTTCGGCACCCTGCTGGCCCGCCACGCCGCCGGGCGCCGCGCGGCGCTGGCCTACGCCCTGCTCATGCTGGGCATGCCCCTGTTGTTCCGCAAGCTCGACCTGATGGGCTGGGGCAACCACGCCCAGGCCTCGCTCCTGCCCCTGATGGCCGCCTGGCTGCTGTGCCGCCGGCCCCAGGCCGCGCAGCGGACCGTCGGCGCCGGGCTGGCGGGCCTGGCGGCCGGGCTGGGGATCTGGTTCGCCCACATCTCCCTCCCGCTGATGCCGGCGCTGCTGTTCCTGGTGGCCCGCCGACGCAGGCCCTTGCGCCAGCTGGGCGCGTTCGCGTGCGGGACCGCGCTGGGCCTGCTGCCCCTGGTGGCCTACCGCCTGCTGGCCCAGGTGACCGGCGGCCTGCAGCTCACCCGCGAGGAGGGCCTCGGGCTCGCCCCCGTCGGACAGCTGGTCGAGCTGGTGGCGGGGCACCCCATCTCGAGCAACCTGTGGCGCCTGGGCAACTCCCTGCCGCCGCCCTTCGGTCTGTCGACCGTCTACTGGGTGCTGCTGTGGGTCCTGGCGTTGGCGGGGGTGGCGCTGCTCATCGCCACCCTGATGCCGGTCGGCCGCCGCGGGCGGGACGAGCGGGCCAGCGCCGCCCGCTGGTACGCCCCGCTGGCCCTGGCCGGGCTGCTGCTGGCCTACACCCTGCGCTGGGACCTGTGGCGGGAGAGCCTCGAGCACGACCACTACATGTTCTTCTACCTGCGCTACCTGGCGCCGCTGTTCCCGGTCCTGGCGCTGTGTGCGGTGACCGCCATCGGCCCCGCGCTGCGCTGGCCCCCGGCGCGCTGGGTGGCCCTGGCGCTCGTCACCTGCATGGGCACGCTGGGGATCGCGGAGCGCGTGGACGACTGGGGCCCCCCCAAGCGCGCCCTGCTCACCAGGACCGTCATCGACCCCTACGGGCATGTGGACCGCACGGTGGAGCGTCACGGCCTGGCGGTCGCCGCCGAGGCCATCGCGGCCCGCGCTCCCGCAGGGGCGGCCTGCCACCTGACCCGCCTGGGCAGCCTGGGCTACGCCGCCGGCGCCGCCGCCGCCGAGGGCGGGCCCGACGGGACCGAGGCCGAGGCGATCCTCGCCCGGTCTCTCGAGACCCTGAGCACCCCCCTCGAGGGACGGGTGTTGATCGACGGCATGGTCCGCGGCGCCCTGTACGAGCCGGAGCACGCCAGCGAGGGCTGCGCCCGTGTGACCGAGCCCACCGAGGCCTCGCCCCTCGCGGGGCTCCCGCAGGGGACGGAGTCCCACACCGAGCGCGCCTACGGACGCTGGGCCCTGCACGCCTGCCCCGGCCAGGCCGAGGCGCTGCTGGACGCCGCCCGGCCCGGGCCGCGGCTGGAGGGGCTGTGCGAGGAGTCTGCGGTGGTGGCGGTCGAGGTCCTGACCATGCACGACCCCCTGCCCACCGTCAGCGAGGCCACGGCCGCGATGGGGTCACTGCCACAGGCCTGCCAGGGAAGCGACGCGGCCCAGCGGGGGCTGGCCTGGGGCTGGACCCGGGAGCTGGGCTGCGGGCCCACCGTGAGCGCTCGCCTCTCCGAGCTGCTGGGCCCGGGAGGCGAGGCGCAGCAGGCCGCCGCGCTCGGCTGCGCCTGCTTCCACGGCCACTAGTAGGTGATGAAGGTCAGCTCGACCTCGTACCAGTCGGGGCCGGAGAACGGGTCGTCGTCCCACTCGATGGTCAGCTCGTAGTCGTTGTCCGCGCTGGGCTCCTCGATGATGGTCACATCACCGCGACCGTCGAGCACCTCCAGGGTGATCTCCGCGTCGTCCCAGGGCACCAGCACGTCGTCCGGCGGCTGGGTGAAGAGCGCCTCGGAGCTGCAGCCGCAGTCCCGGTTCTCCCCGGCCTCTGGCCACACCGGGTACCACTCGTAGCCCTGGATGGTGGTCGCCCGCTCGGGCTCGTCGCCCTGCTGGGCGTCCTCGAACACGTGGTGCCGACCGGGGGCGGCGTGGCTGAAGTGCTCGTAGCTGGCGTGGTAGGTCCCGACGGTCATCTGGGACCGGCCGTCGATCTCGTTGCGGATGGACAGCGTGTGCACCGTGGGCACGAGGTCCTCGGCCTGGGAGTAGACGCCCACGAAGTGACCGGTGTCGGTACCCGGGACGCTGCGGTAGACGCCGTCCACCACGCGGATCTCCTGGGCCTCGTGCATGACCCAAGTCCACTGGAGCGAGCCGGTGAGCTCATCGAAGGGCATGAACTCGCCCACGATCTCACCCTCGAGCCGCTCCAGGGGCCCGCTGCTGTCACCCTGCAGGTAGCCGCCGTCGGCGTTGGGGTGGTTGACCCACAGGCCCTGCAGCTCCGACTTGTCCCGGGAGCCGAAGGCCTTGGCGCGACCGCGGAAGACGCCCACGTCGTCGCTCCAGTCCGGATCTCCGGGCCCGTAGGCCCCCATCACCACACCCTCTCCGCCGGTGCCCGCCAGGCCGTCCTCGGCGCAGGCGTCCTCGGCGTCCAGCCACTCACACAGCAGCTCGACCAGCCCGTGATCGCTCCCCCTCGCTCCGTCGTCTTCGATGCCCGCGGTGTACAGGTCCACGCCGTCCGCCGGTGCGCACCCGATGACCGCCGCACCCAGCGTCAGATGCAATGCACGGATCCATGCTGTCTTCCTCATGAAGCTCCTCCTTCGGCAACCCGGCTACCTCTGCACAGACGCACAGAGGCCCGTGGCTTTGCGTCCCAGCCTCGCGACTGGTTTGCCCTTGTCGGGAAGAGCACCACGCCCCTCCTCACGATGCCTATCGGCCCGCGAAACCAACGGTTCGAGCAAAGGACTTGTCAGCTCATGTCGGCGCTATGTCGCGGGCGGAGCCCGTCGGCATGAGCGCCCTGCACCCCCCACCCCAAGGAAGCTCAGCGATTCTTCTTCTTCTTCTTGCGGGGCTTGGTGAAGTCCCCGAACAGCAGCTGCACCTCGGCCCCCAGCTGCGGGTAGAACGACCAGCCGAAGCTGCTCTCGTACTCGGCCTCGTACAGGGTGCCGTCATTGGCCTCCTGTGTGACCGTCAGCGTCTGCCGCCCAGGCAGGTTCAAGTTGAGGAAGATCAACGCCTGGAAGGCGTAGGTCTTCTGCCGGAAGATGGCGCCCACCTCGCCCCGGATCGGGTAGTACGGCACCCGCAGGTGCTCGTCGTTTTCGCCCCGGAAGTTGGCCACGCCCACACCGACGCCACCACCGATGAAGGTGTCCAGGGCATCCAGCGCCTGCATCTTGTCGTACTTGAGGATCAGGTGCGCGTCGTTGTAGCCGGAGCCGAAGCCCAGGCCCGCGCTGGCCGCGAGGCGATTGGTCTTGTCGGCCCAGTACAGGCCTTCGGCCCCCAGGACCAGGTCGCCGCGCACCTTCTCGATGGTGGTGTCGTCGCCGATCTTGACCTTCTCCCCCGTCTCCTCGCCGTTCTGGTTCAGCTCGTCGAAGCTGGGGAAGCTGGCTGGGTACGCACCCGGGATCACGATGGTGCCGACGCGGGGGCCCACACCGAACATGTAGATGGAGTTTCCGGCCGCGGCAGCGGAAGACCAGCACAGGGCCGCGCTGCTGACGAGGATGCCGAGGAGGGGAAGGAGGCGCATGGTTCGCTCCGGGGCTGGCGGGCCGGGCGGGACGGTCGCCGGACGGCTCGCACGCTTCGACGGATCATCATACGGCGAAGCCGACAGCAGGGCTACCACCCTGAACGCAGGGACCCCGACCGTGACCGACAGCCCCGATCCCGCCGCGCCCGACCACCCCGACCTCCCGGCGGGCTGGCCGCCGGAGCGCCCCGTGCACGTCAGCGCAGGCCTGGCGGCCGTCGGGGCGCTGGGCTCGAGCCTCGTGGGGGGCATGATGCTGGGCCTGCTGGCGCTGGACCTGTGCGCATGGCAGCAGGGCGACGGCTTCTCGGGCCAGAGCCTCGTGGGGGCCGGCTTGCTGGGCACCATGGCGCTGCTCCCGGGGCTCGCCTGCTGGGCCGCTGGCCGTCGCATGATGCAGCAGCGCGATGACGAATCGTTGTTCGCGCCGAACACCATGCGAATTGTCGCGGGATGTCTCCTGTTGATCGGCGCGGCCGCGGGCTGGCTCCTGGGCTTCCCCACCAGCTGACGACCGAACCGCCACGATCACGTACAGGACGCACAACGCGCCCCGCGCGCCGTCCACACGCCCCGATGTTGCCACCTGTATTTACGAGTCAAGAGCATTCGTCGATACGTCTTTTTCGTCCTGCGCAGAATAGCCAGAGTTCCACCCGACGGGGACGGGGTTGTTGACTTGTCGGCATGCTGCCAACTGAGCTTCACCCGCTGCTCTCCGAGCTCGGCGTGTCGGTGCCGTCCTGCCGCCGCGTGCTGGTGGTGGATGACGAACCCGGCAACGTGGACGTGCTCGAGGCCCTGCTCGAGGACGAGTGGGAGGTCTTCACCGCCCTGAGCGGCGACGAAGCCCTGGCGGTGCTCAGGCGCGAGGGCCCGGTGGACCTCATCATCGCCGACCAGCGCATGCCGGGGATGACCGGTGTGGAGCTGCTCGGAGAGGTGGCCCGCAGGCACCCAGCCAGCATGCGCATCGTGCTGACCGGCTTCACCGACGTCGAGCCCATGCTCGCGGCGGCCAACCTGGGCCTGGTCTACCGCTTCCTCTTGAAGCCCTTCGATCCGGTGGAGATGAGGGCCATCGTGGCCGACGCCCTCGCGGTCAAGTCCTGGGCGGCCACCTTGCTCGGGCTGGTCACCGCCCTGGACGCCCGGCGCGTCGAGCTCGAGGATGCCCAGCGAGCCCTCTGCGAGGTGCAGGAGCAGCTGCTGGCCGAGGAACGGCTCAGCACCCTGGGGCAGCTGGTCACCGACATGGCCGGCGAGCTGCAGAAGCGCTCCGCCGCCCTGAGCTTGCTGCTGGGCCTGGTGCGCCAGACCGTCCGTGAGCCAGCGGTCCTCCAGGCCGCAGAGGCGGCGTGGGCAGGGCTGGGCAACCTGCGGGAGCTGCTGCGCCAGGTGCGGGAGTACACCCGCGCCATCTCTGCCCCCTCTGCGACGGTGCCGACCCATCCGCGCGCCCTGCTGGGGGGCACCATGGAGCTGTTCCTGATGGAGGACCTGGGCCACCGCTGCCCGGTCCTGGCCCACTGCGACCCCGATCTCGACACGGTCGTCGTGGACCCGACGCGGGTGCAGCAGGCCATCCTGGCTCTGCTGAGAAACGCCGCCCGCGCCAGCGAGCCGGACGTACCGATCCACCTCGCGGCCCTGCGCGATGACGGCGACCGCCTGGTGCTGGAGGTCCGGGATCGGGGCCAGGGCATGGCGGCAGACCTGCTGGTCCGCGCCCGCGAGCCGTTCTTCAGCGGCTTCCCCTCCCCCGGCATCGGGCTGGGGCTGGAGATCGCCCGCCTGGGAGCCGAGGATGCCGGCGGAGCCCTCGAGCTGATCAGCACGCCCGGCGAGGGCACCCGCGCACGGATCGTCCTGCCCGCGGAGGTGAACCGTGGTGCGTGATCCCATCAGCCTGGTCCGCGAGTACCTGACCGAGCACAACCCGCCCCTGCGGGTCTGGCTCGCCCCGGACGCCGCGGCACAGCTGGGCGACACCATCACCGCCAGCCTGCACCCGGGCACCGAGACGATGGCTGTGCCCAGCGACGCTCCGGTCCAGGGGCCGGCCATCCTGATCGCCACGGCGCTCGACATCGCCGGGCCCCAGCGGGAGGCCCTGCTCGCGGTGGCCGCCACCGCGCTGCCTGGCAGACCGGTCATCTGCGGCGGCACCGCCGACCGCGAGGTCCTGCTGGACGCCATCAACTCCTGGCGCGTGTTCCACCTGCTGCCAGCCCGTCCCTCGCAGGCCGAGCTGCGCGACGCGGTGATCCGGGCCCATCGCGCCACGGCGCTCGAACACGCCGCGACCCTCTGCGCCGAACACCTGCGCGTTCGCTGCGAGGACCTGCAGCGGGTGCTGCAGCAGCTCGACGAGACCCGCGAGCAGCTGCTCCAGGCCGAGCGCATGACCGCGGTGTCCGGCTTCAGCCGCACCCTCAGCGCACGCCTGGACGACCACCTCGGCCGCCTCCACGGCCTGCAGGCGGCCCTCGGCACCCTGCCCGACGATCCCCGCCGCGCCGAGCTGCTGGACTTCACCATCCAGAGCATCGCGGGCGTGGAGATCCTGCTCGCCGACCTGCTGGACGAAGCCGCGGCGACGACCGACGAGAACACCCCTACCAGTTGACACACCGAGATCGCAGATGACCAAGCCCAAGACCGCCGAACCCCTCGAGCTCGTGGCTGACAACGAGGCCCCCTCCATCTCGCCGGTCTACCTCGACGACCTGCCGCCGACCGAATTCCCCAACTTCCGTGCGCGCCGCCTGACCCCCGACGAGCTCGGGGAGCTCGAGGTCGAGGTGTTGGTGCGCAAGGATGGCGAGGTCTGGTCCTGCGCCATGCACGACGTCTCCACCTCGGGTGTCGCCTTCATCCCGCCCGAGGGTCTCCAGCTCGGCCTCGGCGAGCGGCTCAACGATCTTGCGGTCCTCTTCGAGTCCCACGAGGTCTACCGCGGGGCCGCGAAGGTCCGCTCCATCCGGGGCGTGGACGGTTCCATCCTCGTCGGCGCGTTCTTCCTGGACTCTCCCATGAACATGGAGGACGTCCAGCAGCTTCGGCACGTGCGGGAACGCCGCAAGGACCCGCGCCTGCTGTTCGACGCGAGCGAGCTCGCCTGGCACAGCGGGGAGACCACCACCCACGCCTTCGAGGCCGAGGTCGCGAGGCTGCACCTCTTCCTGCGAGAGGCTGGACGGCACTTCGAGTCCCTGGAGCGCGACCTCCCGTGGCACGTGCTCCACGGCGAGAAGTTCACCCCGGCCCGGCGCGCCCTGGTCCAGCAGCTCGAGCAGGGCTTCGTCCCCGCGTACATCGCCCACACCGAGCGCATCGACAAGGCGCTGCGGGGCGCCCCCGCGGACAAGCAGGCGGCGATGAAGGCGTTCTCGCGGGCGCTGCTGCACGACACCCTCATCCAGGCCCCGTTCATGAACCGCTGCCTCACCAAGCCGCTTGGGTATCCGGGCGACTACGTGGTGATGCAGTACCTGTACCAGCGCCACTTCGAGGGGCAGACGCTGCTGGCCAAGGCCATCCACCTGAGCACGGTGTTCACACGGGGCGCCTGCGCCGTCCGAGCTCGCAAGGACATGCTCCGGGACGAGATCGAGCGGGTCACCAGGGCGCGAGCAGCGGAAGGTCTGGACACCAGGATCATCTCCATCGCCGCCGGCCCGGCCCAGGAGACCTTCGAGCTCATCGAGCGGTCCCCGGAGCTGATCCCCCACCTGGACATCCTGCTCTTCGACCAGGACGAGGACGCCCTCGAGCACGTCAACAACCGGCTGTCCATGCTCCGCACCAAGCTGGGACAGCCCATCCGCGTGCAGCTCCGCCACGACACCATCCGCCGCCTGCTGGACGACCGGACCATCTTCGCCGCCTTCGGCGAGGCGGACCTGATCTTCTCCTCCGGGCTGTTCGACTACCTGCGCTTCCACACCGGCGTGCGCCTGATCCGGAACCTGTTCCACAACCTGGCACCGGGCGGGCACCTGTTTGTGGGCAACATGGTGCCCGAGAACCCCTGCCGCTGGTTCCTCGAGCACCACCTGGAGTGGTTCCTCGAGTACCGCAGCCGTGAGGAGCTCCGGGCGATGGGTGAGGCCGCGGTGATCGAGGCCACGGTGGAGATCATCGAGGAGAGCACCGAGATCAACCCCTTCCTGCGACTGACCAAGGAATGAACGATGCCTGAGCTGGACTTCGAGGGGAGGTGGCGAGCCTGGCTCACCGAGCACAACCGCCGCAGCGCCTGGATCGTCCTGGTCCTGATCGTCATCTTCTACCCGCTGTTCGGGATCCTCGACTACCTGGTCGCGCCGCGGGAGTGGCTGTGGCTGCTGTACAGCAGCCGCGTCATCGTCACCGCCTGCACCATCGTGATGTTCTTCCTGGTCCGCAGGCCGATCTTCGAGCGCCACGGGATCGCGCTGACCTCGACCTACATGACCCTGGTGGGGCTGGGCATCGGCGTGATGGTGTTCGTCATGGGCGGCCACGCGTCGGCCTACACCCCGGGCCTCATCCTGGTCAGCATCACCGCCGGCACCCTGTTCCTCTGGCCACCGAGGGTGGCGTTCGTCACCCACAGCCTCCTGCTGGCGATGTTCCTGTTCCCCAACATCGCCAACTTCGAGATGGACCGCCTCGAGACGGGCATCGTGAACTTCTTCTTCCTGGGCACCGCGATCACGATCATGATCGCGTCCCAGACCTTCGCCTACAAGGGCCGCCGAGCTCAGGTGGAGGCCCGGGCCACCCTCGAGCGCACCACCGCCAACCTCCAGGAAGCCCACGACGAGCTCGAGCGGCTGGACCAGTTCAAGTCGCAGTTCTTCGCCAACATCACCCACGAGCTCAAGACGCCGCTGGCGATGATGCTGGCGAGCCTGGAGCTGATGGCCAGCGAGGACATGGGGCCGCTGGAGGATCAGCAGAAGGCCACCATCGACTCGATGCTGCACAACGGCCTCAAGCTGCTGCGCATGATCGGCGACATCCTGGACCTGTCCAAGCTGGACGAGTCCAAGGTCCGCCTGCGCATCGCCGAGCGCGACCTGGTCGAGTACCTCGGTGGGCTCGTGGGGCAGGTCCGGTCCCTGACCACCCGCAAGGACGTCGAACTGGATCTGCACGTCGGCGTCGATGACTGCCCCCTGTGGTACGACGCCGAGCGCATGGAGCGGGTGTTCGTGAACCTGCTGTCCAACGCCGCCAAGTTCACCCCGGAGGGCGGCAACATCCAGGTGATGGTGGAGGACCGCGGTGGCTCGGTGGTGGTCTGCGTGGCCGACAGCGGCCCGGGCTTCCCCGAGGACAAGGCCGAGGCGCTGTTCGAGCGCTTCTTCCAGGTCGACATGGGGGCCACCCGCCGCCATGGCGGCTCGGGCATCGGCCTGGCCCTGGCGCAGGAGTTCGTGCAGCTGCACGGCGGTCGCATCTGGGCCGAGAGCCCGCCGGGCGAGGGCGCCCGCTTCTTCGTGGAGCTGCGCAAGGGCCGGGATCACTTCGACCCGTCGGTGCTCGACCGCCGCGCCGCGCGCAAGGACGTGCTGGGCGGGCGCCGGTCCTCGGACCAGGGCCTGGCCGAGTGGACGGGCCTGCTGTCGGAGCGCGACGACTACCGCCTGCTGCAGATCGCCGACGCCACCGAGCGCCGCACCGTGGCCCGCCACCCCCACCAGGAGCGCAAGAAGCACGCTGTGCTCGTGGTGGACGACACCCCCGACATCCTGCGGGTGGTGCACCTGACCCTGCACGACCAGTTCCAGGTCTACACCGCCCGCGACGGGCTCGAGGGCCTGGCCACGGCCCTCGAGGTCAAACCAAGCCTGGTGATCACCGACCTGATGATGCCTGGCATCGACGGACACGAGCTCATCCGCCGCCTGCGCGGCGAGCCCGCCACGAAGCAGACCCCCATCATCATGCTCAGCGCCCGGGGCACCACCGACGATCGCGCCACCGGGCTCGAGACCGGCGCCAACAGCTACCTGGCCAAGCCCTTCTCCCCCCGAGAGCTGCGCGGCGCGGTGCACGCCCTGCTGGAGATGCACGACCTGCAAGCCGAGGTCCAGCTCGAGCACCGCATGGACGCCCTCGAGACCCTCGCCGCGGGCCTGGCCCACGAGTTCAACAACGCCCTGAACCAGATCCGGCCCGCCATGGCCATGGTGGAGAAGGACGTGGGCTCCCTGCAGGCCCTGATGGCCGAGCTGGGCGACACCCCACCCAGCCCCGAGCAGGTCCGCCGCATGGGCAAGCTCGGCGGCCGCATCGGCCGGCTGCACGAGCGGGCCGCCAGCGGATCCGAGCGCATCGCCCACACCGTCTCCCTGATGGGTCACTACGCCCGCGAGGGGCGGGAGCGGGCCCTGCAGCCCCACGACCTGTTCGCGTCCATGCGCGAGGTCATCGACATCGTGCGCCCACCCATGGGGACCGAGGCCGAGGTCGAGGTGAGCTTCCAGGGGTCGGGCCTGGTCGACTGTGTCCCCGAGGAGATGCACCAGCTGCTGACCAACCTGCTGGGCAACGCCTTCGACGCCGTCCCAGCCGAGGGCGGCATGGTCAACGTGGACGGCCGCCGGGTTGGCGACCGGGTCATCGTGTCGGTGTCCGACAACGGCCACGGTGTGCCCGATGCCATCCGCGAGCGCATCTTCCACCCCTTCTACACCACCAAGGCCCCCGGTCGCGGCACCGGGCTTGGCCTGAACATCGCCTGGCGGGTCGCCCAGCACCACGGCGGCACCCTCGAGCTGACGCAGGGCCCCTTGCCCGGCGCCTGCTTCGAGCTGTCCCTGCCCGCCAGCGAGCCGGTGTTCACCGGCGCCACGGATCGCCCCGGGAGCGAGGCATGAGCTCCATCATCGACACGACCACCGAGGACGCGACCATCCGCCTGCTCGCGGTGGACGATCAACCGGCCACCCTGCAGGCCTACCGCTGGGTCTTCGGCTCGAGCGCCGTCTGGATCTCCGGCGGGGACGAAGACGCCGAGCCGGCGGGAGAGCCCGGGGCCGGCACCTTCGAGCTCGACACCTGCGAGGACGGCGACGACGCCATCGCGCGGATCCTCCAGGCGCGCCTGGACGAGCAGCCCTACTCGGTGGTGTTCCTCGCCCCGGGCCTCTCTGGCCCCCACAGCGGTCCCGAGACCGCCGAGGCCATCCGGGCCACCGATCCCGACATCAACATCGTCATCGTCGCCGAGCCGGCTGAGCTGCACCCGGAGCTCTTCGCCCACCGCGTGCTCCCCGCCGAGCGCCTGCTGTTCTTCCCCAAGCCCTTCCAGCCCCACGTGCTGCGGCACCTCGCCAGCACCCTGGGCGCCAAGTGGCGCGCGGAGCGGGATCTGCAGCAGTCCCACAAGCAGCTCGAGCGCAAGGTCGCGGTCCGCACCAAGGAGCTGGCCCACGTCAACGAGCTGCTGATGCGGGACATCGCCCGGCGGCGCGAGGTGGAGCAGGCCCTGGTGGACAGCCAGGAGCGCTACGCCCTGGCCGCCAAGGCCGCCAACGATGCCCTCTGGGACTGGGATCTGATCGCCAACAGCATCTACCTGAGCGAGCGCTGGTACCGGATGCTGGGCCTCGATCCGGACGAGGCCCTGGCCGACCCCGAGGTTTGGTTCGAGCGGGCCCACCCCCAGGACCGGCAGCCCCTGCGCCTGGCGGTGCAAGAGCACCTCGAGGGCGACGCCGACCACTTCGAGCTGGAACACCGCCTGCGCAACAAGGACGGCGGCTACCGCTGGATCCTCTGCCGCGGCCTGCTGGTGCGCCAGGACGGGCGCATCCCCATGCGCCTGGTGGGCTCCATGTCGGACATCACCGCCCGCAAGGAGGCCGAGGCCCGGCTGGTCCACGACGCCCTGCACGACTCGCTGACCGGGCTGCCCAACCGCGTGCTGTTCATGGAGCGCCTGGGCCACGCCATCCAGGTCGCCCGGCGCAACCCGGACATGCGCTCGGCGCTGCTGTTCCTGGACCTGGACAACTTCAAGGTGGTCAACGACAGCATGGGCCACTGGGCCGGTGACGAGCTGCTGCGCGCGGTGGCCGGCCGCATCGAGCGCTGCCTGCGGGGCACGGACCTGCTGGCCCGCTTCGGCACCGAGAAGGCCCTGGCTCGCTTCGGCGGCGACGAGTTCACCATCCTGCTGATGGGCGTGCGCGACCACGAGGACGCCGTGCGGGTCGCCAAGCGCGTGCTCGAGGAGCTGGGCAAACCCTTCCACTTCCGCGGCCAGGAGGTCTACACCACCGCCTCGGCCGGGATCAGCTTCGTGGACGCGAGCAGCGACGATCCTTCCAAGCTGCTGCGGAACGCCGACATCGCCATGTACCGGGCCAAGGCCGAGGGCCGCGCCGGCTACGCCATCTTCGACGAGGCCATGCATGAGGGCGCCGTGGAGCGCATGGAGCTGGAGACCGCCCTGCGCCAGGCGCTGCAGCGGGATCAGCTGCTGCTGCACTACCAGCCGGTGATCTCCCTGGGCTCCGGCGGCATCATCGGCTTCGAGGCGCTGGTGCGCTGGCAGCACCCCACCCGGGGGCTCGTCTCTCCCGCGGACTTCGTCCCGCTGGCCGAGGAGACAGGTCTCATCGACCCCATCGGCAGCTGGGTCCTGCAGGAGGCCTGCGGACAGCTCAAGGCCTGGCAGCGGGCCTTCCCGCAGCGGGACCTGAGCATGGCCGTGAACATCTCGAGCCGGCAGTTCGCCCGCCAGGACCTCGCCGCCCAGGTGCGGTCGACCCTGAAGGACACCGGGCTGGCCGCGAAGTCCCTCAAGCTCGAGATCACCGAGAGCGTGCTGCTGGACCAGGGCGACACCTTCCGTCACACCCTGGCCGATCTCCAGGAGCTGGGCGTCGCCCTGCACATGGACGACTTCGGCACCGGCTACTCGTCTCTGTCCTACCTGCACCAGTTCCCGTTCGAGACCATCAAGATCGACCGCTCCTTCGTCAAGAGCATGGGCGACGGCCAGCGCAGCCAGGAGCTGGTCTGCTCCATCGTGCAGCTGGCCCACGCCCTGGGCATGAACACCACGGCCGAGGGCGTGGAGACCCAGCAGCAGCTGGGCTGGCTGCGGGATCGCAAGTGCCACCACGCCCAGGGCTTCCTGTTCTCGAAGCCGGTGGCGGCCCCCGCAGCGCGCAAGCTCATCGAGCGGGCCCCGACCTGGGCCTAGCCGCGATCAGGGCACCCAGATCTCGCCCTCCCCGGGCAGCAGCAGGCGGGGAGCGCCCCGCTCCGCGCGCTCGCCGGTGAGCAGCTCCTGCCCTCCAGGACCAGGCAGCACAAGCTCGTCCTCACCGAGGTTGAGCAGGGCTGTGCTGTCGTCGCCGATGGCCCACACCGTCGGCACCCGATCGTCGGCCACCTGCCGCTCGGACACCGGGCCCAGATCGTGACCCGAGGCGTAGCGCAGGGCCGCGACGGGGCGCACCGGCAGCCCGCGCAGGGCCGCGGCCTCGGGGTGCAGCTCGAGGGCGAGCTGATCGTCGCTCAAGGCGCTCAGATCGTCCCCCGCCAGCCACAGCCCGGAGCTGACCACCTGGGCGACCACGGCGCCGCGGGCCTGGTGGTCCTCGAAGGGCTCCCGCAGCAGCACCACGTCCGGGTCGATCCACCACCACAGCCCGTTCTGCCAGTTGCGGGCGGCGGTGGCCCGCGCCTGCCAGCGCAGGTAGGCCGGATCCGGATCCGGAGACCAGCCAAACGCGATGTCGGCGCCGGTACGGAAGGCCTCGGCGTAGCCCACCGAGGGCAGCATGGGCGCCCCGCAGGCCAGGATGAAGGCGTCATCTCCCGCCGCTTCCCGCAGCAGGCGCAGGCCGGAGTGGTAGGCCTCGAGCGCGGTGACGTCGTGGTAGCGCTGTCCGGGCTGGGCGCCGGCGTAGAGGAAGTCGAGCTTGAGGTAGGTCCATCCCTCGGCCACCCTCGCGGCGATGACATCGGAGAGCCACGCGGCGGCGTCGGGGTGGGTGACATCGATCACGGCGTAGTCGCCGGTGCTGTCGTTGTCGAAGGACAGCTCGAAGCCCTCGTCGTCGAGCACCCACCAGTCGTCGTGTTCGAGGTAGGCGAGGGCCTCCCGGCTCACGTAGAACGGCGCCATCCACAGGCCCGGGGTGAGCCCCTCGGCCTCGATGTCCTGGGCCAGGGCGGCCATGCCGGACGGGAACTTCTCGTTGGCCGTCCACTCGCCCCAGACCACCTGCCAGCCGTCGTCCACCTGGATCAGATCCACCGGGCTGTGGGTCCCCGCCGCGTTGAGGGCGGCGACGACCTCGAGGTTGTCGCGCACGTCCTGCTCGGTGACATCGGCGTAGTAGGTGTACCAGCTGGACCAGCCGACCGTCGGCGAGGAGGACAGATCCCGCGGAGGGACCCGCTCCGCGACGCGCTCGGCGTAGCTGCGGTGCATGTCCCAGGGCTCATCGTTCACGTCGATGCGCATGGGGGCGAGCTGGATCTGTTCCCCCTCGGCCAAGGGGTAGACCTCGTCGAAGCCGCCCCACACGGCCCAGAGCTCCCCCTCGGCGCTGGCCGCGGTGTAGAACGGCACCCGATCCGCATCGGTGGCCCCCAGCAGCAGTGAGCCGCCGTCGTCGCGACCGAGCAGGCCCACCCACCAGGCGGTGCTCGCCCGGTCCTGGATGAACGAGGTGTTCACGTCCTGGCCCCCCACCATCGGGAGGCCGTCCTCGTCGAGATCCAGGACGTCGTCGAGCTCGGTGACCCCGGCCCAGGACCAGCTCTGGTAGCCCTGGCGCCACCAGCGCAGCGGAGCCTCTCCCTCCAGGTGGGCGTCGCCCTCGAGGGCCACGGCCCGCAGCACGCCGCCTCCCGCGCCCGCCGTGACCGTGGGGATCAGGGTGCTGTCACGCAGCGAGAGGTCGACCGTGAGCTCCCCCTCGCCCACCACCCGGGCGGAGAGGGTGGTCTGGAGGCAGTTGGCCACCTCGATGTGCAGATCCGGGGCCCGGAGGGCCAGCACGAGGGGGCCCTTGCAGGCCAGGCTCGTCGTCAGCGGGGTGTCGTCCGGGGCGGGATCACAGGCGGCGAGCAGCGCGATGGACAGGACGAAGGGGCGCACGGCGGTCTCCGGGTGACGAGCGTCGCAGCTTCCATATCGCGGCGCCCACCCCGGCCCCCAGCCCTTGATCCGCGGGGACCTATGGGCCTATGCTGGCAGGTGCGCCACCCCCATCCACGGAATGTCCCGGTTCGAAGTCACCATCGCCGCGGCCCTGCTCGCCCTGTCTGCAGGCTGCGGCGAGCTGCGACCCGAGCTCGACGACCCAGGGCGGGCCCCGCCATCAGCGGAGGCCCACCAACCGACCCATCCCGAGTTCGCCCAGCCAACCCACACCTGGCTCGATCCGCCCGACCAGGAACGCTGGGTCCAGGTCGCGGCCGGCGGCACCTTCACCTGCGTGCTGGCCCACGAAGGCGATCCCCGCTGCTGGGGCACCCGCGAGAGCCGAGCCACCGCCCCGCCCGCGGGCCCCTTCACGATGATCGACGCCGGGGTCGACCACGCCTGTGGGCTGCGGCCCAGCGGGGAGATCACTTGCTGGGGAGACCCCCACGCGGGGGCCACCGAGCCCCCACCTGGGACCTTCACTCAGCTCTCGGTAGGAGCGAGCTACGCCTGCGCGCTTGCCGATGACGCGCACCTGCACTGCTGGGGGGACGATCGCGCCGATCAGGCGACCCCGCCCGATGGCCGCTTCCGACAAGTCGCCGTGGGTATGGAGCACAGCTGCGCCGTAGACGACGAGCACACCATCCACTGCTGGGGCAGCGGGGACGACGGACAGCTCGACCCTCCCGCGGGCCGCTGGGCCCAGGTGGCCGTCGGTGGCAGGAACAGCTGCGCGCTGAGCCTCGAGGGGGTCCTGACCTGCTGGGGATCCACCGACAGCTACCCAGGCCCCGACGGCGTGGACGTCGCCCTGACGAAGCCCCCCGCGAGCGGCGGCTGGGCCGTCGTGCACATGGGCCAGCAGCACGCCTGCGCGCACCGCCGGGGCGGGGGCGTGACCTGCTGGGGGCACGACGCGGTCGGGCAGTCGAGCCCACCAAGCGAGGCCATCGACCAGCTCGATGCCGGCTTCTACACCAGCTGTGGCCTGGACCGCCGCGGCCGCTTGGCCTGCTGGGGCTGGGACGCCGTGCTCGGCGGGGTGACTGCGGGCGCCCTCGCACTGAACCCCGAGCGCAGCGGCGATCTCGCCCGTCCCCCGCCCGGGAGACACACCTGCCCCTACGAAGGCCTGGGCCTGCTCTACCTGCAGCAGGACCGTCCCGCGCTGGCCCGCGCGCAGCTGGAGCGAGGAGTGGAGCTGGCCCCCCACGAGGAGCCGGACAAGTACCTGGGCCTGGCCCGGCTCTACCTGGAAGCCGGCCGGTCGGAGCAAGCCCTCGAGCTGCTGGACACGGCGCTGTCCATCGAACCCGGCCACCACGACGCGCTGCGGCTGCGCGCCAGGATCGAACGGGACCGCTGAAGATCATGGTGTGACGCATCGGCTCACGACTGTGGGGATCCAACCCTGTCGCGATCCGGTCGAGGGGTTATCCAGCCGCCGCGACGCCCCCCCCCCGGAGGTCGGTGATGCTGTCTCTGCTGTTCCTGCTCGCCTGTGTGGACTACGAGATCAACGAGCGTCCCGACGACCCGGACGTGCCCCTGGACAGTGACGTGCCCGTCGACACGGACTCTCCGGAAGACACCGATCCTCCGGAGGACACCGACGATCCCATGGACACCGGCGAGGTGGCCCTGGGTGCGGTCTACGCCAACACCTCCGACACCCTGTACGAGGTCAACCCGGCCACCGGCGAGACCACCGAGGTGGGCCAGTTCCACGACGGCTCCGAGATCGTGGAGTACTTCGTGGACATCGCCATCGACCTGGCCGGCCACATGTACGGGGGCACCTTCGACGCGCTGTACCGCATCGATCCCGAGACCGCGGCGGTCACCAAGGTCTGCGACATCGACGTGAACATGATGGCGCTGACCTTCACCTCGATGGGCGAGCTCATCGCCGGCGGCGACGACATCATCACGCGCATCGACCTCGGCAGCTGCACCACCGAGGACCTGGTGGCCAACTCCCCCTACACCACCTCCGGCGATCTGGTGGGCCTGCCCGACGGCTACCTGTACTGGACCGTGTTCGGCGACGGCGACGGCGACGAGCTGGTGCGGGTGGACCCCAACACCGGCGGCGCCGCCTGGATGGGCACCATCGGCTACGAGAAGCTCTTCGGCCTGGGCTACCACGCCGGCGAGCTGTACGGCTTCTCTTCCGAGGGCAGCATCGTGGAGATCTCCCCCAGCAACGCGGGCGGCGATCTGGTGTGCGTGGCGAACCAGGGCTGGTGGGGGGCGACGACCAATCCCGTGGTTTGGTAGATTGGGGCGCATGAAGCGCCACCTCTTCCCCATCGTTCTCATCGGTTCCATCGCCTGCCGGCCCGACAGCCACCGGCTTGGCCCCTGGCTGGTCGACCTGCACCGCGACGACGGCACCCTCGACATCATCCACACCGAGCGGGGGGACCGCCTCGATCAGGTGCGTTTCGGGACGGGCACCGGCAGCGCCACCATCGATCAGGCCTTCGGCTCCTACCACTTCGACGACGTGGAGAGTGAGCTGATCTGGGCCCGCGGCACCGATGGCGTCGAGATCTCGGACGACGGAGCACTGATCGAGCTGGATGACGTCGACGGGAACGGCATCGGCGTGCTCGCCCTGGAGTCACCGAGCGAGGACGCTCTGGTCGTCCACTTCTCCGCCTACGACGGCGCCCATGACCGCGCGGTGCTCGCCGCCGCCTGCGACACGGACGACCACTTCCTGGGCCTGGGTGGACACGCCATGGACGTCGATCACGTCGGCCAGGCGTTCCCACTGTTCGTCCACGAACCCGGGGTCGGCAAGGCCGACGACGAAGACTACCCCGACGACTGGAGCCTGACCGGCACCCGCCACGCCTCCGCCTACCCCGTGCCCTTCCTGCTGCGGCCCCACAAGGCCCACGGGCTGCTGTTCCGCACCGACGCCCGGGTCGAGGTGGACCTCTGCGCCGACACACCGGACTGGTTCACCGTCACCGCGTGGGAACATGACCTCGAGCTGGTGGTCATCTCCGGCGACGGTCCCCTCGAGGTGGTGCAGCACGCCAGCGACCACTGGGGCCGCATCGACCAGCCCCCCGCCTGGGGTCTGGGCGCCTGGGTGGACGCCGTGGGTGGCTCGGAGCGCGTCCGCGAGGTCGCCGCGCTGGTCCGCGAGGCCGGCGCGTCGGTCTCGGCGGTCTGGACCGAGGACTGGAAGGGCTTCGAGATCCAGACCACCGGCTATCGCCTGAGCAACGAGTGGTTCCTGGACCGGGAGCTGTACCCCGACGCCGAGGACATCGACGCCGAGCTCGAGGCCCTGGGCCTGAAGTGGCTGGCCTACTTCTCCGCCTTCGTGGCCGAGGAGACCGTGACCTGGGACGACGCCGTGGACGCCGGGGTGCTCATCCAGGACGACGCCGGTGCGCCCTACACCTTCCTGGGTGTCAGCCTCAAGTGGACCTCGCTGGTGGACTACACCCACCCCGACGCCGTGGACTGGTCCGTGGGCTGGATGCGCGACTGCCTGGACATCGGCTTCGACGGCTGGATGGCCGACTACGGCGAGTGGCTGCCCATCGACGCGGTGATGCACGACGGCTCCGATCCGATGCAGGCGCACAACCGCTACCCCCAGCGCTGGCAAGAGGCCAACCTCGCCGCCATCGATGGCTACGACGCCACCTTCTTCTCCCGCTCCGGCTGGGCCGGCACCCAGGGCCTCTCCCCCGTGGTCTGGGGGGGCGACCAGCGCACCAGCTTCGACAGCGACGACGGCTTCCCCACCGTGCTGGCCCTGGGCCTGGGCCTGGCCGCCTCGGGGGTGCCCGTCTACACCCACGACATCGCCGGCTACAACTCGGTGGGCAACGACCCCAGCGACAAGGAGCTGTGGTTCCGCTGGGCCGGGCTGGGGGCCTACTCTCCGGTCATGCGCACCCACCACGGGGCCTTCGACGAGGAGAACCACCAGTTCGACCGCGACGAGGAGACCCTCGCCTACTTCGCGGCCATGACCCGGGAGCACAGCCGACTGTACCCCTACCGTTCGGGCCTGGCCCGCGAGGCCGCCGAGCTCGGCTCACCGATGATCCGGCCGGTGGCGTTCCACTACGGCGAAGACTGGGGTCGCATGGACGCCTGGCTGCTGGGCTCCGCCCTGCTCGTGGCCCCTGTGCTGGAGCGCGGCGCGACAGGCCGCGAGGTGGCGCTGCCCTCCGAGGTCGACTGGTTCGACTGGGACAGCCACCAGCCCGCCGCCGAGGGCTGGCTGGACGCGGCCGAGGACCACACCCCCGTCTTCGCGGCCGCCGGCACCACGGTGCCCACCTTCGCCACCATCCCCGACACCCTGGCGGAGACCGTCGAAGATGGGCTGCTCGACCTGGCCGATGTCGACGGGGAGCGCGTGGTCTACCTCTTCGGCGGCGGCGGCCCCTTCACCGAAGGCGACGGCACCCGCTACACCCCCAGCGGCAGCCCCACGGGCGCCGGCGAGGTCACGGAGACCCTGGACACGGGCACCATCGAGGTGGCCGGCGTGAGCCTGGAGATCCAGGGCGATGTCGAGCGCAGCTACACGGTGGTGGTCGTCCAGTGAGCCATAGGCGGTGAACCCGCGCCGCGTTCTGCGGTACGATGTCAGCGGCGTTCACAACCAGGAGGGGATGTGCACACTCACAGGTCTCTCGCAGCCGCGACGCTCGTCGCGCTGCTGTCCTTGCCGACCACCGCTCAGGCCGCGAAGGCCAGGCTCGACGCCTGGCTGGAGCCCCCCCCGCTGCAGGCACCCGCCGAGGATCTCGGGGCGGCCCTGGACGCGTTCGAGGGCCACCTCGACGAGCTCACGCCCAGGGTCTCGGGCACCGACGAGGCCCGCAGCAACGGGATCGCGGTGCTGCTCGAGGAGCAGGGATTCCGCTACGACGCCGAAGGACGGGAGACCACGGTCTACCGCCGCATCTACCGGGTGCTGACCGAGGGTGGCGCCGAGATCACCGACACCATCGGCGCACACTGGTCCCCCTGGCACCAGGAGCGCCCGGTGCTCCGTGCTCGGGTGATCCACGCAGACGGCGAGGTCCACCTGCTGGACCCCGATGCCGCCGTGGTCCAGGGGGCTCCCGAGCCCGGCCAGAAGGTCTACTCGGACGCCCGCGAGCTCGTCGCTCCCCTCCCCTCCATCGAGGTCGGCGCCATCGTCGAGTTCGTGGTGGAGATCTCCGAGCACCGGCCGTTCTGCCCCGCCGGGCGCAGCCACATCGCGATGCTCGAGTTCGACGAACCAGCCGCGGTGGCCCTGACCTGGATCGAGCAGCCGGCCAAGGCCCCCTTCGAGTGGGTGTTGCACGGCGACGCGGAGATCGAGCGCCTCGACGAGCGCATGGACGACGGCGCGCGCAGGCGCAGCTTCGTGGCCCGGGATCGCCCAGGCTGGGAGTGGGTCGAGGGCTACCTGCCCCCCGACGCCCGCTCGGTCCCCATGCTCGAATACAGCACCGCCACCTCCTGGGCCGACGTCGCCCAGAGCTACCTGGGCCCCGTCGAAGAGGCTCTCTCGGCGGAGGACACCAGCACCGCCATCCAGCCCCTCCTGGACGAGGCCCTCGCCGGGGACGACCCCGCCAGCCTCGAGCGGGCCGACCTGGTCTCCCGCCTGCTGGCCTCCCTGCGCTCCCGGGTGCGGTACACCGGGCTCAACCTCGGCGACGCGGCCATCGTGCCCCGCTCCCCGGCCGTGACCCTCGAGCGGGCCTACGGCGACTGCAAGGACCAGGCGACGCTGCTGGTGGCCCTGCTGGACGCCGTGGGGATCGAAGCCCACGTGGCCCTGGTCACCACCGGCCCGGGCACCGACCAGATGCACGAGATGCCCGGCCTGGACGGCTTCGACCACGCCATCGTGGTCATCCCCGGGGACGAGCCCATGTGGATCGACCCCGCCGCCGAGCTGGTCCCCCCCGGCGAGCTGCCCAGCATGGACCAGGACCGCCTGGCGCTGGTCATCGACGCGGGCACCCGGGGGCTGATGGCGACCCCCATGAGCACCGCCCAGAGCAACCGGCTGCTGCGCACCAAGCGCATGGAGATGCCCTTCCTCGGGGCCGTGAGCGTGACCGACTCCCAGACCGGCCTGGGCGCCACCGGCACCGGGCTCCGCTACTTCGGCCAGAGCCTCGAGCAGACGGTGATCGAGGATCTGCGCACCAGCGCCGCCGCCCGCGAGGAGGGTGAGAGCGGGATCGAGACCGTGGAGTACGGCGATCCCGAGGACCTGACCGTGCCCTTCGTGTTCACCACCACCGGCCTGGACGAGGACGCGGGCTGGGTGGATGAGGGCACCGCCTGGGCGCTGCTGAGCGAGGAGACCCTCTTCGACTACCTCCCCGTGTACTGGTCCAGCGTGAACGCGACTCGGGGTTGAAATCGTAACGGAGACGTG
>CAYZVO010000062.1:0-39294 GCA_964481655.1 uncultured Enterobacterales bacterium | reverse complement strand
CCGTAGACGCCCATCCAGGAGGGGCCGCCGCCCTTGGCGTCGGCGGTGGCGTCGCCGGTGCCGAGCTCCGCGAAGGACCCGCAGCCGCTGATGGCGAGGGAGAGGGCGAGGGTGCAGCTGATGAATCGGATGCTCATGGTGTCTCCAGTCCGTCGCGGGGCCTAGCGGGCCCAGGTCACGAAGACGGGGTCGGAAGCGCCGCCAGGATCGGCGGTGTGGCCAATGTTGTCGCCGGACTGCCAGCTCACGCTGCCGTCCGCGCCGATGACAACGGCCTTGAACTCGAAGTGGGTGCCCGCGGGCAGATCGACCGTCGCGGTCCAGCGGGGCCAGTCGGAGGGGTCCAGCTCGATGGAGGACCCGCTGTCCCAGCCGCCCAGCTCGTCGATGTCTCCGACGAGGTGGACCGCCTCACCCCAGGAGGTGTGGGGGTGGTACACGGTGATCTCCACCGGGGTGGAGGGCGCCGTGGCCGGATCGAAGCCGTCCTCGTAGTGGTGCCGCAGGTGGGTGATCTCCCCGAGCAGGCCCTCGGCGACGGTGGTGTCGTGGATGACCATCAGGTCGTCGTCGGAGACCTGGGTCATGGACGACCAGTTCGCCGAGCCCAGCAGCGCGATCTCGCCGTCGATGACCGCGTACTTGTGATGCATCGAGGCGTAGGGGTTGCTGGAGTCGTCGATGTCGATCTCGATGACCTCGATGCCGTAGGACTCCAGCCACTCGTCGGTGCCGTCGTCGTCGGTCACGGTGCCGTAGTACTCGCCGGCGTCCGCGATGTTCTCCTCGAGGATCAGGCGCACGTCCACGCCCCGGGTCTGGGCGTCGATCAGGGCGTCCAGCACGTCGCGGTGGTTGCCTGATGCGTCGGTGTAGCTCATGGAGCGCAGGGTGAACATGGCCACATCGACGGTGTCGGCGGCCGCGTCCAGCGCCTCGCAGACCACCTGCGCGATCTCGTGGTCCTGGCTGTAGTAGACCTGGATGGGGGCCGCGGAGTCCACGGGCCAGGCCTCGTAGGGCTCGGCCGCCACCGCGGCGAACATGCGCTCGTAGACCGCGGCCAGCTCGGCGGAGCGGATGAGGATCATGTCCTCGGCGTTGTCGTCGGCGCTGACGACCTCCCAGTTGTAGGAGCCGGTGGCCACGGCGAGGCCGTCGAACACGGCGAACTTGGTGTGCATGGAGGCGGCGATGTCCTCGTCCCGGACCACGCCGAGCACCGGCACGCCGGCAGCCTGCAGGCGGGGGTACTCGGTCTCCCAGCTGCGCCAGGGCTCCATGTGGTAGCCGGCGGTGAGCAGCTTGACCTCGACCCCCGCGTGGTGGGCGTCGATGAGGGCGTCGGCGATGCGGCTGTCGTTCACGTCGAAGATGGAGGCGTGGATGGTGTGCAGGCCGCCCGGGTCGGCCAGCTGCGCGTCGATCACGGCCTCGATCTCGGCGATGACGGCCTGCTCGCTGTCGTCGTAGGGGGAGAAGAACTGCTCCATGCTGGGCAGCGCGTCGTCGAAGGCGCTGTCGGCCAGGGCGGCCAGGCTGGTGTCCGCGGTGGCCCAGGCCTCGTCGTCGTTGAGCTCGCCGAGCTCGGGCGTTCCCAGGCCGGTGGTGGGCGCGGCCAGGTCCACGGGGGCGGCGAGGTGGTAGCGGTGCTCGGACTGAAGCAGCTCGGCCACGCCGTCACCGTCGCTGTCCACGCTGGCCTGGAAGGTGAAGTCCACGGCCGTGATGGCGCCGTGGTGGACCGAGTCGGGGTACAGCTCGATGAGGTCCGTGCCCCAACGACCGCGGCCGTCGCTCTCGGTCCCCTCGTAGGCCAGGTGGTAGAGGTAGCGCTCCTCGGCGCCGTTCTCGCGGAGGACGCGGGTCTGCATGGCCATGCGCTGGTCCGCGCCCCAACCGTCGACCGCGAAGTCGACGTAGCCCCAGACGCAGGTCTCGTAGTCGGCGTCCGGCCAGAAGCCGACGTCGATGGGCTCCATGGCGTGCTCTGCGTAGCCCGTCGGCACGTCCCAGCCGTAGTTGGCGCCGCCGGCGCTGTCCCAGATCTGAGCTCCCCAGCTGTCGTAGCCGTGGAAGAAGTACTCCACGCTGGCGCCGGGCTCGAAGGCGTCGGCCGGCTCGAGCTGCCACAGGGAGTTGCCGTCCACGTGGCCGGCCCAGTCCATGTCGTGGCGTTCCCAGTCGCCGCCGTCCACCCGGATCACCAGATCGGCCTGCAGGCCGTAGTAGTCCTGGTTCATCATCACGGAGAAGGTGCCGGGGTTGGCGCCATCGTGCCGCTCGGTGTCGCCGTAGATCCCCATCCAGCTCAGGGACGATCCGCCCTTGGTGCCCGGCTGGCTGCCGCCGCCGTCGAGGGCGAAGGAGCTGCAGCCTGTGATGGCGAGGAGGGCGACGGTGACGGTCCAGCGAGGGCTCATCATGGCTCCGCGAGAAGTAGTAACTCTCTGTTGAGTTACCATGACGGTCGCCAGCTATGGCAACAGCGTAACTCTGTCAAGGGTCACGGCGGGGTCAAGCTCCTGAATCTTGCGCGTTTTTCCCGTTCTGCTCGCTCGCGTCCAGCGCCGATGGTGCCGACCCGTGGCCGCAGGCGCAGCGCGCAGCTAGAACCACCCGAGCATGCCGTCACCACGCCCCCAGCCCAGCACCGGACGCAAGGCCCTGATGGGCCTGTGCGCGGCCGCCGCCGTCCTGCTCGTCCTCGAGCTGGTGGCCCGGTGGGTGCTCGGAGTGCCGCCGGATCCCCCCGGGCTGTGGCAGCGCTGGGACAACCGCCGTGCCAGCTTCGAGCTCCAGCACGACCAGGTCGTGGCCCGCTTCCAGGACCGCTCCGAGGCGAGCCGCTTCCCAACCTCCCCCGATCCGGCGCTCCCCCGGGTGCTGTTCATGGGGGGCTCGTCCATGCACGGCGGCAGCCGCATCGACACCGAGCTGGAGCTGCCGGCCGTCACGGCAGACGTCATGGCGAGGCGCGGTCGCGCCATCGAGGCCATCAACCTGGGCAACCCCGGGCTCGACAGCCACGACATCCGCCAGCTGGCCACCGAGGCCCTCGCCTTCGGCCCAGATGCGCTGGTGATCTACACGGGCCACAACGACCTGGGGAACACCCTGCAGGAGCAGCGCTACGGGAGCACCGGCTCAGCCCTGGTCGTGCGGCTCCGGATGGCGCTGTGGCGCAGCCGGGCCTACCTGCTCCTGCGAGACCTGGTGTCGCCCGCGCCCGAGGGGGCGACGGCCCGTCCGGGGCCCAGACCCGACGCGGAGCGCGGCACCATCAGCCCTGGGCAGCGCCTGTTGGCGGCCGAGGCCCTGCAGCGCAACCTCGAGGCCATCGGGCAGGCCGCCCAGGCCGATGGGGTGGGCCTGGTGTTGGTGACCCCCATCTCCAACTGGACGACCTGCCGCCCCATCGGCCGCGGCTGCCCCGAGGCCGCCACCCTGTTCGATGTCGATCAGTGGGGCTCACGACCCGTCCCTGGGCACGCCCACCCGCAGCTGGCGGCGGCCCTCGAGGCCTACCCCGGCTGCGCGGAGCTGCACCACGCCATGGCCCGGGTGCGCCACGCCACCGGGGATCCGGGCGCGGCCGAGGACTTCCGCCAGGCCATCGAGCACGACCCGATGCCCATGCGCGCGACCATCGCGATGACCGACGCGGTGCGGGCGGCGGCGGCCAGCACCGGCGCCAGCCTGGTGGACCTCGAGGCCCACATGCTGCAGACCCACGGCATCCCGTCCAGCGAGTGGTTCCTGGACTGCCTGCACTTCAGCCCCCACGGCCACGCCCAGCTCGCCGAGCTGGTGTCCACGGCGGTCGAGGCCGAGCTCTGACGCGCAGGTGGCGCAGCTCACCGGGCCGCCGCGTCCCCACCGTGCCCTGTGGTTAGCTTGCGCCCAACCCCGGAGCGCGCATGGCCACCCACCGCTTGCCCCTGCTTCGTCCCCCCGACGCCCCCGTCCCCCCGACCTCCACCGATCCAGAACGGCTCGAGGCGGTCTCCACAGACGCCGCGGCCATGCAGGGCAGCGGCGCTGCGGGCCTGGTGGAGCCCCGCAGCGAGGCCGAGCTGTGCGCCTGGCTGCGCGCCAACCCCGACGCCGCGATCCTGCCCCAGGGCGCCCTCACCAGCCTGACCGGTGGCGCCACGCCATCGGGCGAGGTGGTGGTGTCCACCGCGCGCCTCACGGCCCTCGAGCTGGACGCAGCGAACGCCCGTGCGGTGGCAGGCGCCGGCCTGGTGCTGGCCGATCTGCACCGCGCGCTGGCAGCCCGCGGCCTGTACTACCCCCCCGCCCCCACCCACGACGGCGCGACCATCGGCGGCAACGTCGCCTGCAACGCCGCGGGCGCGGCGACCTTCGCCTACGGCACCACCCGGGACTGGGTGCGGCGCATCCGGGTGGCCCTGCGCCACGGTGAAGTGCTGGAGCTCACCCGCGGCGAGCTCCTCGTCGCCCCCGGCGACACCCTCCGCCTCGAGGGCGAGGCTCGCCTCGAGCTGCCCATCCCCACAGCCCTCTCCCCTGCCCTGCGCAAGACCTCCGCCGGCTACCTGGTCCGCGACCCGATGGACCCCATCGATCTGTTCATCGGCGCCGAGGGCACCCTCGGGATCGTCACCGAGGTGGAGCTGGCCCTGCGCCCCCTGACCACCGAGCTCACCGCGCTGGTGTTCCTGCCGGACGACGGCGCCGCGGTGGCGCTCACCAGGACCCTGCGCGAGCGCTCCCGGGAGACCCGCGACGGCGTGCGCCCGGAGGGCCTGGCGGTGCGCAGCATCGAATACTTCGACGCCCGCTGCCTCTCGCTCATCGCCACAGAGGGCGAGCTCGCGAAGCTGCGGGTGACCGTGCCCGACGGGGCCGGAGCTGCGCTGCTGGTGGTCCACGAGCTGCCGGCCGACACCGACGATGCCGCGGTGATGGAGCAGCTGGACAGCGCCTTCGCCGGCGAGCCTGTGGGCCCCATCGCCGATCTGGTGGAGGCCCTGATGCAGCACGAGGCCTTCGAGACCACCGAGCTCGGCCTGCCCGAGCAGCGCTCCCGCCAGGCGCAGCTCCGCGCCGTGCGCGAGGCCATCCCCCTGGCGGTCAGCGAGTGGTGCCTGCGGCACCAGCGCCGGGACCCCGCCGTGCACAAGCTGGGCGGCGACATGATCGTGCCCTTCGAGCACTTCGCCACCATGCTCGATGCCTACCGGCGCGTCTTCGCCGACCACGGGCTCGAGGTCTGCGTCTACGGGCACATCAGCGACGGCAACGTGCACCCCAACGGGCTGCCCACCTGCGCTGCGGACGTCACCGCGGGCGAGGCCGCGCTGCTGGAGCTCGCCGAGCGAGCCCTCGCCCTGGGTGGCTGCCCCCTGAGCGAACACGGCGTGGGCCGGAGCGCCCTCAAGCAGCGCCTGCTGCTCCTCACCCGCGGTGCCGATGCCATCGCCCAGCTGCAGGCCACCAAGGCCGCCCTGGACCCGGGCTGGACCCTGGCCCCGGGGGTCCTCTTCCCCTCCCCCGCCGCCGCCACGGAGATCCCATGAGCGTTCCCACCGACCTGGACGAGCTGCTGGAGCAGTCCTCCACCATGGCCAACACGGTCACCGTGGAGCTGTCCGATGGGCCTCTGGAGGTCCCCGGCTGCTACTACGAGTTCGCCCGCCGCTACCCCGACGCCGACGGCGTGCTCTACGAGGGCTTCATCGCCGCCTCCGCGGACCGCATCTTCGAGAGCACCAACCGCCGCTAGGGTCTCACCCCTCGCCGGGTGGGCGGCCGCGCTAAGCTTGCTCCATGCAGCCCGTACGCCTCGACCTCCCCCGCCTGCGCAAGAACCTCTCCGCCCTGGCCTCGGGCTCGCCCACCCTGGCGGAGCGCCTGCACCTGCCCGTGGACGACAGCCACGTCCGCGCCACCGACGGCAAGGGCGGGGCCGTGGCCTACCGCCTGGGGCGGGGCTGGATGCCCCTGTTCCTGGGCCGCGACGCGGTCCGCGGGATGCTGGCGGAGCACGGCGACCCCGCCAGGGTGCTCTGCTTTGGTGTAGGGCTGGGGGAGACGGTCCAGGCCGCGTTGAAGACCTGGCCCAAGGCCGATGTGGTGGCCTTCGACCGCGATCCATGGCTGCTGCGGATGGCCCTGGCGCGCCACGACTGGCGCAAACCCCTGCGGGCCGGGCGCCTGAAGCTCGCCCTGGCCTCCGACCTGCTGGACCACCTGCCCTGGGACGGCGCCGTGGTGCACCACCCGGTGCTCGACCGCGTCCATCGGCTGGAGCGCCACCTGCTCGAGCACGGCGTCGGCGAGCGGCGGGCCCTGCTGGTCACCGGCGAGCTGTTCGTCGGCGACCTGGCCGACGCCCTGCGTCACCGGGGCTACACGGTCGTCCCCTGGGAGGTCGAGCGCCACGCAGCCGAGGAGATCGCCCACAACGCCCGGCGCTCCGGCGCCCGCCTGGTGGCCTCCATCAACTACACCGGCGGGCTGGCCGAGGGCTGTGACGCAGCGCGGCTGCCCCTGATCTGCTGGGAGGTGGACCCCTCCCTCAACAGCGCCCGCGCCCGGGGACGCACCGAGCAGGTCTGGATCTTCACCCACGACCCCCACAACGTGGAGCGCTACCGACAGGGCGGCTTCCAGCACGTGGAGTACATGCCCCTGGCCTCCAACCCGCGGGTCCGCGCCCCCGTCGCCGAGCCGGTGGACGAGCGCTACCACGCGCCGGTGAGCATCGTGGGGTCCTCCATGCTGGGCCCCGCCACCCGGCTGCGCGCGCGCTTCGACGCCTCCCTGGCCGGCTGGGCCTCGAGGTCGGGGGTGCAGCCATCACCCGACCTGGTGCAGCGCATCCTGGCGCTGCAGCGGCAGCACCCGGCCCAGTTCGTGGTCTCCCAGGCGCTGGATGCCGCGCTCCCCGGCTTCCGCGAGGCGGCCATGGCCGCCGGCGAGGGTGACCCGGGCTTCCTGCTCGGTGAGACCGCCGCCGCCGAGAAGCGCCTCAACACCGTGGCGGCCCTGGGTCCCCTGGGCGTCCACGCCTGGGGAGACGACGGCTGGAAGCTGACGGAGAAGGCGGGGGCGCGCTACCGCGGCCGGGCGGGCCACAGCCGGGAGATCAACCTGATCTACCAGGCCAGCACGGTCAGCCTGGACATCGACCGCCTCTATCAGCGCGACATCGTCACCATGCGCGTCTTCGACGTGCTGGCCTGCGGGGGCTTCGTCCTGGCCGAGCACAGCCCCCACCTGCACGAGTGCTTCGAGCTCGACCGCGAGATCGTCGCCTGGCGCGGCCTCGCCGATCTCGAGCGCAAGGTCCGGCACTTCATCGAGCACCCCGAGGACGCCGCCGCCATCGCCGCGCGCGGCCGGGATCGGGTGCTGCGGGACCACACCGTCGATCAGCGGCTCGAGCACATGCTCACGGTCTCCGGCCTGGGCTGATGGCGCCGACCGTCAGCGCGCGCTTCGTGGTCCACACCGGGGGCGAGACCTGGACGCCCATCGCCGAGGTCGAGGTGGACTGGCTCGTCGAGCACTGGAGCGGCGACCGCCTGCCCACCTGCTGCACGCTGCTCGGCGGCTTCCAGATCATCGTCGACGGCGAGATCTGGAACGAAGACGCCGTGGACGAGATCGCCATGGCCGGCACCTGGCTGACCGCCCTCGAGCACCTGGCCCGCGGAGGCCGCAGCGCCACGGTCTGGGCGTGGGAGGAGTCCTACATGACCCTCGGCCGCCGGGGTGAGCGGCTGATCGCCTTCGACGTCCACCACGGCAACTCCGTGGTCTGCCCCCTGGTCGAGCCCCCCTTCGAGCCGCTGCTGGCCGCCATGCTGCGGGCCGCGACCGCAGCCAACGCGCGCTTCGCGGCGATCATGGCCCACGCCCGCGCAGACTGTTCCAGCGAGCTCGCTGAGGCCCTCGCGCGCTACCTGGAGCCCGGCTGGGGCGAACAGATCGCCACCATCGAGCCGCTGCTCGAGCAGGGGGCCTGGCGCGACAGCCCGCCCCCCTGTGGCGACGAGCCGCTCCCGGATGTCCACGTGGCCATCGCCTTCCGCGATCGCGCCGCCCTCGAGCGGGCCCTCGAGGACGAGTCACCCGACGCCAGCTTTCGCCAGACCCCCGCGATCCACGCCGCGATCCAGCGGCGCTGGACCGAGGGTGTCGCGCTGCTCTGCGAGCGCGGCGCCAACCTGATGGCCCGATCGGGACAGGGCCAGACTCCGCTGCAGGCGGCCACCAGCCCGTGGGGCAGCCACGAGGACATGGCTCGCCTGATGCTGGACGCCGGCGCCAGCCTGGACCTGCTGAGCGCCGTGGGGCTCGGCTGGCGGGACCAGGTGCTCGCGCTGTCCGACCAGAGCTCCCGCCACCCCGAGATCCTCAGCCCCCTCGTGGCCGTGATCTGCAAGGAGGTCCGCGACGGCAAGCCGGAGGTGGAGTCGCTGGTGTTCTGGCTGCCCGCGATCCTGAAGCTGGTGGAGGCCGGGGCCCCCCTCGCCGGCACGGAGCGCCCCAACCCCTGGGGCTGGTACGGCCCCGCTCTGAAGCAGGCGGAGCAGTGGGAGCTGCCTCTGACCGCGGCGGCCCTGAGGAGGCTCGGCGCCTAGCGCCATCGCCGAGGCCGAGGACAAGCGCCGCAGGGCCTCGAGGGGATCGGGGCCTTCGCCGACCGGCGACCCCGTGTCTCCGCTGTCGCCCGACGGCTCCGGCGTGCAGGCCAGCACGACCAGGACGAGGAACGACGACATCCCGATGCTGCTCCGAGGTCAACGGTGTCGGCCCACCGGGCTACCATCATGGTACCAGCCCTCCTCGGTGGCCCATGACATCGACCCGCGCCCTCGCCTGCCTGTGCCTGCTCACCGCCTGCCCACCGACCAACGGGCTCGACAGCGCGGAGCAGATCCCCGACGATCCATACGAGCGCGCCCTGTGGCGCGTCGCGCAGGTGGACGAACAGCTCGCCGAAGATCTGGGGGCGCTGGCGCGCCTGACGGACGGCGTCGGAGACGACGAGCTGACGGCCCTCGAGGCCGTCGCGACCGCGGTCGAGGTGCTGGGCATGGAAGACCCGAGGGCCATCGCCCTGCTGCGCAGCCTCCCAGCACAGGGCTTCGAGGGGGAGCAGTACGACCGCCCGACGGTCACGAAGCCCGAGGGCCAGGTGGCCGACAACGTGGACATCCACACCGTGGCCGGATGGCTCACCGATGGGACCCTGCACCTCGAGCTCGAGGTCTATGGAGAGCTCAGCGAGGACGTCGCCCTGGGCTTCTACCTGGACCACGGCCCCGGCACGCTGGGCATCGACGAGATCCTGCTGTGGCGCCAGGGCACAGCGCTGGGCACCTACGCCTACCAGTGGCGAGGCCCCCTGATCAGCGACGGCTGGCAGAGCACCACCGCCCCCGCCGACACCGAGCTGACCTTGGACGGCTCCGTGGCCGCGCTGGCCGTGCCCCTGGGCGAGCTCGCCCCGGACCTGGGCGATGGACAGCTGCGGGTGCAGGCCATCGCCTACGACGTGAGCGCCGGCGTGTACGACCTGGCCCCCTACCTCTCCCTGCGACGCGAGCCGACCCACGGCCCCATCGAAGAGCTGCTCGAGCTGGCCATGCTCGCAGAAGTCACCGCCGATCCCGCGCTCGCGGTGGCGTCGGCCTTGGTCGAGGCCCCCGTGCGGCTGGTGATCGCAGAGGATCTACTGCCCCAGGCCCGGGAGGACGCCGTCGCCTGGTACGAGCACGGCCTGACGCTGGATCGCCTCGCCGGCACCTCGATCTGGCACAAGGCGGCCTGGTCCTGGCGGGGCCTCGAGACCAGCATGTACGGCGCGCTCCCCCTCTACGCCCTGCCATGGCGCCTCGACGCCGAAGGCTACGCCCACGACTTCCTGACCATCGACGAGCTGCTCTGGTGGACCGCCCTGGCCGAGAGCGAGGGCCTGCTCGGCTCCGACGATCTCGGCACCACCGTGGCCGCCGTCGAGGACTGGATGGACGACAAGCAGGACTACCGCACCTACACCGAGGCCATGGAGGCCTTCTGCGCCAAGGGCTGGCTGGACGCCGAGCTGTGCGAGGACTGGCGCAAGGAGGTCGAGGCCGGGGAAGACGACCTGGGCGAGGTCATGGGCCAGCCCATCTCCTACTACGAGAGCAGCCCCATCGTGCAGCGGCAGATGTGGGAGGAACGCGGCCGCTTCTACGGCGACTGCGGCTCGCACACCGCGGTGGTCTCCACCATCCTGCAGGGCCAGGGCGTGCCCATGGCCAACGGCCAGTACGTCAGCGATGAGGGCTGGGTGATCCACAACTTCCCCATCTACCTCGACGCCGGGGCCGGGCTGTGGCGGGCCTACCAGCTGCCCTGCTGGGAGCAGTACGCCGACGACGGCGCGGGCTTCTACCAGTACGTGACCCCACGCCAGATGGAGGACTACCTCTCGGCCGAGTTCTCCTCGGTGCCGGACTACGGCGGGGGCTCCATCCACTACGGACACACCACCTTCGGCGCCCTCTGCGACCGCCTCACGGCGGGCATCCCCGATGCCGAACTGGAGCAGGGACTCTTCGAGCGGTGGTGGGCGGACCAGCTCTGAAGGCTAGCGTGCCCGCAGGGTCTCCTGGACCACCGCCCAGACGGCCCCGGCGTCGGTGTTGACGTCGTCCCAGCGCCCGTCGAAGCGGCCACAGAAGCTGGACTGCAGCACCTCCGGCAGCATCTTCGCGGTCTGCCCCGCCATCAGCGGGTGCTCGAGGTAGATGCAGGCCTCGTCGGTGGCCCGGACGCTCAGGCTGGCCAGCAGCTCCGGGGAGCGGCGCACGGCGTCGGCCACCGCGACGATCTGCTCGACGACCTTCCTGGACAGCTCCGGGTGGCGAGCCACCAGGATCTTCACCTCTTCGACGGGGGGCGGGTAGTCCATCTGCAGGGGCGCGAAGCGATCGAGCTGGGCGGCGTCGATGGCGAAGGTGGCGCTGAACTCCCGGCCGCGGTTGACCGCCGCGATGAACTGGACGTTGTCCGGGATGGGGAGGAAGCGGTTCTCGATGGGATGGAAGACCCGGCGGGTGCTGTCCAGGGCTGGCATCAGGGCGTTGCGGGCGCTCTCCTGGCAGCGGTTCAGCTCGTCGAGGAACACCAGGAAGCGCCGCCGGGGTTCATCCCCTGCGCGCTCGAGGGCCAGCAGCACGTCGGTCTTGACGAAGTCGGTGACCGGGCTGCCGGTGGAGGACGCCCGCACCTGGATGGTGGCGAAGAAGTCGGTGGCCTCCACCACGGCCCCGCAGTTGAAGAACACGAACTCCATTCCGAGACTGGCGGCGATGGATCGGGCGAGCACGGTCTTTCCGCAGCCCTGGGGACCGTCCAGCAGGATGTTGAGCCCGCTGTCCAGGGCCACCTGGAGCTTCCGCGCGACCACCGGGTCCAGGTAGACCCCCTTGATCTGGAAGGGTGCCGCTCCCGACCAGCTCACGATGATGGCGCCGCGATCATCACGCCGGGGCTTGTCCACCCGCAGCACCTTCACCAGGCAGGGCATGCCCGGCAGGATGCGCGCGTCGTCGCTGAGCACGACCTTGGGCGCTCGCTTGCCGTCGAGGTGGGTGGCGCGCAGGGGGTAGGCGCTGCCCTCCACGGGGTTGTCCCAGAAGGTGGCCTCGAAGACCCGGCCCTCCTTCACCTCGTCGATGCCGATCTTTCCCATGGAGCTCTCCTGTGGTTCAGGCTCTCAGCGCCCGGTGGACCAGGCGCGCGATGATGGTGCCGAAGCTGCGGACGGCCACGTCGATGTTGGCCTCGTCCAGCTCGATGTAGTGGGTGAAGCAGCGCTCCTGCAGGGGCTGCACCGCCACCTGCGCCACGCATAGCCCGCGGCGCTCGAGCCGCCGCACCAGGCCCGCCAGGGCCGTGGTGGAGCACTCGGTGGGCAGGCCGTCGCTGATCATGACCAGCAGCCGCGCCCGGCGGTGGCTGGCGAAGGCCAGGTCGGCCAGGTGGGCCAGACCTGCCGCGTCGTTGTTGCCCCCCTCGATGGGGAGCGACGACACCGCGCAGCGTTCCGCGTCGCCGGCGTCGTAGATGGTCCGGTCGGTGAAGCCGATGACCCGCAGATCCACCCCCCGCAGGCCGCGGCAGGCGTCGGCCATCAAGGCCGCGAACAGCTTGGCCTTCTCCATGCTGCGCTCGCTGGCCATGGATCCCGAGCAGTCCACCGCGATGCCCAGGAACAGGTCCGAGGCGTAGACGGGCTCCCGGGCCACCAGGATGCGGGGATCGCCGTGGGTCACCACGGCCCGGGCCCGGGTGCGGTCGAAGCGAGAGCCCCGCAGCCGCCCTCCCTGGGCCTGCAGGCGCAGCCCCAGCCGCTCGAGGTAGCCGCGCATGCGCCGGGCGTGGCGAGCCACCTGGTTGCCCAGGGCGCGCCGGGACGCGGCATCGTAGCGCAGGGGCTGGACGTTGCTGATGGGGGCGAAGCGCTCGTCGGAGCCCACATTCAGCACGATCTTCCCGCCCCGGCCGCGGGCCTTCGCGTCGCCGTGGTTGCGGGGGGGCTTCAAGATGCGCTCGACCTCCCGCTGCACCTCGCGGTTGGTGATGCTGTCGCCGTGGACGTCCTGATCGCGGCGCTCGCCCCGCAGCCCCTCGTGCCCACCCAGCAGCTCCGCGAGGTCCCCGCTGTCACCGAAGATGCGCCGCAGCTGCCGGGCGATGTCCAGGAGCTCGTCGGTGCTGCTGTGCCGGAAGCGGCCACGGAACAGGGCCAGGGCTTCGATCACCTTGGGGTCGCCGTGGCGGTCCCCAAGCCCCATGCGAAGCGCCCGCATGAACCGGGCGAAGCTGTCACCGCCCCGGGACAGCGCCCGCAGCAGCTGCCCGGCCCCGATGCGCACACAGTCGTCCTTCCAGCCCGGTGCCATGCGGGTGCTGCAGAGCACCGCGAAGGCCTGGACGTGCAGCGCCTGCACCAGCTTGCCGACCTCGAACTCCCGCTCCGAGTGCTGGAAGGCGTAGGACGCCAGCGCCTTGAAGCGGTCGCCGTAGCTGCGGTCGTGGGCCCGCAGGTTGCGCTCGAGGTGCTCGTCCGCCACCAGGTTGAGCAGCGGGAAGATGCCCTCGTCCTGGGCCGCCTTCCACATGCGTCGTCCGGCGCGCCCGCCGTGGTGCAGGTGGTGGCCGATCTCGTGGAGCACCAGCCCCTCGACCACCTCGCGCCCCCGGCGCTCGCCCCGCAACAGCGGCAGGGGGGAGACGTGGACGGTCGAGCCAGACAGCCGGGTGTGCCCCAGCTCCCGATGCCCGGCGGTCATGTGGACCCGCAGGCGCTTGCCGGTGAGCTCGAGGGCCCGCCACTGACCCCAGGCGAAGACATCGGCGACCGCCTCGAGCTTGCGACGACGCCGAGCCATGGCCGCGAGGCTGGCGCGATCCGCGGCCATGCGTCGAGCCTGATCCGACTGCAGCATCCGCAGCAGGCGGCCCCAGTCGGGCGTGACGCCGTAGGGCACGCCCCGGGACAGCAGGGCGAGCAGCTGTGTCTCGGGCTCTCCCCCCGTGACCAGCACGGCCCCCGCCGCGACATCGACCAACGCCTGCTCGGGGATGCGCCAGCCGTGGTGTACGGGCTCGTGGGAGAGGATCGTGGGCAGGAGGATCGGGAAACCCCGCCTGTCGCCCTGATCGGCCAGCCGTCGGGCCACGATCACGCGCAGCTCCCGCGGCCGCTCCCAGTCCGCCTCGAGGAAGCGCACGAGGGCGGGCGACACCTCGGCGATGGTCGCATACTCCAGCAGCGCACGGACCGCCGGGGTGTGGGCGGCGGGGTGCGGGCTGGGCGCGAGCCACTCCGCCAGGGCCAGCAGGTCGCTCCGGAGGGCCCGCAGCCTGGACCAGTCACCGGGGCGGAACCAGCCCACCGGGCCCGGTGCGGCCGCCGCCAGGACGCAGGCCTCGACCCAGGGTTCCTCGCCCCGCTCGGCGAGGGGCAGCGCCAGCCGGAAGCGCGCCGCGGGCTCCAGCCCCGCGATGGCGTCGCGCACCCGCTGGAGGGAGGCGCCCTCTTCCCAGAACGCCACGCTCTCGGCCAGGTCCTCGAAGGCCGGTGGCGGCGGGTCCCTCAGCAGGATCTCGACCAGCCGCTCCTGGCCAGGCTCGCCCAGGGCGACCAACCGCAGGGCCGCCTCGGAGGCCGCGCCCCACTCGGGAGAGGCGCAGGTCACCGACAACCAGTCCAGATCGTCGCTCCCCTGGATGCGCTCGAGCAGCGCGGCCGGTGGCGGGCGTCCAAGCACCCGGGGAGGCCGCGCCGGCGCGGGCACGCCCTCGAAGGAGGCCAGCCCGGACAGCTCGTAGCGGCAGGCCGCCGTGAGCGAGGCCGCCATGGCCTCGAGGCTCGCGCCCAGGCCCGCGAACAGCGCCGGATCGCAGCCCGTCCGGTGCAGGGTGGCCAGCATGCGCGCGGCGGGGTGCCCCAGCTCCGTGTCCAACAGCTCCACCAGCAGCTCGACCAGCTCCGGCGAGAAGGCCCCACGGAGCCCCTCCTGCCGCCTCCAGCGCCAGGCGTCGAAGCTGCGGGCCACGCAGCCGAAGATGACATCCCGGAGGGTCAGCGACGGAAGCGCCAGGGCCTCCCTGAGGCCGGCCTCGAGGCCCCGTTCGATGATCTGCGAGGTGAAGCGCGCCGCGTGGTCGTCCCAGCGCCAGAGCCAGGCGTCGACCAGCGGGGGCGGACCGTGCACGCCACGCCAATCGTCCACGACCGCGGCGTCCAGCGCGCCCCACCAGGCGCTCCCCTCACCCCGGCAGCGCTCGAGCTGGGCGGCGACGGCCTCGGGGGGATCGTGCCCACCGAGCAGGGCGCTGCAGAGCACCGTGCTCGCCGCCGGGACCGTCTCCCGGGCCGCGATGCAGGACGCCAGGCCCCTGTGGGGCACGCCGACCAGGCTCCGCAGGCGGTCCTCGAGCACCCCGTCGTCGCAGGTCCGGAGGGCCTCAGCCAGCTCCCCCTCGATGGCGAGGGGCGCCTCGCGGGCGGCGGTGGGAGGCGAGCCCGGCGCCAGCCCCGCCGCCGTGGTGAGCACCCGGTGGGCCCAGGCCAGCTGCGCCGGTGTGGCCCGCGGGCGCAGGCCACGGGCGACCGCGTCCCGCTCGAAGCCCGAGATGGCGGTCGCGTCGTCGAGCACCGCCAGCAGCGCCAACGCCGTCGCTTCGTCGAGCTCGGTGATGATGTTTCCGAGGCTCTCGGGCCGAAGCGCGCGGCAGAGGGCGCCCAGCACTCGCTGCAGCAGGTCCCAGCCTGGACCGTCATCGACGCCGTGGGCCACAACCTGCCGCAGGAACGCGAGGGCGTGCCGGGGCGCCGGGGTGAGCCCCAGCATGGGCAGGCGGCGCACCCGCAGCCCGGGCGCCAGCTTGCTCCCGAGGACCTGGGCGATGCGATCCAGGCGCTTGCCAACCAGGCGGGGCTCCCCGGCCTCCACGATCTCGAGCAGCACCTGCAGCAGCGGCAACAGCTGATCCCTGGACAGGGCCATCAGGGGCTCGACCCGCCCCGCGTCCCGATGCACGAGCGCCCAGGCGACCGCCCTGGGGAGCAGGTGGGGCAGCGCCGCCTGCAGCTCCGCCAGCAGGCTGACGTGGCCGTGCCGTGGGTGATCCGGCAGCGTGAAGAGCAGCGCGGCGGTGCGCACGTCGCGCTCGAAGGCCGCGTGCACAGCCTCGGGCCCCAGCACGTCGAGGATCAGCGGCAGCGGCTCACGGGCCGTGCGGAGCAGGGCGATGAGCGCGCGCAGCTCGGGCCGCCCGTCGGCGCCGCGCAGGTGCTCGCTCTGCAGCACAGGGATCAGGGCGTCGTCGTCGAAGCTCGGGAGACGATCTCGATAGCGGCGCAATGCATGGAGCCCCGCCCGCCGCGCATCCGCGCTCCATCCATCGTGGACGACGCAGAGCGGGTGGAGGACGGCGATGAACGCCGCGCCCGCCAGCGGGAGCGCCGCCCCCTGCTTGGCCAGGGACAGGGCCGAGGCCAGCGCGCGCGCGCGGTAGGGCGTGCCGGCGTCGGAGAGCAAGACCTCCAGCGCCCGTCCCAGCGCCCGGGCGCAGTCATCCCCCGGCCCCCAGAGGGCACCGAGCCACGCATCGATGGCGTCCTCGCCGTCGGGCGCCTCCCCCTGCACCAGCGCCCGCATGGTCTCGGGGTCCCGCTGGGGCTGCCCCTCGAGCCAGGGCTTCAAGGCCTCGATGTCCAGCCCCTCGAGCAGGGGGCGGGACTCGGCGGGGTGCACCATCCCCGCCTCCATGAACGCGCGCAGCTGGGCGCTCCCCCCTGGCCGCAGGCCGCGACGAGCGAGCGCTTCCCGACAGGCGGGGTCCGCGAGGAGGCAGAACACCAGCCCATCGAGCACATCGGGCAGCTCCCCCTCCAGGGCGTGCACCCGCACGTCGGCGCGGGGGTGCACCAGCGCGTGGACCATACGCCAGGGCTGCCCGACCGCCCGGAGCGCGCACACCGCACGATGGCGGACCTCGCTGTGGTCGTCATCGAGGGCCGCGATGATCGCTTCGAGGGCCTCCATGCCCACAGCGCCCTCGAGGGCTCGCACGGCCGCGGCGCGGACCTGGGCGTGCTCGGACTCCAGCGCGGAGCCGAGCACCCCGAGCCAGGCCATGCGCCGCTGCAGGGGCCAGCCAGCCAGGACGCACAGGTCCGCGGCGTGCTCCGGCCCGATGGTGCCGGACTGCAGGCAGCGGAAGAGCTCGAGGTCACGCATGGCAACGCTCTATCCCATCGGCGCAGGGGCTCGATGGTTGACGACGGGGGAGCGACGCGGAGGTGTCGTCCGACACACGCGATCCGCTCGCAGGCCCGAGGGCCGCGGAGCCTCTGGACAAGGCGCCGACCGAGGTCGGGCCCGCAGTCCATCGGCGATAGAGCGGAGGTCGCGTGGCGGTCGACGGCGCCGAGTCGGGGGACGGCTGGAACCCTTCGCCCTTTCCTGCTCACCGCAGGCGCGCGTCCGCGCGTCGGGGTCCGGGCTCCGTCACCGCCTCCGGGTCGGATGGTGTGGGGTCGAGTCGGCCCGAAGGCCGGTCCACAGATGCCGGTTCGGTGGTCTCTCCGGCACCGGACCCGCGCCTGGCTGCTCCCACCCGAGAAACCATCACACCGGCGCGGCCCTGCCGCTCCCCGGGTGTGGGGTCACGGCGACATCCTGGGCAGCTCGACACGATCCTGTCCTGAGACAGGCTCGGAGCGGCCCTGGCTCACACACCCCGAGCCTGCGCCGATCCTCCACCGCGTCGCTTCCCACCGTCGTTCCCGACGGCCGCGAGGCCATCGGGAAGAGCGTTGAACACAACTGGGAAAGAACGACGCACCCGTCCTGTGACACAACACGGATGTGTCATGCCGAAGGGATGCGGTGGTGAGGTTGGAACGGCGCGGACCCTGGACGAAGAACGCCCCCGGTGGGGGCCGGGGGCGTTCTCCAGGGCGAGCGTGTGGGCTCGTCTCATGGGCCTCCGGGGACCAGGACGCAGGCGCGCAGACCGAAGGACGGTCCACTGGGCTGCGCGGTGATGGTGTGCGTGCGTGATGGCACGATGAATCTCCTGTGTTTCACATGTGTCGATACCCGCCATGGACATGGCTGTCAACACGCGGTTCCAAGTTTTCGGCGTGCCCCCTCAGATGTCGAGCTCCGCCAGGCGCTCGAGATCGAACAGCAGCACCGCCTTCCAGCGCTTGCCGCGGGGCGAGATGGACGCCGGCAGGGACAGCTGGACGGTCCAGCGACCGCGATCCGGACTGGCATCGATGGTCGTGGCCGCGCTGTAGTCCAGTGGCACCGGCACCATGCGGTCCCGATCGATGATCAGGATGCCGGGCACGGCCGCGGCCAGGGCCTCGTCGCGGGGTCCGCTGACCTCGGCGACCACGGTGTTGCGCTTGGGATCGTGGCCAAACAACTCCACGGCGAGCCGCGGCAAGGCGCGCGGGGTGCCGGGCCGGGTGCGGAAGGTGCCCACGCCGCGGCTCCAGCCGTCGTCGCCCACCAGCCCCCAGGGCCCGTACAGATCCCGCTTGGGCACCCGCAGCGCCAAGGCGATGGAGCGCAGCGCGCCCCGGGAGATGTCCGGCAGGCTCCCGCTGATGGACTTCACGCTGGGCACCCAGGAGCGCACGAAGTCCCCCAGCTGCTTCCAGTCGAGCCGTGCGCGGGCGCGCCCGGGCCGCCGCGCGGTGTCCACGCGCTCACCGCCGAGGGGGTTGAGAGCACGCAGGCGGCTGCCGGCGTCCACCTCGTACAGCAGCGACGCGCCCACGCCCGGGCCCAGCTCTGCGTCCCAGGCGCCGGTGAAGCGCAGCAGGTCGAGGGGCACGGGGAAGGCGGTGGTCTCGAAGCTGCAGCCCCGGGCCTCGAGGCGCAGGTGGCCGTCGTGGTAGTGGCCACCGAAGGCGTAGACGAGGTGTCGGGGCACCGAGATCTGGACGTGGTCGCCCTGCTCGTCGTGGCCGAAGCGCTGTAGCCCCCAGGCCACCACCCGCCCGGTGGACGGATCGATGTCCACCACCCGGACGTGGATGGTCAAGCTGGCGATGCCGATCTGGTCGAGGCTCGGCACGATGGTCGGGTCGAAGACCGACATGTGGGTGATGTCGAAGGGCAGGCCGGGGAGCGCCTCGAGGGCCGGAGCCGCAGCCGGGGCCGGCACCGGCACCGTGCGCAGCGCGCCCCTGAGCTCACCCTCCCGTCGCTCATCGGCGAAGCTGGCGCTCAGGCTCACCGAGCAGGGCTCACCGAGCAGATCGGGGCCCTCGAAGACGATGTTGATCTGCCCACCGTCGGGCTGCACGGTGGTGCGGAACGGACGCTGGGGGACGACGCTGACGTCCACGCTCCCAGGCTCGATGCGCACGGGGTGCGTGCGCCCACCCAGCCGGGACAGGGCCCGGAAGCTCAGCACCTGGCCGGCCTCGACCTCCAGCTCGGGAGCAGCCTCACCCGGCTCCACCGGGAGGGGCTCGGCGGCCATGCGACCACCGGGGCTCATGGCGTAGAGCAGCGCGCCGTCGACCGGGTAGCCGTCGCTGGGCTCGGTGCACAGCCCCGCGGTGTCCGGGACCTCGAGGTAGAGGTGGTAGGGCACGAAGAAGACGTCGCCGTTGGCGTTGGCCGTCGACAGCCCCGTCCGGCCCAGGGCCACCGATGCGTTGATGTTCGGGTAGTCACCCCCGGCCCCCTGGGCCTGGGTGTCGATGGACCAGCGCCGGGTGCCCCCGGGCTCGAGGGCGTAGATCACCCCGTTGCCGCCCCCGAAGTACACCAGGTAGTCGCAGCGGCCCTCGGGATCGGGCCCGATGACCGCAGAGCAGCGGATGGCGTCGCCGGTGTAGAAGGTCCACAGCACCTCGCCCGCCGGCGAGAGGGCATAGAAGCAGCCGTCCGACGAGCCGATGAACAGGGTACCGTCGGCGGCGATGGCGGGGGTCGCGTAGATGGGCCCCCCGGTGGCACGCTTCCACTTGATGCTCCCGCCGTGGTGGTCCACCCCATAGACGTGTCCGTCGAAGCTGCCGAAGTGGATGGTGCCGTCAGGCCCGATGGCGGGAGACGAGGCCACGAAGTTGCCGATGTCGCTGCGCCAGCGCAGCTGGCCGGTGGCGGCGTCCAGCGCGTAGAGCATCAGGTCGAAGCTGATGAAGTACACCGCGCCGTCATCGCCGAACGCCGGGGCGGTCCAGATGTGCATCCCGGTCAGGTGGGCCCAGCGGATGTCCCCCCCCGGCTCGATGGCGTAGAAGTTGAAGTCGTCGTTGCCCGCGTACAGCCAGCCGTTCGGCCCCAGCACCACGTTGGCCTCCCACCAGTAGATGGTGGAGGGAGAGAAGTACTGGCGATCGGCGAAGGGGGTGAGCTGCCAGCGCCTGGAGCCGTCGGGCTCCATCCCGTAGAGGCTGGCGTCGCAGGAGGCGAAGTAGATGGTCCCGTCCTCGGCGATGCAGCCGGCGCAGTCGATGCATTCGCCGGTCTCGAAGCGCCAGCGCTGGTCTCCGCTCGCGGGGTCCAGCGCGTAGAAGTGCCGGTCCGCCGAGCCCACGTAGATGGTCTCGTCGGCCCCCACGATGGGGGTCGAGAAGATGCCGTTGCCGGTGGGCCAGCAGCGGAACACCATGGCCGACGCCCGCTCGAAGCCCTGCTGCCCACGCACGAGGGGCGAGCGCCCGTTGTTGCGCGGGTTGCCCCGCATACAGGGCCAGGGGGAGCGCGGATCGTAGGGGACGGCGGGACCAGGCAGGGGGGGCACGGACGTCATGGGGTCCTCCGGCGGGAGACAAACCAGGTAGTCAGGGGGGGGCCGCTACACCAGTCGCCGGCAGGGGTCCGTTAGGCTCGTTCCTCCCATCCCCCCGGTGGCACCATGGACATCAGCGATCTGGACGGCGTCCCCATCGAACACCACCGCGTCGAGCTCGCCGAGACGAGCCTGCACGTGGTCACCGCGGGCCCGACCGACGGAGCTCCCGTGCTGCTGCTGCACGGCTTCCCGGAGCTCTGGTACGGCTGGCGCCGGCAGATCCCGGTCCTCGCCCGGGCCGGCTACCGGGTCATCGCCCCCGATCAGCGCGGCTACAACACCAGCGACAAACCCAGCGCCGTGCGGGACTACCGCATCGACCTGCTGGTGGACGACGCCCTGGGCTTGCTCAGCGCCCTGGGCCACGAGCGAGCTGCGGTCGTGGGCCACGACTGGGGCGCCGCGGTCGCCTGGCGGCTGGCGGCCCAGGCGCCGGAGCGGGTTGAGCGCCTGGCTATCCTCAATGTGCCCCACCCCCAGGTGCTGCTGGGCTCGTTCACCAGCAACCCCCGCCAGCTCGCGCGCAGCTGGTACATGTTCTTCTTCCAGCTGCCCTGGCTGCCCGAGTGGCTGCTCGGTCGCGACGAGGCGCGCGGCCTCGCAGGCATGCTCCGCGGCAGCTCCCGCAAGGGATCGTTCTCCCGGGAGGACCTCGCGGTCTACCGCGAGGCCTGGTGTCAGCCCGGGGCGGTCAACGCGATGCTCAACTGGTACCGGGCCATGATCCGGCACCGCCCCCCTCCCCTCTCCGGTCCCATCGAGCCCACCACCCTCATCCTCTGGGGTCGCAGGGACACCGCGCTGGGATCGGAGCTGGTGGAGCCCAGCGCCGCCCGCTGCCGCGACGCCGAAATCGCCTGGTTCGACGAGGCGACCCACTGGGTCCAGCACGATGAGGCCGAGGCGGTGAACGCGAGGGTGTTGGAGTTCTTGGCCGGCGGGAGGGCGTGAAGCTCTCCCCTACGCTGGGCACGCCACGGCGTAGGCGTCCCGGGCGATCAGCAGCTCCTCGTCGGTGGGGATGACCAGCACCCGCGCGGCGCTGGCGGCGCTGGCGATGTCGGCCTCCCGACCCCGCAGGCCGTCGTTGGCCTCGGCGTCGATGGCGTAGCCCATGGGCGCCAGGCCCTCGAGGACCATGGCGCGCACGGTGTCGGAGTTCTCCCCGACCCCAGCGGTGAAGACCAGGGCGTCCACCGTGCCGAGGGCCGCGGTGTAGGCCCCCACATACTTGCGGATGCGGTAGGCGTACATCTCCAGCGCGAGCGCAGCCTGCTCGTCACCCTCCCGGGCGGCCTGCTCGATCTCCCGCAGGTCGTTGCTGATCTCGCTCGCGCCGAGCATCCCGCTGCGCTTGTTCAGCAGGTGGTCCACGTCCACGGCCTCGAGGCCGAGGTGCTGCTGGAGGAACAGGGGCACCGCTGGATCGAGATCGCCACAGCGGGTGCCCATGATGAGACCCTCCAGGGGAGTCATGCCCATGGAGGTGTCCACCGAACGCCCGCGCTGGACGGCGCAGACCGAGGCGCCGTTGCCCAGGTGACAGCTGATCAGGTTCAGCTCGCCCAAGGGGCGCCCGAGCAGCGCCGCGGCCCGCTCGGCGACGAAGCGGTGCGAGGTGCCGTGGAAGCCGTAGCGACGCACGCCGTGCTGCTCGTACAGATCCGCCGGCAGCGCGTAGAGATAGGCCCGCGGCGGCATGGTCTGGTGGAAGGCGGTGTCGAAGACCGCGACCTGTGGGACCGCGGGGAGCGCCCGCCGTGCCACCTGGATCCCCAGCAGGTTGGCCGGGTTGTGCAGGGGCGCCAGGGGGATGTTGGCCTCGATGGCCAGCTCCACCTCCGGGGTGATCCGCACCGTCTCGGCGAAGGTCTCGCCGCCGTGCACGACGCGGTGGCCCACCGCCCCGATCTCGTCCAGGCGCTCGAGGGGGGCGTCGGCGCCGCACAGGGCGTCGAGCACCCGCTGCAGACCCACGGCGTGATCGGGGATGTCGGCCTCTCCGATGCGCTCCACCAGGCCGCTCGCCAGGACCCGCTCGGCGGGCATGTCGAAGAGCTCGAACTTGATGCTGGAGCTGCCGGCGTTGATGACCAGGACCTTCATGACGCATCCCGGGCCCGCTGGGCCTGCACCGCCGTGATGGCGATGGTGTTGATGATGTCGGGCACCGTGCAGCCGCGGCTCAGGTCGTTGACGGGCTTGTTGAGCCCCTGCATGACCGGCCCCACGGCGATGGCGCGGGCCGCCCGTTGCACCGCCTTGTAGGTGTTGTTGCCCGCGTTGAGGTCGGGGAAGACGAACACCGTGGCGACACCGGCCACCGGGCTGTCGGGCAGCTTGGTGCGCGCCACCGCGGGGTCGATGGCGGCGTCGTACTGGATGGGTCCCTCGACCGCCAGCTCCGGCGCCCGCTCCCGCACGGCGGCGGTGGCGGCGCGCACCTTCTCCACGTCCGAGCCCTTGCCCGAGGCCCCGGTGGAGTAGGACAGCATGGCCACCCGCGGCTCGATCCCGAAGGCCTGGGCGGTGCCGGCGCTGGCCAGCGCGATGTCCGCCAGCTGTTCGGCGCTGGGGTTGGGGTTGACCGCGCAGTCGCCGTAGACCAGCACCTGGTCAGGCAGCAGCATGAAGAACACCGACGAGGCGATGCTGGTGCCGGGGGCGGTGCGTACGAACTCCAGTGCGGGCCGCAGGGTGGCTGCGGTGGTGGTGGCGGCACCGGAGACCATGCCGTCGGCCTGGCCCAGCTGCACCATCATGGTGCCGAAGTAGGAGGGATCGGCCATCAGGTCCCAGGCCTGCTCCCAGCTGGGGTTCTTGTGTGCCCGGAGGCGCTGATACTCGCGGGCGAACTCCTCGCGCAGCGGGGAGCTGGCCGGGTCCACCAGGGCCACGCCGTCCAGCTCGAGCCCCAGCGCCGCGATGCGGCGGCGCAGCTCGGTCTCGTCGCCCAGCAGCGTGAGCCGGGCGAGGCCGCGCAGGCGCACCACCTCGGCGGCGCGCAGCACCCGCTCCTCGACACCCTCGGGGAGCACGATGTGCCGCGGCTGGCGCCGGGCCATGTCCACGATGCGGTGCATGAACTGCTTGGGGGTGACCCGGGTCTCGTCCCGCCCCGCGGCCGCGCGGGCCAGGATCGGGGCCGCGTCCACGTGTTGCTCCACCAGGCTCTTGACCAGCTCGATGCGGGTGCGCTGGGCCGGGTCCAGCCGGGCCTTCACGGCGCTGACCCTCAAGGCCGTCTCGTAGCTGGTCGTCGGCACCGCCAGCACGGGCATCTCCTGGCGGGTCAGGTCCAGGAAGAGCCCCTGGGTCGCGTCGCAGGGCTGGATGTCGCCGGTCAGGACGATACCCGAGGGCGAAGGCACCGAGGCCGAACCATAGGCAGCCCCGAGCCCCAGGAGCAGGTCGCTGCGATCGCCCGGCACGAGCACCAGCACGCCGCGCTCGAGGCGCTGGAGCACCTGGTCGAGCCCCATGGCCGCCACGTGCACGACCTGGGCGACGACGTCCAGCCGGCCCCGGCCCGAGACCACGCGGGCGCCCAGGGCCTGGGCGATCTCCCCGATGGTGGGCTTGTCCAGGCTGTCGTTGCGGGGCAGGGCGCCGAGGATCGGGAGCCCCAGCCGACGCAGGGGCTCCGCCGCGATGAGGCGCAGGTCGGCCACCGCCTCGGGGTTGGTGCGGTTCAGGATGAGGCCCAGCTGCTCGCAGCGACGTTCTTCGAGGTTCTCCTTCACCAGGCGCACGTTCTCCAGCATGGTCTCGAGGGCCCGGGGGTCCCGCACCTTGCCGGTCAGGGTGGTCTCGAAGGCGTTCTCGGCGTCGGCCACCAGCACCACCGGCGCGCCCAGGTTCTTGGACAGATCGGCGTTGATGTCGAACTCGAAGCTCGCCATCGCGCCCTGGTAGTCCGTGCCCTCGATGACCACGAAGTCCGCGCGCTCCGCCAGGGCCTGGTAGGCCTCGAGGATGGTGTCCACCACCTCGTCGTAGCGGCCCGCGGAGACCGCCTGGCGCACCTGGTCGGAGCTGTACAGCCCCATCTCACCCAGCTGGTAGGGCAGCCCGAGGGCCTCCTTGACCAGCTGGATGTCCCCGACCACGCCGGGCTGCACCGGCTGGGTGATGGGCTTGAAGTAGGCCACGCGGCCGAGGCTGCGCTCGAGCAGGCCGACCAGGCCCAGGGCGACGCTGGTCTTGCCAGAGCCCGCGTGGGTGGATGTGACGTAGATACAGTCAGCCATGTGCTTCCCGTCCGTGGGAGGGCGATGCCCGCTGTGGCGGGCTGGGTATCGCGAAGCTGCACACGGGGGTGGGGCAGACCAACACAGCGATGATCGCTGGCCGCGCTCAGGCGCCAGGACCCTGACGGAGCACAGCGCTCGGACGGGGGACCAGTCCTCGAACAGCAGCCGCGGGGGTGCCCGGGATCAGCTTCGTAGGCCCGGAGCGCCGGTTAGAGAGCAGGCCCCGCGCCCTGCGCGCACCCACCCCCGAGCTTGGAGAGACCCATGCGGACCTACCCCGCCGCCGGCGTTGCCGTGGACACCATCCTGATCCCCCGCGCTGACTACGATCTGCACAAGTGGGCCGTGGTGGCCTGTGACCAGTTCACCTCCCAGCCCGAGTACTGGGCCGCGGCGGCCGAGCTGGTCGGAGACGAGCCCTCCACCCTCCGCATCATCTACCCCGAGGTCTTCCTGGGCAAGGAAGAGCCCCAGCAGCGCATCGAGGCCATCCGGCAGACCATGCAGGACTACCTCGACCAGGACATCTTCGAGGCCCACGACGGCCTGGTCTACCTGGAGCGCCAGGTGGGCGAGACCGTGCGCCGCGGCCTGATGCTCTGCATCGACCTCGAGCAGTACGACTTCAACAAGGGCTCCACCAGCCTGGTGCGCGCCACCGAGGGCACCATCGTCGATCGCCTGCCCCCCCGCGTGCGCATCCGCGAGGGCGCGCCCCTCGAGCTGCCCCACATCATGGTGCTCATCGACGACCCCGCCGACACCGTGATCGGCGCCCTGGCCGGCCAGACCGCCGAGCTCACCCCGGTCTACGACCTCGACCTGATGCAGGGCTCGGGCCACATCAAGGGCTGGCGGGTCGACGACATCGGCACCGAGCAGGCCACCATGGGGGCCCTGGCCGCCCTCGGCGAGCGCGAGAGCTTCCTGAAGAAGTACGGCCTCGATGACGCCGCGGTGCTGCTGTACGCCATGGGCGACGGCAACCACAGCCTCGCCACCGCCAAGGCCATCTGGGAGACCACCAAGGAACAGCTGGGCGAGGCCGCGATGCAGTCCCCCACCCGCTTCGCCCTGGTCGAGCTGGTCAACATCTACGACGAGTCCCTGGTGTTCGAGCCCATCCACCGGGTCATCTTCGAGTGCCACCGGGACCTCGCCGCCGATCTGAAGGCCCGCTTCGGCGACACCATCAGCTTCACCCCGGCCGCCGATGTGGACGCCATGGTGCAGGCCGTGGACAACGCCCCCGCGGGCGTGCAGCGCTTCGGCATGCTGGTCGAGGCCGGCCTGTCCATCGTCGAGCTCTCCGACCCGCCCGCCGAGCTGGCCGTGGGCAGCCTGCAGGGCTTCCTGGACGGCTGGATGGCCGACGGCGGCGCCAAGGAGCTGGACTACGTGCACGGCACCGACGTGGTGCACGATCTGGGTGTGCAGGCTGGCAACGCCGGCTTCTACCTGCCGGGCATGGACAAGGGCGACCTGTTCCGCTCCGTCATCCTCGACGGCGCCCTGCCCCGTAAGACCTTCTCCATGGGCGACGCCGAGGACAAGCGCTTCTACCTGGAGTGCCGCCGCATCGGCTAGCCCTTCGTCGCGCGCGTGCTGCCCGGGCTCGGGGGCACCAGCATCAGCCCCGAGCCCCACATGTGCATGGCCTTCTGGCGGCCCTCCGGGCCGCCGTCGTGCACGTCGTCGGCGTAGATGTCGATGATGTCCCGCAGCGGGTCCTGGTAGATGACCTGGCCGTCCGGGCCCTCACCGCGGGCCAGCTCGTTGATCTGACCGTCCACGCCGGCGGTGACGTGCAGCCCGCCCCGGGCGACGTAGACGAAGAACGGCTGCCGCTCGAGGGACTCGAGCTGAGCCGGGTCCGCCTCCCAGCCCACGATGGACTCGTCCACGGGCACGCCGTAGTAGGTCCCGTCCCGATCGACCACCCTGCGGGAGTAGGCGTGCTCGCCGTCGTCCTCGGTGCTGCCCTGGTAGTCCCCGTCCGCGTTCAGGTACACGCTGGTCCAGCCCACCGCCTGCAGCTCGCGGGCCAGGGCGGTGCCCGTGAGCTTCTCGCTGCGCACGATGGCCTCGATGCGCTCCCAGGTCTCCCGCTCACCGATGGCGTTGTAGTAGGCCTCGACGTGGGTCATCACCCACTCGATGCAGGAGCTGCGGTTCAGCTCGTCGGGGGTCGGCGGGCGCTGGCCTGGGGTGGTGGACTGCTCGAGCCAGCTGACGCGGTCCTCATCGGACAGCGCGTGGTAGCTGCTGCCGTCGCCGTACCAGACCCCCACCCCCCGCCGCTCGCGGAGCCACTCGTGGCGCTCGGTCTCCTCGACGACGCTGCGACGGGCACCACAGGCGCCGGCCGCGATGGGCTGGGAGCAGTCGATCTCCACGATGCCACCGTCCGCGATGAGCTGTCCGTCGAGGCCGGGGTCCGGCTGCATCAGCTCGAGGGCGTGATCCAGATCGCCGAGCAAGGACGAGGTGAACGCTCCGGTGTCGCAAGACGACCCGGTGGCCCCGGCGGGGGCGGTGGCGATGAACGCGGACAGGAGGATGCTGGTGACCATGGAGACCTCTGTGCACCAGGCCCAGGAGCACAAGCCGTGCCAAACTCTCGCCACGGTCGAACGCCGAATATCAGCGGGCAGACCGGGACACCGAGGCCCCTGAGGGGAATCCCTTCCCGACACGCGTACCCCTAGCGCTATGATGGAACACCCCCTGAGATCCCTGGAGAGACGATGGAAGAACGTGCCTGGTGGACGACCGCCGCTGTGCTGGCCTTCGGGCTGGCCTTCGCCGTGATCTCGGCCCTGGTCTGGGCCAGCCGTGGCCGCAGCTACCCGCTGTTGAAGGCCAAGCTGCGCCTGGGTGGCCTGCTGCTCGGCCTGACCGCCGTGGCCGCGGGCTGCGGTGAGAAGGAAGACTCGATGGTCATGTGCTACGACGCCGGCTGGGACAGCGACGCCTACAACCAGCCCGACATCGACGTGGACATGGACAGCATGGACTTCGGCATGGTCTACGTCGGAGAGACCGGCACCATCACCCTCACCATCGACAGCATCGGCAACGGGCCCCTGACCATCAGCGCCATCGGCGTCACCGACGACGCGGGGGTGTTCACGGTCTCCAACACCGGCCCCATCGAGCTGACCGCGGGTGGACAGGCGCAGGTGGAGGTCAGCTTCACCCCCACCGACGCTGTGGACTACACCGGCACCATCATCATCGACAGCGACGATCCGAGCGATCCGAGCGTCGAGGTGGAGCTGCTGGGCGCGGGGCTGGTGGTCTAGCCCCCCGCTGTGATGGACGCCGGCTGGAAGAATCCCAGGCCCTGAGTGGTCCCAGCGGGATGTTGGGCTTCGATGCGCTGCTGCGCCACCAGGACCCACGCCCAGAACAAGACGAACGCCAGCAGCACCAGCAACCAGGTGCGACGGGACAGAGGCTCGGGTCTCGGTCGGGCTGCGGCCACGACAAGCTCTCTCTTCACGTGGGTATTTTCATTATACCTATTTAGAACGTTATCGGCACCATGGACAGTTCACGTCCCTTTCCGCAGCCTCCGGGCGCGCTGGCTGTGCCACGACGCGCGCTCGCCGTCTCCCTCCAACCGGGCCCACCAGGCCAGGGCTTCGTGGACCTCGGGGGTCCCAGGTCTACTCCAGCGCGCTCGCCGCAGCGCCCGCCGTGCCGCCGCGTGGTCTCCCCTCGCCTGCTCGATGCGCGCCAGGGACAGCAGGGTGAACACGGTGACCTCGGACGCCTCGGCGGCCTCGACGAGGACGCGGTGACGGGCGTCGATGTCACCGGCGTGGGCGTGGAGCCAGGCGAGGTTGCTCAGCGCCGAGGAGTGCTCGGGATCGAGCTCCAGGGCGCGGAGGTAGGCCTGGTAGGCGCCCGCGAGATCCCCAGCTCGACGCCGCACCACCCCGAGGTTGACCCAGGGATCCGCCCACCCGGGGTCGGCGAGGATGGCGCGCTCGAGCTCGAGGATGGCGGCGTCACGGGCACCTTCCCGCAGCCAGCCCAGGCTGCGGTTGTTGTGGTACATCGCCTCGCCCCGGGCGTCGGTGATGGGCTCGGCCCCCCGGAAGCCCGGGCCGTCCTGCTGGCCGAAGTCGTAGAACACCCGCTCCGGGCCCCGCCGCCAGACCACCGCCAGGTGACGGGAGACCACCACCATGCCCAGATCCTGCCGCGCGTCGCGGACCGACGGCACCTGCACCAGCTCGGTGTGCACCCCCACGGCGCGGGACAACGCCAGGAACATGGCCGTGAAGCCGAAGCAGTTGCCCCGGCGCTGCTCGAAGGCCTCGGACGCGGTGGTGGAGTGGGAGCCGTCGTAGTCGAAGCCGAACTCCCGCGAGAAGAGCGCCCGCTGCAGGCAGTCCAACCTGGCCTCTTGACCGCGGCAGTCCCGGGTGGCGGCCTCGGCCCAGGCCCGCATCTCGGGGGTCGCCTCGAAGGGGCCGACCGCGGCGCCCGCCAGCGAGGGCAGGCAGAGCGCGACGATGATGGCGAGGGCACGCAGCATCGGGGTCATGCCCACAGTGTAGCTGCGAAGATCAGGCCCGGGCCGATTCCTTGCCGGAGTCGAGGACGAACAGGCAGCTCGACCGGGTCAGCTGGACCATGTCGTCGCACCAGCTGAAGTCCAACGGGTCCCGGGCCAGGCCGAACAGGCAGAGGTCTGCCACCGGCCCCCGCTGGATGGTGGAGGTGAGATCTCCCACCGACACCACCCGCTTGACCGAGCGCGGGAAGCGGGCGAGATCGCAGAGCTGGTTCAGGAAGCCCCGGGCGTCCTTCTCGTCGGCCGCGTCCGAGACGATGGTGATGATGCTCAGCCGGCCGCCCCAGCGCCGCCACAGGCGGAAGCCCATCAGCAGCAGCAGGTTGAGGTTGCCGTGCCCGAAGGCGTCGTGGGCGTTCCAGCCTTCGATCGGGCTGCGCACGAAGATGTGGATGTCGCGACGGCGGCCCAGGCCCGCGGTGGGGTGGGCGCCGTAGATCACGACCCCCATGGGGATCTGCAACGCGGTGCGGATGGCCCGCTCGAGCTCCGGGCGCAGCTCGCCCTGCAGCAGCCGCGCGAAGACCAGGTTGGGCTTGAAGAAGGCCCCCTGCAACGCCATCAGCGCGGCCTCGAAGCGGTAGGTGCCCTCGGGGATGTCCACCACCGCCCAGGAGGCCAGCGCCTTGTTCTCCCGCATGGTGCGCCCGATGCGCTCGAGCCGGGTGCCCAGCTCCCGCGCGTTCATGGGCGGGGACAGGCCCAGCAGCTTCACGGTGCCCTCGGGCAGCAGCAGCTCCATCAGCAGGCTGTAGGAGCCTCGCAGGTTCTCGGGATCGCGCACCGGCACGACGAAGTGCGGTTTCCAGGCCCGCACGTTCTCCATGTCCTCGGCCGAGACATGGGCCGCGGCCCACTCGGCGAAGCCGGTGAAGATGCTCGAGCGCACGTCTTCCTTGACCCGCTCGTCGCCCCGGGTGCGGCGCCCGATGAACACATACAGCCCGACCACCACCGCCACGGAGATCAGCGAGATCACCGGCGCGATGATGAACATGGACACCAGACAGCCCACCAGCCCCACCAGCGGCACGATCAGCGGGACCTTCAAGGTCGGCCGATAGCTCACCAGGCCCAGCTTGCCCTCGATGAGCACCACCACATTGATCATGCAGTAGGTGATCAGGAAGAACATGGTGACCAGGGGCGCGATGGCGTTCAGATCCCGCACCATCACGCAGGCCAGGGTCAGCACGCCGGTGATGAGCAGCGCGTTGCGGGGCTCGCCCTTCTCGATGCGCGCGAGCTGATCGGCGAACGGCACGATGCGGTTCTGCCCCATGGCCATCAGGATCCGGGGCCCGCCCACCAGGCCCGCCAGGGCCGATGACGCCGTAGCCCCCAGCAAGCCGATGAGCACCAGGGGTGGGAAGAAGGACTGGTCGATGACGTGGGTGTAGTTCTCCGACAGCTCCGTCAGGGTGCCCGTGCGCGCGGCCCACACCGCGATGGCGACGTAGATGATGGCGGACAGGCCGATGGCCCACATGGTGCCGTAGGGGATGGCCCGGCGCGGATCCTTGAGATCCCCGGACATGTTGGCGCCCGCCAGGATGCCCGTGGTCGCCGGGAAGAACACGGCGAAGACCATCCAGAAGTCCGCCCCCTGGAAGCCGGTGTCGGGGTCACCCGGGTAGTCCCCCCACCAGTCGATGGGCACCGGGTCCTGGAACGGCGCCGGGCTGGCGAAGATGGAGATCAGGGACAGCGCGATGGCGCCCATGATGAAGTACTGGGCCTTGAAGGCCAGGTCCGCGCTCTTGAACGCGATGCCGAACAGCACCGCGAAGACCGCCAGGTCCACCAGCAGCGGCGACAGCTGGGGCACCACCCACAGCAACCCCTCGCGGAAGCCGAAGATGTACATCGCCACACCCAGCGGGCGGGTCAGGAACAGGGGGATGCCGATGGCCCCACCCACCTCGAGGCCCAGGGAGCGGTTCATGATGGCGTAGGGGCCGCCGGGACCGATGCGGGTGTTGGTGGCGATGGATGAGAGCGACAGCCCCGTGCAGGCCGTGATGAGCAGGCCCAGCCCGAGGATGATCAAGGCGCCACCCAGGCCGGCGTTGCCCACCACCCAGCCCACCCGGACGTACATGATGACGCCGAGGATGGTGAGCAAGGTCGGCGTGAACACGCCGGTGAAGGTACCGAAGCGGGCGGCGGGCTGCTCGTGCTCTACGACGGCCTTGGACATGGCGAAACCATAGCAGAGCCCGCGGTCCAGAGGGAGGGCCCCAGCGGGGATCCCGCGTGCTATGCCAGAGACAGGAGAACCGCATGATCCCCTTGGTCCTGACCCTCGCCGCGTTCGCGCCTTCCGCCGCCCAGGATGCCAGCCTGGTGATGGTCGGCAACTCGTATACGGCCCAGAACAGCCTCCACACCCGGACCGCCCAGGTGCTGGCGGATGTGGTCCCCGGCTGGAGCGAAGTGCTGGCCCATCCCCTGACCCGGGGTGGAGCCACCCTCGCCGACCACGCCGCCCAGACCGACGGCAGCAACGGCGACACCCCCTGGCGGGAGGCGCTGGTGACCGGCGACGAGGCCGGCACCTGGGACTGGGTCGTGCTGCAGGACCAGAGCCAGATCCCGGGCTTCCCCCAGAGCAACGAGTACTGGATCGCCAGCCGCGACGGCGCCCTGATCCTCGACGAGATCATCGTCGATGCCGGCGCCGAGACCCTCTTCCTGCTCACCTGGGGCCGCCGCGACGGCGACAGCCAGAACCCCGACCGGTACCCCGACTTCCTCACCATGCAGGAACGTCTGACCGAAGGCTACCTGGCCTACGCCGAGGCCTGCGCCGCCGACGGAACCCAGCCCTGGGTGATCCCAGCGGGCTACGCCTGGCGCAGGGTGTACCAGGACATCGTCGACGCCGGCGGCGAACCCGAGGCCGAAGGCAGCGACTTCCATGCCCTGTACAGCGGCGACGGCAGCCACCCCTCCCCCGACGGCTCCTACCTCACCGCCCTGACCGCCGCGGCCGCCCTCACCGGCCGCAGCGTGGCCGCGGCGACCACCCCCGACGATGTGGACGAGGCCCGCGCGGCCACCCTGCGCGACGCCGCCGACCGCACCGTGCTGGACGACCCCTTCGGCGAGATCCCCTACCCCTGGGCCCACAGCTGGGAGGACTGGCTCGCGCACGGCGACACCGACCCCACCGACGGCATCGACATCAGCGATCCGGTGAGCGTCCCCACCGTCCGGATCGCGGGCGACGCCGGTGAGCTGAGCGCGGTCCAGCTGGGCGACGACGACGACGGCGCCGGGCGCTTGTGGGTCGACGAGGGCGGCGTCCTGAGCGCCGCGTCGCTGACCGCGTGCACCGAGGCCTGCTCCGTCACCATCGCGGGGGGCGTGCTCACCGTGAGCGGCGGCAGCCTCGACATCGTCGATCACCGCGCGGGTGAGCTGGCCATCGCTGGCCCGCTGACCATGTCGGCGGGGTACACCCTCCCTAGCGGCGCGACCCTGGCCCTGCGGCCGGTCAGCGACGACACCCTGGTGGTCAGCGAGGGCGCCGTGGCGCTCGCCGGCACCATCGCCGTGGACGCCCAGGCCGCGGACTTCGACACCCGGGTGCTCCTGGAGGCACCCTCCATCGACATCGACGACGCCGAGCAGGTCCTGCCTCCGGATACGTTCCTGACCGTCGTCGAAGACAGCGGACGACAGAAGCTGATGCTGGTGGACGAGGGGATCGCCGACTCGGACTGGCCTGGAGACGACAAGGACGATGACGGCTCCGATGGCTGCGGCTGCAGCGCCAGCCCCGGGCATGCCGCGCTGTGGTCCCTGATCCCGCTGCTCGGCCTCGGGCTCACCCGCCGCCGCTCCCGGCCCTGACTACGCGCCGGAACCCCGCCGTTCCACCCACAACGCCCAGCCATAGCGCAGGCCGCACAGCAGCCAGGTGAGGTAGGCCAGCGGCAGCCAGTGGGGGTGGTTGTTGGCGATGAAGCGGTCGAAGGCCCCCAGCCACCACATGGCCAGCAGCAGCAGCGCGGCGCTGCCCCACTGGAGGGGCCACGGTCCCCGCTGCGCGGGCCAGCACAACACCAGCGCCACCGCCGGCAGCACGGTGAGGGACTCGTGGTAGTGAACCCCGCCCGCCAGGTTCGCGCCGCCCCAGGCCAGCAACAGCCCCGCCGAGGCGAGGGTCAGCTCACGGCCGGGCCGCCGCCAAGCCGCCAGGCCCAGCAACCCCAGGGTCAGGATGCCCAGCCCGACGGTGCGGAAGCGCCACATCCAGACCAGGCCCGGCTGCGGATCGTCCATCCACGCGGGGCGATCCAGGACGAAGCGCTGGGTGCCGAAGAGCCACTTGGGAGCGAGCCCCCCTGGCCCGTCCCGGAAGATCAGGATGCACGCCCCGATCACCACCGCGAGCCCGATGGTGGCCCACAGCCAGCGCCAGCGGCGCCTGGCCAGGGCGACGGGCAGCAACAGGAGCGGCAGGAGCTTGATGGCGGAGCCCGTGGTGAAGGCGACGAGGCCCACCACGCGGCGGTCACGGGCCAAGCCCCACAACGCCACGGCGGTCAGCAGCAAGATGAAGGGGCTCACCTGCCCAGAGGGCAGCACCACCCGCGCCAGGCGCAGGTTCAGGAACACCGCCCCCACCACCATCGTGGCCGCCAGGATCGCCGGCCAGCCCCGGCTGCGTCCCGCCGAGGCCACCACGCCAGCGGTGGCCACCAGCGCCGCCATGCCTCCCCAGTAGAAGAGGTCGGCGATCAGCTGGTAGGGCAGCCAGGCCAGGGGCAGCAGCAGCATCGACGCCGTCGGCGGGTAGTAGCTGTGGAAGCCGTGGACCGGGACCTCGATCTCCGGGCTGTTCCGGTAGATGGCCTGCAGCACCTCCGGATCGTTGGGGTTGAGCCCGGCGATGAGCGCCTTGGCCCCCAGCAACAGCGGCATCAGGTCCACCGGGCCCGAGGCCGGTCGGTGCAGGAACTGGGGGTTCAGCGCGACGGTCACCGCCATCGCGGCGACGCCAGCCACCAGGGCCAGCCAGCTGAGCGTGCGCGCGGATGGGAAGGCCCACTTCATCGCGACACAATACCCCAGGGTCGAGGATCTACTCGCAGTCCCCAGCGTGCCAGTAGCTGATCTCCACCGTCGAACCGAACGCGGGCAGCGCGTCATCATCCACGATCACGGCGTTCTTCTCCTCGTCGAAGGACCAGCCCTCGGTCTGCAGCTCACCGTCGTAGGACAGCTCGATGCTCTCCTCGATCGGCTTGCCCTCCAGCGCGAAGGTCCCCTGCGGGTTGTCCAGGCAGGCCACGGCGAGCGTGGCCATGACGCTGGTCCAGTCCGTGGAGCAGACGCTCTCGAACGCCCCGCCGGTGGCGGTCACGGCCTGGTCGTAGTTGCGGAAGGGGTCGGCGCCCATGCAGCCCGAGGGGATCGGCCCGGCGATGGCGTGGAACACGACGTGGTCCGGATTGGACTTGTAGGCCTGGGCCTTGGAGACCCAGCTGCTCCAGCTCCCGCCGCTCTGCTCCTGGTCGTTCTGGATCGCGACGAGGTTGAGCTGGGAGGCGGACCAGCCCTCGTCCTCGAACAGCCAGTCCTGGTTCTCGTCGATGGCGGCCAGCAGGGTCCGGAAGTTGGCGTCGTTGTCCCCCGCGTCCAGACCCGGCTCGAGCATCCCGAGCACCAGGTCCGTGGCCTCTTCGGCCGTGTAGCTCTCGTCGATGTAGGCGACCTCGCCGTCCACCTTGCCCTCGACGCCCACCACGAACGCCACCCGGAAGGCGGCGTCGTAGGACAGCAGCGTCTCGAAGAAGGTGGGCAGGGCGTCCTCCAGCAGCTCGGAGTAGCGGTCCGCGTAGTTCCCCGGGATGGCCGCCTGGTTGACGTTGAAGATGGCCGTGGAGTCGACCTGCTCGCCGATGTCGAAGCTCAGGGTCGTCACCTCATCGACCAGGCCGGTGGCGCTCAGCTCGGTGCCGACCGTGCCGGCGTCCGTCTCGAACCACAGGGCGCTGGTGACCATCCCGATCGTCTCGGCCTCGAACTCCACGCGCTGATCACGGCTCTCGAAGGGTCCCAGCACCCAGGGCAGATCCGTCGCGGCGTAGATGGCATACCCATCCGCGCTGTCGAGCCTGACCCCGTCGACCTGCAGGTCGGCGTTGCCCGTGTTGGTGATGGTGACCTCCAGGTCCTCCTCGCAGCCGACCCCGATCTCGCCGAAGTCGAAGCTGGACACCGAGAGGGTCGGGACGGCACCAAGCGCCGTGCCCTCGACCGGCACCTCCACCAGCGCGGCCTCGTCGGGCGAGGCACCCACCCAGAGGGACAGCTCACTGTCCAGGGCCCCATAGGCGGTGGGTGTCCACAGCAGGTCGATGGTCGCGCTGGACCCCGGCGGCAGCGGGGAGACCCCACCCAGGGTCAGCTCGATGCCGTCGTCCCCGCCATCGGGGTCGAGCAGGTGCAGGTCGACAGACCCCGTGTTGCCAATGGTGAGCAGGGCCTCCACCGGCTCCCCCACCGGGGTCTCTCCCAGATCGAGGGAGGTCGGCAGGATGGACCAGCTGGCCAGATCCAGATCGGCGTCGGTGTCGTGTGGCCCGGTGGGCTCGCCCTCGGTGGCCGCCGTGTCGGCGGGTTCGGGGCTGCAAGCGGCGAGGGCGAGCAGGATCGTCAGGCGCAGCGACATCGGCGTCCCAGGGCGAGGGTGCACCGAAGTAGTGCTCGCGAGGGGAATTTCCGATCAGTGGGTGCTCGGCATGGGAGGGAGGGAGGGAAAGGCCAGGCCGTGTTCCTCGATGCGATCCCGCGGACCCGTGAGCTGTGGACTGTGAACCCCGGCCGCTACGCCTTATTCTCCACGGCTTCGAGGAGTACCCCATGTCCGAGCCCTCCCATACCGACAGACCCGTTCCCCTGAGCCGATGGACGGGAGACGGTGGAGAGACTGTCGAGCCCGCTCGCCGCGCCATCCTGATCGGAACGGGCGTGACCTCGGTCGGCAAGCTGACCCAGCGCCCGACAGCGTTGATGCGCCGGGCGCTCGAGCTCGCGCTGGGGCAGGCCAGGCTCTCCCTCCGTCAGCTCGATGGGCTGATCGCCATCCCGTCCCTGGCGGAGCCCCACTTCATGGAGGCCCACTACTTCGCCACCCAGACGGGCCTGCTCCCGCGGAAGGACGTGCTGGTGCGGACCATCGACACCGGGGGGGCCGGCCCGGTCACAGGCCTCATCATCGCGGCGCGCATGGTCGAGCAGAACGTCTGTGATCTCGTCGCTGTCGTGGGTGGGGATGCCGTCTCCTCGCTGCCGAGGGAGGAGTTCCTGAGGCGGGCCGACCAGACCTGTCGCGATCCCGGCGGCTTGCTCGAGAGCCCGGTCATCCCCCACGCCTACGACCGGCTGGCGCGCTGGCACATGGAGACCTACGGCGTGACCCGCGAGCAGCTGGCCATGTGCGCCGTCCTCATGAGCCGGCAAGCGGCCCGCCATCCCCTGGCGCTGACCCGCACGCCCCACACCCTGGAGAAGGTCCTGGCGTCCCCGCAGATCGCGCCGGCGACCACGCTGCTCGAGTGCGCGCGCCGGGCTGATGGGGGCGCGGCGCTGTTGGTCGCATCGGACCGCTTCCTCGAAGAGCATGGCCTGCCGCTGCGGGGCGTCCGGGTGCTGGGCGGTGGAGAGAGCTCCGGCCCCCTCTACCCCCCACCGGTGATCGACGAGGACATGTTCTCCTGCGAAGAGGCCTGCCACTCGGCCTATCGGCGCTCGAACCTGACCGCGGCGGACATCGACTTCTTCGGCCTGTACGACTGCTATCCCATCTGCCTGATCCGGGCGCTGGAGGCCGTCGGCGTGACCGAAAAGGGCAACGGCGGCCGCTGGGTCGAAGAGATGTACGAGCACACCTCGAGCCCCTACGACCCCGCGTCCTTCCCCGTGAACACCCACGGCGGCCTGCTCGCCTTCGGCGCTCCCTGGGAGGTGCCGGCCATGTACAACATCACCGAGGCCTTCGCCCAGCTGATGGGCCTGGCCGAAGGGCGCCAGATCGAGGGCGCCAAGCGAGCGCTGGTCTACGGCAATGGCGGTGTGTTCTCGGCCAGCGCGGTCGCCGTGCTCGAGGCGTTCTCGGGCTGAGCTCCGTCGGCGGAGGCCGAGGGGCTGACGGTGGGGGTGGTGACATCGGCGACCGTGCCCGTCAACCCGCTCACTTCGTTCGGGGTTGACTGTGCCCGTAATCCGGCTGGATAGCCGGATTACTCCACATAGGGGGGCGGGGTAGGTTGAACGCCGGGTATCCGGGGCTGTGCCCGGTGGTTGTGCCCATCCTGGCCCCCCGCTGCTCCCCTGTACCAAGGAGGGAGCGGGTACCGACCGGAGCCGCGGCCGCTGCGCGGCCTGCGACGCGGGCGTCCCGCCCCACTCATGGCTACGGGATCGCCCTCATGCTCACGCGTCGCCAGCGACGTTCAACACATCCGGCCGCCCTTCTGGGAGCGCCAAATGCTCCCTCGCGCCTCGAGTTGCCAGGAGAGGACCAGCGCCCCGGTAGGGACGGCCGCAGCGGACATCCAGTGGGGAGTTGCGCCACGAGCGCCAGTACAGGGGTGAACGGCGTTGCGGCCAGGTCGCGATCAATCCGGGAGGTGCAGAGATGAAACGAAGCGCCACGCTCTTCGTGGGTGTGGATTGGGCCAAGGACAGCCATCAGGTCTGCGTTGTCGGCGCAGACGCCACCGTCGAGGCGGAGCGGGCCGTAGAGCACGCCGGGCCTTCCATCGCGGCCTTCGCGGACTGGCTCCACCAGCTCGCCGGTGGGGCTCCGGAACGCGTGGCCGTCGCCATCGAGATTCCGAGGGGCACAGTCGTTGAAACCCTCGTCGAACGAGGCTTCCCAGTCTACGCGATCAACCCCAAGCAGCTGGACCGGTTCCGAGACCGCTACAGTCCGGCCGGCACCAAGGACGACCGCCTGGATGCCTACGTACTGGGCGACTCCCTGCGCACGGACATGCACTGCTTCCGGCAGGTGCGCATGGATGACCCGGACGTCATCCAGTTGCGGGAGCTGGTGCGCATCGCGGATGAGCTGAGAAGCGAGCTCAACCGCGAGAGCAACCGGCTGTGCGATCTGCTGCACCGCTACTACCCGCAGATGCTGCAGGTCTCATCATCGCCCTCGGAGGCCTGGGTGCTCGATCTCATCGAGCTGGCGCCCACACCAGCCCGTGTGGCCAAGCTGCGCAAGGCGCAGGTTGGCAGGGTGCTGAAACGCAACCGGATCCGACGCATCACGCCCAGCGAGGTGCTCGAACTGCTTCGCGTGCCTCCCCTGGTGCTCGCCGAGGGAAGCGTCGAGGCCGCCAGCGCTCACGTCGGGTTCATCATCCCCAGGCTGCGTCTTCTCCAGCAGCAGAAGAAGCGGGTGGACAAGCAGATCGCTGCTTTGCTGGAGGCCATGTCTGCTCCTGCCGCGGCCGACGCAGCTCTCCAGGAGGCGACCGAAGGTGACTCCCCTGAGCAGCGCAAGCACCGTGACGCCGAGATTCTCCTGTCCTTGCCGGGAGTCGGGAATGTCGTCGCCGCCACGATGCTTGCAGAGGCCGCCTGGCCCCTTGGAGAGCGAGACTATCTCGCGTTGAGGGCACATGCAGGGGTTGCCCCCATCACCCGGGCCAGCGGGCGAAAGCGTCGCGTGGGCATGCGCAGGGCCTGCAACCTGCGGCTGCGCAACGCGGTCTACCACTGGGCGCGGGTGGCAACCCAGCACGATCCCTGGGCAAAGAACAGGTACGCGGCCCTGCGAGCTCGGGGCCATACGCATGGCAGGGCTCTACGGGGCCTCGGTGACAGGCTGCTCAACGTGGCGTGCGCCATGCTCCGGGATGGGACCCTCTACGACCACACACGGCTCCGGTCGGCACCCGCGACCCCCGCCAAGGAAGCTTGACAAATGGTGGGGAGTCCTCTCCCCGCCGGGGGAGAGGGGCTGGGCGTGAGGGGGTAGCGGGATCGGCTAGCGGGATCGGGATCGGCAGCCGGCAGCGCGTACGCGCTCCCGGCAGGCGCGCCGGATCCGGA
>CAYZVO010000061.1:10168-39497 GCA_964481655.1 uncultured Enterobacterales bacterium | reverse complement strand
GGGGGTGGTGGGGTGTTTCTGGGTCTCGGGCTTGGTGGTGGTCTGCGGCGGCGTGGTCGATCCCCGGCAAGCCGCCGCCCTGGACCCCCGCATCCGGCTGGAGCGTTCGTGAGCCCCCGGGCCCAGGTCCACTGGTTGCGCCACCACCCGGTGGCCGCGCTGGGGGTGGTCCTGGTGTTGGGCCTGGGCCTGCTGGCCCTGCTGGCGCCGTGGCTCGCCCCCCACGACCCCCTGGAGGTCCAGCTGGGACCGGCCCTGGCCCACCCCAGCGCGCGCTTCCCCCTGGGCACCGACGGCGTGGGCCGCGACTGCCTGAGCCGCCTGCTGCACGGCGGGCGGGTCTCCCTGCCCCTGGGGCTGCTGGCCGTGGCCGTGGCCGCCGGGCTGGGCACCGCCCTGGGTGCCCTGGCGGGCTTCCTGGGGGGCCCGGTGGACCGGGCCATCACCTGGCTCACCGACCTGTTCCTGGCGCTGCCGCGCCTGGTGCTGCTGCTGGCGGTGCTGGCGGTGGCCAGCCGGGCCCAGGAGGGCCGCTTCCTGCTGGTGGCCATGGTGCTGGGCCTCACCGGGTGGATGCCGGTGGCTCGCATCGTGCGCACCGAGGTGCTGTCCCTGCGCCACCGGGGCTGGGTCACCGCGGCGAAGGCCATGGGCCTGCCACGGGGGCGGATCCTGCTGCGCCACGTGCTGCCCTTCGCCCTCCCGCCGGTGATCGTCCACGCCTCGCTGCTGGTGGGCACGACCATCCTGGCCGAGGCCGCCCTCTCCTTCCTGGGCCTGGGGATCCCCCAGCCGACCCCCACCTGGGGCAACATGATCGCCGAAGGGATGCGGGAGCTCGACGCCTGGTGGCTCACCGTCTTCCCCGGCCTGGCCATCACCGGCGCTGTGGCCGGCTTCAACCTGCTAGGGGACGGGCTGCGCGACGTCGCGCGCCGCGCTGGAGGTGCTGAATGAACACAACCGGCCCCCTCCTGGTCCTCGAGGCCCTCACGGGGCGCTGCCCGGTCGATGGTGGCTGGGGCGCGGCTGTGGACGGCCTTAGCCTCGGCATCGGAGCGGGCGAGGTCCTGGCCCTGGTGGGCGAGAGCGGCTGCGGCAAGACCGCCACGGCCCTGGCGGTGATGGGCCTGCTGCCCCCCGAGGCCCGGGTCGGCGGCCGGATGTCATGGCGTGGTGCCGCCCTGAACCCCGCGGCGCGCCGCGGGCGCGAGCTGGCCATGGTGTTCCAGGAACCGGCCACCGCCCTCAACCCGGTGTTGAAGGTCTCGACCCAGGTGGCCGAGCCCCTGCGGGCTCACCGAGGCCTGCGCGGCGACGCCCTGCACACCGAGGTCCTGCGCATGGTGGAGCTCGCCGGGCTGCCCGACGGCCGCGCGCTGCTGCACGCCTACCCCCACCAGCTCAGCGGCGGCCAGCGACAGCGGGTCATGCTGGCCATGGCCCTGGCCTGCGGGCCGGAGCTGCTGCTGGCGGACGAGCCCACCACCGCCCTGGACGCCAGCCTGCGGGCGGGCCTGCTCGAGACCATGGAGGGGCTGCGCCGGGAGCTGGGGCTGTCCATCCTGCTGGTGAGCCACGACCTGGGTGTGGTGGAGCACATCGCCCAGCGCGTCGCCGTGGTCTACGCAGGCCGGATCGTCGAGCAGGGGTCGCGGGAGCGGATCTTCGCGGCGCCGAGCCATCCCTACACCCGGGCCCTGCTCGCCTGCCGGGTCGATCCCTACGGCCCCCCTCCGAACGATGAGCCCATCCCCGGCCAGCCGCCCTCCATCGGCGATCGCCCTGGCGGCTGCGCCTTCCACCCTCGCTGCCCCCTCGCCACGCCCGCCTGCGGGCGCCAGCGCCCGGAGCTCATCGATCTCGACCGCGCCCACCGCGTGGCCTGCCCTATCGCCACGGAGGCACACCGTGACTGATCGCCCCCTGCTGGAGCTGCGCGGGCTGTGCAAGCGCTTCCGCGCCCGCCGGGGGCTGCTGGGCCGCCGGGACGCCGTGGACGCCGTGGTGGACGTGGACCTCGAGCTCGCCGCCGGCACCACCACCGCCCTGGTGGGCCCCAGCGGCTGCGGCAAGAGCACCACCGCGCTCTGCGCCCTGCGCTTGATCGAGCCCGACGCGGGCCAGGTGGTCTTCGAGGGCCAGGACATCACCGCGCTGGACGCCGCGGCGCTGCGCCGGCTGCGCCCCCGGATGCAGGTCGTGTTCCAGGACCCCTGGGCCAGCCTCAACCCCCGCCAGCGCGTGCGGGACATCGTAGGCGAGGCCCTCGAGGTCCACGGCCTGGCCGCGGGCAGCGCCGTGAACGACCGGGTGGCCGAGGCCCTGGACGCCGTGGGGATCGGCCGGGACGCCATGGACCGGCGGCCGGATGCGTTCTCCGGAGGCCAGCGCCAGCGCATCGCCATCGCCCGGGCCATCGCCCTCGAGCCCCGGCTGCTGGTCTGCGACGAGCCCACCAGCGCCCTGGACCTCAGCGTCCAGGCCCAGGTGCTGGCCCTGCTGCGCCGGCTGCAGCGGGAGCGCGACCTGGGCATCCTGTTCATCAGCCACGACCTGGGCGTGGTCCGCCACCTCGCCCAGCGGGTGGCGGTGATGGAGGCCGGGCGCATCGTCGAGGACAGGCCGACGGATGAGCTGTTCGAGGACCCGCAGCATAGGGCGAGCCGGGCACTGCTCGAGAACGTGCGGCCCAGGCGGAAAACAAGGAACCGGCTGGTCTAAAGCCCTCCTAAGCCCCACAGCAACGTGCTCAGAGCCGATCGAACCGCAGCATTTCGGACCGTACGCATAGAAACTTTATCCGAAAGTTGTCAAGTAAATGTCAACACCCCTAAAGTGTGCAAAGTGGCTGCCGAAGAGCACTGAGGCTGGCCGCACGCGTACGCGGGGTGCGCTCCGTGTCTGCAGGCCGCCTGCCCAGGAGGGTGCGATGCGTCGTCGGGAACTTCTTCTACTGGCTGCTGCGGGAAGCCTGGGGGCCTGGTGGCTCCTTCGGACCCCCGAAGCCGATCTGAAGTCTGATTCGTCGATCGCGAGCTCGTCCTCCTCCACCGCCACCGTCACGCATCGCTCGAGTGCCTCGACCTCCCCCCACGCTCTCCCCACCGTCTCCCCCCTCCACCCCACCCCCCGCTACCCCACCGACTCCCCCCAAGAGGCCTACCTGAGCGACCGCCTGATGCTGCGCGTGGAGGACGGCAGCTCGCTGCTGGCCGTGGCACGAGACCACGGCGCGCGGGTCGACAGCCTGCCGGGCCCGTCGGGCTACGGCTCGCTGCTGGTCCCGCCCGACACCAGCCTCGCGGCCCTGCGCGCGGACCTGCTCGACGACGAGCGGGTGATCGACGCTGGCCCCATCGGCGTGATGTACGGCGCCAGCACCGGCCTGCCCACGCAGTGGCAAGGCGACGCGACCAAGGCGTACGAGATCGGTCCAGCCGACACCACCGACATCGTGGTGGCGGTCCTGGACTCGGGCGTTGCCTACGAAGCACACAACGACGACGGCCTGACCTACGTCCAGGCCGCAGGCCTGGCCGGGATCGACTTCGTCGCGCCCTGGGACTTCGTCAACGGGGACGCACACGCCAACGATGACCACCAACACGGCACGCACATCGCTTGCGTGATCGCCTGCGAAGGAGCCGTCCCCGGCTACGCCCCGGGCACCAGCATCATGCCGCTGAAGGTCCTCGACGCCGACAACTGCGGCATCGAGACCGATCTGGTGGACGCCATCTGGCACGCCGTGGACAACGGCGCCGACGTCATCAACATGAGCCTGAGCTTCGGCCAGGGCTACACCCCCTCCGCCGCCCTCAGCGAAGCGCTGATCGCCGCCGACGAGGCCGGCGCCGTGCTCCTCGCCGCGGCCGGCAACGACGGCTCGAGCTTCACCACCTTCCCGGCAGCCCACCCCGCTGTCTTCGCCGTTGCAGCCACGACGCTCGAGGGCAGCGACGGACAGCAGCCAGTGGACTACAGCAACCGCGACCCCTCGGTCGACTTCGCGGCACCGGGCGGTGACCTCGACGCCGACGCCAACGGGGACGGCTACCCCGACGGCATCCTGGCCGAGACGATCGCCTACCAGGACCCCTCGACCACCGGCTACTGGTTCTACGCTGGAACGAGCCAGGCCACCGCGGTGTCCAGCGGCGCCGCGGCCGTGCTGCTGGCGGAGGGCGCCAGCCAGGGCCAGGTCTACGCCGCCCTGCAGAACGGAGCCAAGAACCTGACCGCCGAGATCGTGGACGGCCTCGGCACCGGGGCATTGAACCTCGAAGACAGCATCAAAGCCATCCAGGACGGCACGGCCATCCCCGCCGACCAGTTCTATGTCGCCATGATGCCCTGGCTGAAGGACGGCGGCACCGAGCTCGAGCCCACGGTGCGGGTCACCGTGCTCGACGGCGCTGGCGCGCTGGTGGATGGCGCCGAGGTCTACGGCGTGTGGGTCGATCAAGACGGCTACGCCGAAACCTTCCAGTGCAGCACGTCCACCGTCGGCCAATGCGAGAGCACGATCGCCCCGGTCGCCAAGTCCAACGACGGCGAAGACATCGCCTGGGCCTGGTCTGTCCGCGTGCCCACGGTGGTGGTGGATGGCTCTATCAGCCACCCCGGCTCGGCCTTCTTCGCCACCGACGGCCTCGAGATCATCCTGGCAGGCCTGGACGGCACCGGCATCGCCACCAGCCCCTTGGGCCTCAAGTGGGACCGGGACGTGGACTACCCGGACGTGGACAGCCCCGCGGACGCCTACGTCTTCCCGAACCTGGGCACCGGCATCGCCACCAGCCCCCTGGGCGTCATCGCCACGCCGCCGTTCATCGAGCCCTGGGTGTCCATGGACACCGTGGACATCGACCTCGACGGCACCGGCATCGCCACCAGCCCCCTGGGCGTGATCTCGCTGCCCCGCCTGATCTTCGACGGCACCGGCATCGCCACCAGCCCCCTGGGGCTGCGGCCCATCACGATCATCCCCCTCGGCGGTGTGGGCATCGCCACCAGCCCCCTGGGCTTCACGCCCCCGGACCTGCTGGACCCCCACTCTCCGAGCTTCGACGATCCGGCCCTGTTCCTCCAGCACGACCCGATCCTGCTCGGCGGCACCGGCATCGCCACCAGCCCCCTCGGCGTGCTGGGCGGCCACACCGGCGTCCTGGTGGATGACGGCGGCTGGACCACCACCGAAGGCTACGGCATCGGCACCGCGGTGCAGGGCAGCGGCCTGGCCGGCTTCGAGGGCATCTCGGGCAGCGGCGTGATGGTCGCGAGCGGCGCCGGAAGCGAGCCGCTGTAGCGGCGCAGCTGGCGCGCTTACTCGAGCGCTTCCTCGGCCGGCAGGCTGTCCCAGGCGCGCCCGCGCCGGGGCAGCCTGAAGGTGATCACGGCACCCCCGCGGCGGTGGTTGCGGGCGCTGATGGTGCCGCCGTGCTCGTTGACGATGCGCTGGCAGATGTACAGCCCCAGGCCGTGGCCCTTGGCCGCACCCGGCGCCTGCTTGCCCCGCCCGAAGATGGAGGCCTCCATGCCCTTGGGGATACCCGGTCCCTGATCGCGCACCGTGCAGAGCACATCCTGGCCGTCCAGGCCGAGGCTCAAGCCCACCCGGCTGTCGACCGGGGCGTACTTCAGGGCGTTGGAGACCAGGTTGGTCACCAGTCGAGACAGCTCCTGGGGATCGCCCTCGACCCACAAGGCCGGGGTGATTCCCAGCTCGAGGCGCACATTGCGCTGGGCGGCCACATGGCGCAGCAGCCCCACCACCCGGCCGACCAGGCTCGACAGATCGATGGGGCGCTCGTCCTTGCGCACCTCTTCGAGGATCCCGCCCGCCATGGAGCGGATGCGCTGGGCGGCCTCGAGGACGCGCAGCAAGGGCTCGCGGTCCGGGTCGCCGTCGGGTTTCTGTTCGAGGAGGCCCGAGATGACGACATGGATGGCCGAGGCCGGGCTGCGCAGGTCGTGGGCGACCTCGGCGGCCTTCTCGTGCCGGCCGGCCACCTCGCGCAGGTGCTCCGCGTTGACGGCGGCCACCGCACCGTAGGCGGCCAGGGCCCGCAGCAGGCGCGCGGCGGTCTCGAGCTCTTGGCGGGAGATGACCCGGCTGTCCACGTAGATGGCGCCCAGGCGCCGCTCGCCATCCAGCAGGGGCACGCACATGGCCGAGCGCAGGTCCAGGTCCACGATGCTGGTGACCTCGCGCAGCTCGCCTCGCTCCCCGAGATCGGCGGCCAGCACCTCGCGCCCGTCGTCGATGGCCCGGCGCACGATGGAGCGGGACGGTGCGCCGGTGTCCGCGCCCTGGGCGAAGGCGGCCGAGACCTGCTCTGGCTCCCCGTCGTCGGCCTTGATCAGGACGAAGGCGCGCTCGGCGTCGAGCAGATCGAGGGCGGCGCGGGCGATGGAGTCGAACAGGCGCTGCAGGTCCCGCTCCTGGGCCACGGCCACGGCCAGCTCGAGCAGCCGCTCGAGGCGATCGGCCCGCAGGCTGGTGCCCTGCACGCTGCGGACGCGCTCGAGCAGGGTGTCGGCCCGGCGGCGCAGCTCGAGGTGGCCCACCTCGTCGGCGAAGACCAGCGCGCGGGTACACTCCCCCAGCGCATCTTCGGAGCGGCCGACCAGCAGATAGGCCTCGGCGATCCACAGCCGGGCTTCGGCCAGCTCTCCGCCGGCGCCCGCCACCTTGAGCGGGGTGATGGCCTGATCGACGGCCCCGTCGATGACGTCGGCCCGGCCCGCCCGGGCGTGACAGAACGCCAGCAGGGCCCAGGCCCGGGCGGCCTCCACCGGCGCGTCCGACTCGTTGGCGGTCTTGGCGGCGTGCTCGGCCAGCGCGGTGGCGCGGGGATCCCGGCGCAGCACCCCCAGCTCGGCCCGTCGCCGGGCCAGCTCGGCCAGCTCGTCGCGGTAGTCCTGCTCGCCGGCGATGATCTCGGCCCGCCGGAACCAGCGCTGAGCCTCGCTCCATGACCCCTGTGCCAGGTATACGTCACCGAGGTTCCCGGCGGCCATGGCCTCGTAGCGGGGCTCTCCCAGCTCCCGGGCGCGGCCGTTGGCCCACAGGCCCGCCTCGATGGCGCGCTCCCAGCGGGCCGCCTCGCGGTATGCCACGCAGAGGTTGGTCTGGACCCGCACCATCTCGATGGGCACGTCGAGCCGCTCGAAGAGGATCAGGGCCTGCTCCCAGGTGGCCAAGGCCCCCGGGCGATCCCCCAGCATGTGGCGGGCACCCGCGGTGTTGTTCAGCAGGCGCGCTCGGTCCAGCGCTCCCAGCCCGGCGTCCTCGTGGGAGGCGCGGTCCATGGCGTCCACGGCGTCACGGAGTCGCCCGGCGTGCCAGAGCAGGCGGCCGAGGGCACCGTCGAGCAGCGCCCGGGAGGCGCGACCGCGGCCGAGGCCTTCGGGCACATCCTCGAGGGTCTGCAGCGCTCTGTCGCGCTCTCCGAGCTCGTGCAGGGCCTGAGCCCAGACCACCCGCAGCTCGAGCCAACGATCCAGATCGGTGACCCCGCTGGGGGGGGCTCGGTCCGCGACCGAACGGGCCGCTCGCTCCGCCTGCTCATGGCGCCCCGCCCTGAAGTGGACCTGGGCCTCGGCGTGGATGAGGGCGTCGGGCAGCTGCGTCCGCTCGAGGATGGCGCGGGCGCGCTGCACGCACTGCAGCGCCTTGTCGTCCATGGAACCGAAGTCCACGTAGTTGCGCGCGAGCTCGACCAGGACCGGCACGTCCTCCGGCAGCGGCACGCGGCTCGTCAGGAAGTCCTCGCCCAGCGCCCGGGCCTCGGGGGCTTGCCCCGCCCGGGACAGCGCCCGCATGCGCGGCGCCACGAGAGCCGGGTACTCGGTGATACCCCACATCTCGTCAGCCAGGCGCGCGGCCTCTTGACCATCGCGCGCCAACGCCGCGAGGATGACATCCGCGCCCATGCTCTCGATGCGGCGGCGGTCTCCCGCACCCACCAGGTGCCAGCCCAGGCGCACGAGATCCGGGTCATGGGCTCGCGCCATGGCCGCGACCACGCGGCGATGCAGATCCTCGGGCGAGGCGACCCCGCGGGCGAGGATCTGGGCCGACACCGCGCCACGGCAGCAGGCCAGCCGCGCCTGCAGGCGCACCATGCCCTTGTCCACCAGCTCGTTGAGGGCCAGGCGCACCCGCTCGTCGGGCAGATCCACCAGGGGGACCAGCGAGTCCACGCTCACCGGCACCTCGAGCAGCGCCAGGGCGCCACCCACCTGCCGGGCCTCGGGGGACAGATCCACCTGGCGCTCGAGGGAGGGGAGGCCTTCGGCGATCAGCCCGGTCATGCGCTCCGGATCGAGGTGCCAGCGCTGGGCTCGCCAGACCAGGGCGCCGCGCTCCGCGGCGAGCAGCAGGAAGCTCACCGTGGGCTTGGGCAGGCCCTCGGCCAACTGGTGGAGCTGCTCGGCCAGGCGCTGGCCTCCACGGATGGGCCCGAAGATGGACCGCAGCAGCTTGCGGATGCCCACCAGCTCGAGGGGCTCGAGCAGGCATTGGTCGGTGCTCCACGCCGGAGCCTGGACCCCGGCGACGGCGGTGCGCACCCGGCTGCTGCGGGCCAGAGCCTCGAGCACCATGTGCACCGAGTGGTCCTGGTCCGACAGGTCGTCCACCAGCACCACGAAGCCGTCGGGGCAGCGCCCGACGAGGGCCTGGGCCGCCAGCGCCGCGCGCCGATCGGGATCCGGGTGCTCGGGGAGATCCACCGGCCCGCCCGGCAGCGCCGAGCAGTGCAGGGCCAGCTCCACCGAGGCCCAGGGGCGCTCGCTGCCATCGAGGCGCAGGACCGGGAGCCCCCGCGCCCGGGTCTCGAGGGCCAGGTGCTCGATCACGTGGGTCCGGCCGCTGCCCGGAGCGCCGACGAGGGCCAGGTGACCGCCGTGCTCGAGCCAGGTGCGCAGCACATCGGCCAGCATGGGGGAGAGCACCCGCACCGAGCCCGCCCGTCGCCGGAGCAGATCCAGGTTGGCGGGAGGGGCCGGCAGGCCCTGGCGCTGCAGGCGATCGGCCACGTGGGCCGCGGTGGGTCGGTTGGCGGGCTCGACCTGCAGCAACCCCTCGAGCAGCTCGCGGACCACCGGGCCACCGCGACGGGGCTCGGGGGTGCGCCGGGTGCGCTGGAGCAGGGCCTCGCTGCGGTCGAGCTCGGGGAAGGGCAGCGAGCCGTGCACCATCTCCCACAGCACCATGCCCAGGGCGTAGTTGTCCGAGGCCGGGGAGCTGGGCAGCCCCGCCATGCGCTCCGGCGCGGCGTAGGCCAGGGTGCCCCCGTGGCGGGTGCTGGCCAGGCCGAAGTCCACGAGCTTGAGGCGCTGGTCGCGGATGGACTCCACGATCACGTTGTCGGGCTTGAGGTCGCCGTGGGTGATGCCGGCCTGGTGGATGGACGCCAGCGCATCCGACAGCACCGAGACGACCCCCAGGGCCACCGCCTCGGGGGCGGCCCCCGAGCGCAGGAAGTGGGTCAACGGGCGGCCGGGCACGAACTCCATGACGATGTGGTGGACCGGATGACGACCGCCGCCTAGCACGCCCACCACCGCCGGGTGGTGCACCCGGGACAGGGCCCTCAGCTCGGCCCCCGGCACGTCGGTGAGCAGCTTGACCGCCGCCAGACGGCCGTTCTCGTCCTCGGCCGCCCAGGTCACCCCGAAGGCTCCGCGCCCCAGCTCCCGGACCAGCTTCCAGCCCGACAGCCGCGCGCCGGCCTGCAGGGTCCTCACGTCCACGAGGCCACTTCCATGCTGTCGTCGGCGTACTGGTGGAAGATGTCGTGCAGGTGTTGTTCCTCGCGCTCGAAGAGCAGCACGAGCTCGGGATCGAGCTGGCTACCAGCGACCCGGTGCAGCTCGGCCCCCGCGTCGGACAGCGACATCGACTCCTTGTAGACCCGCCGGGTGACCATGGCGTCGAACACGTCGGCGATGGCCACCAGCCGGGCCTCCCGGGGGATGTCCGCCCCCGCGCGCCCGTGGGGATAGCCCTTGCCGTCCCAGCGCTCGTGGTGGTGCAGGGCGATGTTCACCGCCAGCGTGGGCAGCCCGGCCTCACGGAGCAGCTCGGCGCCGATGAGGGTGTGGGTCCGCATCTGCTCGATCTCGGCGGCCTCGAGCCTGCCGGGCTTCTTGAGGATGGAGTCCGGGATGCCCACCTTGCCGATGTCGTGCAGGCCCGCGTAGCGCTTGACCTGCTGGACGAACTCGTCCTCGGCGCCCCAGGCGCGCGCCAGGTGGGCGGCGTAGCCCGAGACCCGGTTGATGTGCTTGCCGGTGTCGGTGTCGTTGAGGGTGCTGGCGCGCTCGAGGGCGGCCACCAGGCCCATGGTGAGGCTCTCGAGCTCCCGGGTGCGGGCCTGCAGGCTGCGCAGGGCCTCGTTGCGCTGGACAGTGACAGTGCCGAGCACGTCCACCAGCGCCGCCCGCCGCGCCATGGCCATCAGCCGGGCGGTGAACTCGAGGGAGTCCACCGGCTTGACCAGGAAGTCGTCCGCGCCGGCCTGCAGCAGCTGGATCTTGGTGCGCCGCAGGTCGTCGGAGGTGATGACCATGATGGGCACCCGCGAGCCCTTGCGCAGGCGCCGCAGCCGCGCCACCAGGCCGCGACCGTCCATGCCGGGCATGTGGTAGTCGGTGACCACGATGTGGGGCTCGAGGTGGCGGAAGACCTCGAGGGCTTCCACCCCGTTGGGGGCCTCCACGGTCTTGAAGCCGGCCTGGCGGGCCAGATCCGCCATGTGCGTGCGCTGGATGTCCTCGTCGTCGACGATCAACACAAGGGGTCGCGCCATGCCTCATCCACTCCAGCATCTGCGGCGGCCAGCCCGCAGCCACAAGGGACGGAAGTATACCAGAATGCACTGTTTGGAGGGCCGAGCGCGCCGGTGGCCAGCGCTACCACGCCCGTCAACCCGCTCGCTCCGCTCGGGGGGACGGTGCCCCTGGCCACCCAGGCACCGCGGCTACTCCAGGTAGGTGTAGCCGTCCAGCCCGTTGCGGAAGGCGCGCAGCAGGCGCTTCGAGTCCCGCAGGGTCAGGTCGCCGCGCCGCAGGGCCTTCTCGCAGGCCAGCCGCACCCGCGTGACCAGCTCGCCGCGCTGGTAGCCGACGTAGCCGAGCACCTCGGTGACCGTGTCGCCCTCGAGCACCGTGTCGATGGTGTAGCTGCCGTCCTCGTCCAGGCTGACGTGCACGGCGTTGGTGTCGCCGAAGAGGTTGTGCAGATCCCCCAGGATCTCCTGGTAGGCGCCGACCATGAACACCCCCAGGTAGTAGGGGTCCCGGTTCAGGGTGTGCAGCTCGAGGACGTCCTTGACGTCGCGCAGGTCGATGAAGGTGTCGACCTTGCCGTCGCTGTCGCAGGTGATGTCCGCCAGCACCGCCCGGCGGGTGGGCTTCTCCCGGTGGCGGTGGATGGGCAGCAGGGGGAAGAGCTGGCCCACCGCCCACATGTCCGGCGCCGACTGGAACACCGAGAAGTTGCAGTAGTAGACGTCGGCCAGGTGCTTCTCGAGCCCCCGGAGCTCATCGGGCACATAGTCCAGCCCGCGCACGACGTTGAGGATCCGCGCCAGGGCCTGCCAGAAGATGCGCTCGGCGCGGGCGCGCTGGCGCAGGTCGAGCAGCCCCAGCTCGAAGCGGGACAGCGCCTCTTCGCGCAGCTCGAGGGCGTCGTGCCAGGCCTCCTGGAAGGTCTTGCGGGACACCGAGTCGCGCACCGCGGCCAGGTCGTGGAACAGATCGGACTCGTCATCGGCGATGGTGATGGTCTCGTCGGTCCCGGCCAGCGGGGAGGCCGCCCCCAGCACGTTGAAGACCAGCATGGACGAGTGGGCCACCAGGGCGCGCCCGCTCTCGCTGACGATGTCCGGATGGGGCTGCCCGTGCTCGTCCGCGGCGCTCTGCAGCGCAGCGACGACGTCGGAGGCATACTCGCTGACGGTGTAGTTCACCGACGAGCTGAAGTTCGAGCGGGAGCCGTCGTAGTCCACGCCCAGGCCACCGCCGACGTCCACGATGGTGATGGGGGCGCCGAGCTTGCGCAGCTCGACATACAGGCGGGCCGCCTCGCGCAGCACCGACTTGAAGGCCCGGATGGCCGAGACCTGGCTGCCGATGTGGAAGTGCAGCAGCTCCAGACAGCTCAGCTTCCCGCGCTCGCGCAGCAGGTCGATGCCGTCCACGATCTCCTGGGCCGACAGCCCGAACTTGGAGCGGTCGCCGGTGGAGCCCTCCCAGCGCCCGGCGCCCCGGGTGCTCGGGCGCATGCGCACGCCGATGGTGGGCTCGATGTCCAGCCGCTCGGCCACCTCGAGCACCGCGTCGAACTCCGAGAACTTCTCGACGACGATGATGGTGCGGTGGCCCAGCTTCTTGGCCAGCAGCGCGGCCTCCAGGTAGTCCTCGTCCTTGTAGCCGTTGCAGACCACCAGGGAGCCAGGGCGTTCGAGCAGCGCCATGACCACCAGCAGCTCCGGCTTGCTGCCGGCCTCGAGCCCCATGCCCAGCGGCTCGGCGTAGCGCACCAGCTCGCCCACCAGGTGGCGCTGCTGGTTGACCTTGATGGGGTAGACCGGGTTGTAGTGGCCGTCGTATTCGTACTCTCCGATGGCCTTCGAGAAGGCGTCCCGGAGGGTGTCCACCCGGGAGCGCAGGATGCCCGGGAAACGCAGCAGGATGGGCAGCTGGATGCCCCGGGCCTCGAGGTCGTCCACCAGCAGCTTGAGATCGATGCCGCTGGTCTTGGGCCCGCCGGGGGTGACCTCGATGTGGCCCTGATCGTTGACGCGGAAGTAGTCCGCACCCCAGTTCTGGATGTTGTACAGCTCGGCGCTGTCCTTGACGGTCCAAGCACGCATGGGGAGAACTCCGTGGCGAGGGCCTGCACCCGGGGTGTCCCGGGCGCGCCTTCTATCCTGCGTTCACCCCACCAGGAAGGCCCCCTATGCCGTTTCCTTCACGCCCCGATCCGGCACCAGCAGGCTCACCACGACGATGACCACCAGGGCACCGAAGAAGGCCGGGATCAGCTCGTAAAGGCCGGTGGGGGCCTTCAGCCACAGCTTCCAGACCATGGTGACCGCCGTGCCCGTGAGCATCCCCGCCAGCACCCCGATGCGTGAGGTGCCTCTCCAGTACAGGGACAGGATGAGCGCCGGCCCCAGCGCCGCGCCGAGCCCGCCCCAGGCGAACAGCACCAGCCAGAACACCAGGTCCTTGGCGATGTAGGCCAGGGCCATGGCCACCAGGCCCGAGATCACCACCACAACCCGTGACAGGAACAGCTCCTGCTTGGGGTCCAGCTCCTGACCGGCCTTGATCACCTGGCCCCAGAGATCGCGGACCACGGTGCTGGCGACCACCAGCAGCTGGGAGTCGGCGGTGGAGAGGATGGCCGCGAAGACCCCGCCCACCAGCAGGCCGTAGAGGATCGGTCCGAAGTGGGCCGACGAGAGCACCAGGTAGATCATCTCCGGGTCTTCGTTGGGCAGCCCCGAGGCCTCGGGCACCAGCGCGCGGCCCACCAGGCCGATGCAGATGGCGCCCAGCCCCAGCACCACGTTCCAGAAGGTGCCGATGATGGCCGAAGCCGTGAGGTTGCGCTCGTCGTCGATGGACATGTAGCGCACCACGATGTGGGGCTGGCCCGGGGAGCCCAGGCCGATGCCGGCGAAGCCGATCATGGCCCCCAGGCCGATGGCGGTGAAGCTCAGGTGGTCCGGCGAGGCCCGCCCCAGGATGCTGGACAGATCCCCCCAGCCCCCGATCTCCACGAAGGCCACGGCGGGCAGCACCAGCAGGCCCATGAGCATGATGAGCGCGCGGATCACGTCGTTGTAGGCCACCGCCACGAACCCGCCGAGCACCATGTAGACCAGGATCAGGGCGCCGGAGGCCAGCAGGGAGAGCCACAGGGGGATCTCGAGGGCCGTGGTCAGGGTCTTGGCGCCGGCGTTGAACTGCGCCGCCACGTAGGCGGTGATGAACACGCCGATGATGGCCGCCCCCACCAGCCGCAGCAGATGCGAGCGGTCCCCGAAGCGGGCCTCGAAGTAGTCCAGCAGGGTGATGGAGCCCTGCTCCTGGGTGGCCCGCCGCAGCCGCTTGCCGATGGTCACGAACTGCAGCGCCTCGACCGCGATGTACCCGACGATGGCCCACACCGCGCCCAGACCCATGGTCCAGGCCATGCCCGACAGGCCCAGCACCAGCCACGACGAGCGCCCCGAGCTCACCGCGCTCAGGGCCACGGTGAAGCGGCCCATGGCGCGGCCGCCCAGGAAGAAGTCACCCTGGTCCTTGGTGCGTCCCATGGCCCACAGCCCCACGAAGATGGGGAACAGCAGGGTGACGACGAAGACGGTGAACGCGATGGGATCGCTGAGCTTGTCGTAGACGTTCATGGTTTTTCCGAGCTGTCGGCTGTCAGCTGTCAGCTATCAGCTTCCTCGGTGGCGGGGGCAAACAGTCCGGTGGACTGTTTGCGCCGGAGGAAGGTGCGGCAGCGCCGGTTGGCCCACAGGGCCAATCCGACGCCCGGGGCGCGCACCTCCCAACGTCGCGGTGGATTACGGTGGTGCCGTGCCCCGCCTCCCCCCCGCCCTCTGCCTCCTCCTGGCCGCCTGCCGCGGCTGTGGTGGCGATCCAGCCTCGGAGATCGACCCCACTGGCACCTGGGGTCACGAGACCATGACCCTGGTGGCCGCGGCCCACGAGGACCGGCTGGTGGTCAACTACAACGCCCTGTTCGACGGCGGCGGCCAGGAGTGTGCATGCCTGCTGGACATGGCGCGCCGGTCGCCGGGACGCTGGACCAGCACCCACGCCGGGGTCGAGGTGGAGCTGCTGATGGACGCCGAGGGCCTGGCCCTGCACGCCGTGGGCGGCGAGCCGGTGGACCTGGCCTGCTGCGGCACGGGTTGGCCGGGGGATCGGGCGGAGACCATCAGCCACCTGCCCCTGAGCCGCTGCGTCACCGTCTCCCAGGCGGCCGACGTGTTCCTGCCGGTGCCCTACGTCGAGGAACCCGAGGCCAGCGACTGGCAGGTGGTCGAGGGCGCCGAGCTCGAGGCCATCCAGCTCGGGCACGCCTTCGACGTCTGGGTGCTGGGGAGGCTCCCCGGGGAGCACGGGTTCGCGGGGATGGTGCGGGTGGAAGAGGTGGAGTGCGGGGGGTGAGCCCAGCCTCGCGAGTACGGCGCGGATAGCGCGCCGAACGCCGGGGGCTGGCCGCAGCCTCGCGAGTAGGGCGCGGATAGCGCGCCGAACGCCGGGGGCTGGCCGCAGCCTCGCGAGTACGGCGCGGGCCGGTCCAGACTACTCGCCGGTGTCCCCCGGGGCCGCGTCGGCGACGGCCGTGGCGGGCGTCGGCACCGGTTCCACCACGTGGGCCACCGCCCGGAAGAGCAGGCCCTCCATCCCGATGGTGAAGGCCGAGAGGTCCCGGACCTCGACCGTCGCTCCCGGCATCACCAGGCCGGCCGCATGTACGCTCTGGTCCACGAGCAGCGCGGCCGCGCAGCCGTTGACCAGGCGGGTGTGCTCGCCGGTGTAGCTCAGCTCCACGCAGTCAGGCTGCCCGACGAAGTCGAACTCCACGGACTGGGCCTGGGCCGGAGCAACGAGCAAAGCGATGAGGGCGAGGACCAGCGACATGGGACGGCTCCGCGTGGTGGCGACGCGAGAGGGGTATGCAAGGAGTGTTCCAGGGTGGAGAAGCCAGGTTGGAGGGGGATCGGGATCCCGCCGAGGCGTAGACGACGCGACGAAAACACGACATCGGGATCGTGCCTTCCTCTCTCGCCCTCCAGGTGGGAGGGTGCCATCGCTGTGTGGCCGACTACAGGCTCAATCCGGAGAAGATGTAGACCTCGCCGGCGGTCAGGGAGTGGCCGCCGCTGCGCACATCCGGCGCACCGATGGCGAGGTCCTGGCGACCGCCGTCGCGGCAGTCGAACGCGTGCAGGGCCGCGCCGAAGCCGTCGTCGGGGTGCTGGGGGCCGATCAGGTGGGTGCGGGCATCGCCGGCCTCGATCACGCCCGGCTCCAGCGGGCCGCCGTAGACCCAGACCGAGCCTTCTCCACCGATGGCGATCTCCCCGACACCGTCTCCGTCCAGATCGCCCACGGTGATGGTGGACGCAGGGAGCAGCACCGTGGTGGCAGCGTCGTCGAGCGTACCCCCGTCGATGCCCGCGACCGCGTAGACGCTGGTCGAGGCCCCGTCATCCCAGGCGAGCGCGATGTCACCGCGGCCATCACCGTCGAGATCGACCCCCGCCTCGATGGCCCGGGGCTGGCCCGCTGACGCGGTCCAGCTGGCCTCGGCCGCCGCTGCCAGCTCGACATCTCCCGACGGAAAGGACGAGAGACGATGCAGCGCCGACGAGCCAGGGTCGGCCAGCAGCAGCTCGCTCACCCCGTCGGCGTCGAGATCCGCAGCGGCGATCCGCAGGCCCTCGCCGTCGGCACCGCTCCAGGTCAAGGTCGGCTCCGGCGCGTCCCCCACCGGACCGAAGACCACGCCGCTCGAGAGGCACAGCTCATCGACGCCGTTCCCGTCCAGGTCCCCACAATGTGCGCCCGACCAGCCATCCGGTCCCGCCACGGGCAACACGTCCGGGTCCGTGACGTAGTGGTTGCCCAGCAACGGACCCGGGAGCAGGTACGCGGGCTCTGCGAGATCCGGGTCACCGGGGGCCGTGAAGGCCAGCAGATCGGGCTCGCCGTCGCCGGTGACGTCCCCCGGCAGCAGCACCTCGGTCCCGAGCAGGCTGTTGAGTCCAACGCCCCACCCGGGGTCGAAGGACCCGTGCAGCAACGCCACTGTGCAACCGCTCCTTTCCTCGGTGATCGAGTTCAACACGTAGGTCTCCGAGAACCCCACAGGCTGCGCCTCCCAGTTCTCGCTCCCGGTGCCCGGACCGCCGATCACCAAGCGGGCCCCCGGCCCTGAGGCCAGCGAGGCCCCGAACCGCAGGTCGTTGTCCCCCTCCCAGGTGACGGTCGGCGCGATGTCGTCGATGGGCGCCCCCGTGTCCCGGACAGGGCTCGTGTCGGCGGGAGGCGTCGAGTCGGGCTCGCTCTCCACCCCACAGCCAACCAGCAGCGCCAACACGACGAGATGTCTGTCCATGGCGTGATGGTAGCACCCGCACCCGCACTCCGCGGGGTCACCGCATCGGATCGAAGGTCAGGCTCGGGGGAGTGCGCATGTCGATGGGCACCGAGCCGTCCCGCAGGGCCGCGCCCCGGGGCAGGGTCCACGGCTCGAGGGGGACGACGGTCAGGCCCGTCCAGGTGTCGGTGCGCCAGGCCCAGGCGCCGTCGACCTGCGCCACGGGCTCGCCGAACAGGGCGCTGAGCACGGCGTGCTGGCGCTGCACGGCATCAGCCAGCCCCAGGGGGTAGTGCTCGCGGTTGAGCACGATGAGATCGAGCCCACCGGCCCGCGCCGCCTCGAGATCCGCCGACTCGAAGACCAGATCCCCCTCGAGGCTGCCGTCCTCGACCTGCTGCAGCCCCGCCAGGAAGCTGTTGTCGGCGACGAACGCGTCCCAACCAGGGGGCCGCACCCGCTCCACCCACAGGCCGTGGCCGGCCAACAGGGTCTTGCCGTGGGCCAATTGGTAGATGAGCGGCTTCTGGCTCAGGGCCACCCGCGGGGACAGGGGGAGATCGAGCATGACCTCACCCGGCTGCTCGGCCAGCTCGCCATACAGCGCCGGCGGCCAGGCCAGCGCGGTGCTGTGGGCGCGGGTGCCCGGGCCCTGCAGCCGCAGCAGCAGGGGCACCGAGCCCACGAGCAGCAGCGCGGCGCCGGCGCTCATCCAGCGACGGGGCAGCGCCGGCAGCGCCCGGGCCGCCAGCAGACACAGGGCCAGGTTGCAGATGACCACATGCCTCGACGGCCACCAGAAGCGTCGCAGGGGCGCGGCCAGGCCGTAGACCAGCTCGAAGGGCGAGAGGCCGCCGACGGACAGGGCGGGCCCCATGGCCAGCAGCAGGAAGACCAGCCAGCAGACCAGCAGCCCGAGGTCGAGCCAGGGCCGGTCGCTGCGTCCTGCGAGCAGCTTCACCAGCTGCACGACGGCCAGCAGCACCACCGTGGCCGGCAGGGCCTGGCCGATGAAGCGCCCCCCGCGCAGCAGGAACGGTACGGCCAGGTCCATGCTGTCCTTGACGGCCTCGGGGTGGGGGAAGATCTCCTCTCCGGTGCCGGGCAGGGCGTCCCAGTGGGCCAGATACCAGGCCAGCGGGCCCGCCACGAGCAGCAGGAAGCTGCCCGCGAAGGCCAGCCAGGGCCGCCAGGGCAGCTCCGCGGGACGCGCGCCGCGCCGCAGGGCGCCGAGGCCAGCCACCGCCGCCAGCACACCCCCCGCCAGCACCCCGAAGACGCCGTGGTACCAGTACAGCGCCGAGGCCACCGCCAGGCTCGCGCCGGCGATCAGGGCCCAGCGCAGCCGAGGCCGCCGCAGGAAGCGCAGCCAGGCGCCCGCGAAGACGAGCAGCCAGATCAGATCCGCCTGGCTGAAGCGCCCCGCTCCCAGCTCCCGCAACACGTAGGGGCCCGTGCCGAGGGCCGCCCCCGCCAGCAGGGCTCCGGGCCAGGCCGCGCCCGCGCCCCGGGCCAGCCAGCAGGCCGCCAGCCCGTTGCCCACCAACACCAGGATCAGGAACAGGTTGGCCCCGGTGGGCCAGCCCAGCAGCAGGTGGAAGGGCAGGTAGAGCAGCCCCTCGCCGCCGTTGCCGGCCAGGAAGGGCGCGTCGCCGATGGGGTGGTAGTAGCGATCGTTGTGCAGCAGGCCGTCGAGCCCCGCGAGCTGCTCGGCCACCCAGACCAGCAGCCACTGGTTGCCCGCGCAGTCGGGATGCATCACCCCGCAGAGCATCCCCTGCCCCGGGCTGGACCACACAGGCCATGTGGCCATCAGCGCGAACGCCACGCTCACCGCGAGGGCGGCCAGCCACCACCAGCGGGCGGCCACGGGGGCTCGTTGCGACGCCTGGGTCATGGGGCAGCTCTATTCCGGGGAGCCGGCGCACGATACCATGGCCGCCGGATGTCCCCTCCCCCGCCTCCACCCCAGCAGCACCCGAGCCGCCCTTGGCTGCTGCCGGGCCTCGCCGCGGGCCTGCTGCTGGCCGCGCTGCTGCCCCTGTGCCTCGCAGGGCCCGAGCCCCTGCTCGCCTGGCGCGGGGCCGAGGTCTGGGGCCACGCCTGGACCTGGTGGTGGCACGGCGAAGCCCTGCCCGCCTGGCCCGCCGGCACCGATCTGGCCACGGGCACGGCGAGCTGGCCGGTCATCGACCCGCTGCTGGCCACCATCGGCGCGATCATCAGCCGCGTCGCAGGCCCGGTGCTGGCCTGGAACCTGCTCGCCATCGCCGGCATCCTGGGGGCTTTCGCCGGCGGCTGGTGGCTCGCTCGTCGCGTCGGCGGTTCGGGCCCGGTGGGTGGGCTGGTGCTGGCCATGGGGCCCGTGTTCACCGGCAGCCTGCTGTCGGGGCTCTCGGAGGACCTGGCCGTCGGGTTGCTGGCGGTGGCGGTGGGGTTGGTGGTCATGCCCAACCCCGTCTCCCCCCTCTCCCCTCCGGGGGGAGGGGCCGGGGGAGGGGGGCAGCTCCACGATGGCCCCGGCTGGCGCTGGGCTGTGGCCGCGGGCGCTTGCCTCGGGGCCCTGGCCTGGTGCGGGCCGTATCTGGCGTGGCTCGGAGCCGTCACCGCCGTGGTGGCGGGGGGCGTGCACCTGATCCGGGCGCCCAGGACCTGGTCGCGCTGGCTGGTAGCCGGCGTCATCGCGGCGCTGCTGGCCCTGCCGCCCCTGCTGTCCCAGGGGGCGCGGGCCCTCACCGGCGCCGGGCACCGCAGCGGGGCGCACATGGGGGGCGCCGAACCCCTGTGGCAGCTCAACCCGTGGGGACAGGCCGACCTGCTGTCGTTCATCACCCCCGGCGCCGTCGATCTGCCCATAGACGCCGTGATCCGCCTGCACCCCACCTACATCGGGCTGGCGGTGCTGGCCCTGGCCCTGCTGGCCGGCCGCAGCCGCTGGTGGTGGCTGCTGCTGGCCGCCCTGCTCGTCGCCCCCGGTGAACGGCTGCACCTGCTCGGCTCCGCGACCGCGCTGCCCAACCCCGTGGCCCACGCCATCGACTGGCTGCCCGGCGGTGAGCTGCTCAACCACCACGCCCGCCTGTTCCTGCTCGGGCAGGTGGCCCTGGCGGCCCTGGCGGCCCTGGGCGCCCGCCGCATGGGCGCGCGGCTGAAACCGGGCTGGGCCCTGCCCGCGGCCCTGCTGCTGGTGGCCCTGGACTACGCCGTGCTCGCCCCGGTGCCCTGGCCCCTGCCCGTCGCCTCGGCGGAGGCTCCCGATGTCCTCCACGAGCTGGAGGAGCTCGAGCCCGGGATGCTGCTCTGGCTGCCCGCCGGCGGCCCCGGCCTCTCCCCCCAGCGCCCGCTGCTCGACCAGCGCGCCCACGGCCGCGCCATCACCCTCAACCCCAACCGCCCCGGTGCCCCCACCTGGCTCCCCCGCACCCCCACCGGCGGCTGGCTCGCCGCCATCGGCCGCGACCCGGCCCTGCCCCCGCCCCCGAGCGTCGACATCACCCCCCTGCTCGAGCACGGCGTCACCGTCCTCGCCGTCGCCGCGCCCCACCACCTCACCGTGGCCGCGACGCTCGGAGAGCCCACCGTCGTCGGAGCCGATGGCGCCGCCTGGGACCTGTCCGTCGCGGTGGGTCGCCAGGAGTGACGCCACCAGCGTCCACCCCAGCACCGCGCTTCCGGATATGCTGATCCCGGAGTCAGCACCGTGATCAACGAACAACGCCTCGCCGAGATCCTCGACCTGCTCGTCGCCAAGGGTGTGGTCCACCAGGGCCAGCGCAAGGACGTGCTCAACCGCGGCCGCGAGCAGGCCCGGCACATCCTGCTGGACAAGCGGGCCGAGCTGCGCCGCCTGCTGGGCCGCCAGCGGGTCAACTACCGGGTCCACGAGATCGAGCTGGTGGCCTCCTTCCGCTTCCACCGCTCCGACAAGCCCGACGAGATCGTGGACGAGGAAGTCATCACCCGCGTGGTGGCCGAAGCCCGCCAGATGCCCTTCGTGCACCTGGACCCCCTGTCGCTGAACTACAAGCTGGTCACCGAGACCTTCGGCGGCCCCTTCGCCGAGCGCCACCTGGTCATCGCCCTCGAGGACACCCCGGATCTGCTGACCCTGGCGGTGGCCGATCCGTGGGACCAGGAGCTGCTCGACTCCATCGCGCGCTTCAAGAACAAGCCGGTCTCGCCGGTGGTGGCCACCAAGTCCGAGGTGCTGCAGGTCATCGTCGAGTTCCACGGCTTCCGCCGCTCCATGCGCGCGGCCGAGGAAGAGTTCCGCTCGGACCTGCCGGACCTGGGCAACCTCGAGCAGCTGTACCGCATGAAGGGTGCGGCCGAGCTGGACGCCACCGACCAGCCGGTGGTCCAGGCGGTCTGGTACCTGCTCAACTACGCCTTCGAGAACCGGGCCTCGGACATCCACATCGAGCCCAAGCGCGAAGAAGCGCTGGTGCGCATGCGCATCGACGGCGTGCTGCACCGCATCCACCGCCTGCCCAAGCTGGTGCACCCGGCCATGGTCAGCCGGGTCAAGATGCTGGCCCGGATGGACATCGCGGAGCGCCGGCGCCCCCAGGACGGCCGCTTCAAGACCCACCACGGCCAGGACGAGGTGGAGATGCGTGTCTCCACCGTGCCCACCGCCTTCGGCGAGAAGGTGGTCATGCGCATCTTCGACCCGGGCATCTACGTCAAGAACGTGGACTCCATGGGCCTGTTCCAGCGCGAGCGGCTGCTGTTCGAGCGCATGCTCACCACCAAGTCGGGCATGGTCCTGGTCACCGGCCCCACCGGCAGCGGTAAGACCACCACGCTCTACACCGCGCTGCACCACATCAACTCCCCCCGCATCAACATCTGCACGCTGGAAGACCCCATCGAGATCGTGCAGGAGGAGTTCAACCAGTTCCCGGTGCAGCCCAAGATCGGCTTCACCTTCGCCTCGGCCCTGCGCACGGTCCTGCGCCAGGACCCCGACGTGGTGATGGTGGGTGAGATCCGCGACCCGGAGACCGCCGAGAACGCCATCCAGGCCGCGCTGACCGGCCACCTGGTGCTCTCCACCCTGCACACCAACGACGCGGCCTCGGCGGTCACCCGCCTGCTCGACCTCGACATCTACCCCTTCCTGATCGCCTCCACCCTGCAGGGCGTCATCGCCCAGCGCCTGGTGCGCCGCATCTGCCCCAGCTGCGCCATCGACGAGGTGCTCACCGAGGACCAGGTCCTCTCGCTGCGCATCGGCGGCGCCCGGGGTCGCAAGCTGCGGGTCCGCCGCGGCGCCGGCTGCATCAAGTGCCGCGGCACCGGCTACCAGGGCCGCACCGGCGTGTTCGAGGTCCTGCCCATCACCCCGCGCATCGCCCGGCTGGTGGCCGACAAGGCCCCCTCGGTCGAGATCAAGAAGGAAGCGCTCAACGACGGGATGATGACCCTGCGCGAGTACGCCATCAAGAAGATGGCCCTGGGCGAGACCACCTTCGACGAGGTGCTCGCCATGACCGACGAGGTCAACGTCTACGCCTGACGTCGTCAGGCGTAGACGAGCTGTCAGCTGTCAGCTCTCAGCTCTCAGCTCGGTCCCGCAGCTCCGCACGCTGCCGACTCCCGATCCGGACAACGCCCGGCCCCGGGCAAGCGACACGTCCATCCCCGCCACCAAGGAAGCTGACAGCTGACGGCTGATGACTGACAGCTCCTAGTGTTTGAACAACCCCTTCAGGTGGCTGAAGATCCCGCTCTGGTCGGCGCCGGCCAGCTGCTCGAGCTCGCCCTGGTCCAACAGCACCGCGCCGCAGTCGGGGCAGATCTCGATCTCGACGCCGCGGAAGATGACGGTGTCCATGTCGGCGCCGCACTTGCCGCACTTGAGCCAGTGCAGCTCCTTGCGCTTGGTCAGAGCCTCGGCCTTCTTCTGTTCCTCGAGCTCGGCCTTCATGCGGGCCCGCTTCTCGGCCTCGAGCTTCTCGAAGTACTTGTTCTCTTCGCTCATGGGGGCTCCTCGTCCGGGAGATCGTGGTGCGATCCAGTATCCCGTCCGTGGCCGCCTATGGCTCCCGATCCTCGCCGTCGTGAGCTGGATCGCCCCAGCCGTCCTCGGCGGAGCTGGCCTCCACCAACACCCCGCCACCGCCGCCGGTCCGCGGCTTGCTGTCGAGGAAGCGCACCACCCTGAGGTAGGGCTCGAGGGCCGGGATGCTCTCGAGGGGTACCCAGCGCACGCCGTCGGCCGAGACGAGATCCGTGCCCGCAGCCCGGCGCTCCACCACCAGCCGGCGGAGGCGATCCAGGTCCCGGATCTCGAACTCCTTGTCCCCCCGGCGCAGCCGCAGCGGCCGGCCAGCCCAGCCGTCGTCCTGGGGCTCCCCCAGGTCCTGCAGCGGGGGCACCAGCGGCATGTCGGGCGACGCACCCGGCACCGAAGCCAGCACCCGGGTGCTGTGGGCGTTGCAGCGGGGGCAGCGGTACCGCCCCTCGAGATCGGTCTCGAGATCGGCGAGCTGCTGCTCGTCCAGCTCATGCTGCCCGTTGCAGGCGCTGCAGACCAGGAGCACCCTAGCCTCCTGTGAGCTCCTGGAGCTTCTGCTGGACCTCGGGGTCACCGCTGTAGGCGCCGTCGTATTGGCGGAGGTAGTCCACGGCACCCGCGGAGTCACCGAACTGATCGGCGATGAGGCCCAGGTACTTGGTGGCCCGGTTGTTGCCAGCGGCCAGCAAGGTCTGGAACTCGCCCTGGGCGCGCTCGAGCTGGCCACCCCGGTAGCAGGCCTCGGCCAGCCCCCAGCGGTAGGTGCCGTTGCGGGGCTCCATCTGCAGGGCCTTCGAGAAGCCGGTGATGGCCATGGACCAGTTGCGCTGAGCAGCCGCGGTCTTGGCCGCGCTGGCGTGATCGGCAGCTGTGGTGGCCGTGCCGGTCGGCGTCGGCGGGCGATCCCGGAGGTCCGGGTCGGTCTGGCTGGCGCCCACGCAGGACGAAGGCGGCAGCTCGCCGGCCTTGCACATCTCGCGACGACGCTCTGGGGTGATGATCTCGACCGGCTCGATGGGCTCTTCGACCGGGGCCGTGAGATCCGGGCGGTCGCCTTCCTGGCGCATCTTCTCTTCGAGCTCGCGGAGCAGGCGCTTGCGGTCGTCTTCCGCGCTGGTGCCAGGCTGCTCGGGCACAGCCACCGTGTTCGGCCCCGTCGGGTTGGGGTCCACGGGCTGTACCGGCTGCCGGATGAAGAACCACCAGACCACCGCGAGCACGCCCATGAGGGCCGCGGCGATGAGGAACAGGTTGGCGCGGCTGCCGCCGCCAGCGTCCTTGCCCTTGCCCTTGCCCTTGCCGTTCTTGCGGTGGGAGCCGGTGCCCACGGCGCCGTCGCGCCGCTTGGCGCGCATACGATCGCGCTGGCGCTCCTTGAGGCTCTCGAAGGGATCGACGAAGCGGTTGTCACCGGAGCCGGCCGGGTTGCCGCTGGGGCGAGGCTGTCCGCTGCTGGGGAGGGGCTTGGTGGGGGCGGGCTGGCCGGCCTTGGCGCCGGGCCGCTGGAACACGCCGGTGGAGATGTTCGAGCGCAGGCTGCCCATGCCGACGACCATGGTGGGGCCGTCGTCCTCGAAGGGCTCGCCGGTGTCGGCTTCGGGATCTTCGCCACCGCCGCCGGTCAACTGGTCCTCGAGCTCCTCGTAGACCTGGACGAAGTAGGCGTCGAGATCGGGGATGTCGCCGATGCGGACCCAGTCGTTGCCGTCGTGGGAGATGACGTCGTCTTCGGTGACGCGCCGATCCTGGATGTACTTGCGCAGGGTGCCGATGTCGGAGAAGTCGTAGACCAGGCCGATCTTGACCTTCACCTTCCAGGTGGAGATGCCCACCTTGCGGAAGTCGAGCTGATCCGCCCGCTTTCCGGTGCCCACCAGCCCGGACTCGGCGTCCGGATCCTGGGCCAGCGGATTGCTGGAGCCGGCATCGGACTCTTCGTCGCCCGACGCGGCCTCGTCGTCCTCGGCCGCCTCGGCGGGGGCGTCGGCGTGGGCCTTGTTGTAGACGACGAAGACGTGCTGGCACTTGGGGCAGGTGATGCGCGCACCGCGGCCCTTGATCTTGCTGTCGTCGAGCTTGTACCGCGCTGAACAGCGCTCGCAGGTGACGATCATCCTTGGGACCTTCCCGAGTGGACCTCGAGCAGCGAAGCTACCACGCCCAGGGAGCGGTCCGCAACGCGTTCGAGCCGCGGGGGACCGCTGACGCACTGTGTGTGGGAGCCGATTCGAGCGCTCGAGGCGGGCGTTCAGTCGACCAACACCTCGAGGCGCGCTTCTCTTACACGCAGCTTCTTGGTTCCAAAGCGTTGGAAGAAGACCACGACCTTGGCCGTGGGCCCGCGCCCCTCGAGCCGCCGCACCTCGCCGTCGCCGAAGGCCGGGTGGCGAACCTGCACACCGGGCCTGAAGGCGTCAGGTGATTCAGGGACCAGGGTCGTGCCGCCGCTGGGAGGAGCGGCGCTCGGCGCGCTGCGGGCATCCCGCGCTCGCACCTGAGCCAGCAGCGCATCGAGCTTGCTCTTCGACGCCGCCGGCACGGGGGGTGGGGCTGGCCGCGCGCGGTGGGCCGGCCGCCCGCCGAGGGGCTGGATCAGGCGCTGGGGCAGCTCGCCGATGAAGGGGGACGGCCGAGCGGCGGACATGCCGCCCCCGGACCAGCCCGAGCCGTCGCGCACCCAGCGGCGCAGGGGCCGGCACAGGTAGAGCCGCTCCCGCGCCCGGGTGAAGGCCACGTAGGCCAGGCGGCGCTCTTCCTCGATGTCCTCGAGGCGTTCCTGGGAGCGCACATGGGGGAAGACCTTCTCCACCAGGCCCACCACGAAGACCACCGGAAACTCGAGCCCCTTGGCCAGGTGGACGGTCATCAGGGTGACCTGGCCGTCGTGGTCCGGCAGGTCCTGATCCGCCGAGGCCAGGGTGGCCTGATCCAGGAAGCCGCGGAGCCGCTCTTCGGGCGCGGCGTCGGCCGGCAGGGCCTCGTCGGCGGTCCGCGCCGCCCGGGCCAGGGCCTCGATGTTCTCCATGCGGTCCTGGGCTTCGGTGGTGTCCTCGGCGCGCAGGGCCTCGAGGTAGCCCGTGGTCTCCCCGGCGCGCATGATGAGCTGAGAGGTGCCGAGGTCCTGGGACTCCTCGTGCAGCCGGTCGTAGAGCTCGAGGAAGCCACGGATGGCCTTGGCGGCCCGGCCAGAGCCTCCGGCCACCGTGCGGCGCGCGGCCTCGAGCATGGACACGCCTTCGTCCTGGGCCTTGTCGCGCAGGCGCCCCACCGTGGTGGCGCCGATGCCCCGCGGGGGCACATTGACGATGCGCACGAAGGCCATGGAGTCGGTGGGGTTCACCAGCAGCCGCAGCCAGGCCACCATGTCGCGGACCTCGCGACGCTCGAAGAAGCGGCGCCCGCCCACGACCACGTGGGGGATCCGGGCCGCACCGAGGGCCTGCTCGATGGGCCGGCTCGAGGCGTGGGTGCGGTAGAAGATCGCGATGTCGCCCGGGCGCCGTCCGGCGCGCATCTGCCGGCCGATCTCGTCGACCACCTTGCGGGCTTCGCCTTCTTCGTCGCCGGCCACCACCATGTAGACCGGATCACCGGCGGGGGCTTCGGTCCACAGGGTCTTGTCCTTGCGCTGGGTGTTGTTGCGCACAAGCGCGCCCGCCAGCTCGAGGATGTTCTTGGTGGAGCGGTAGTTGCACTCGAGGCGGATGGTCTGGACCTCGGGGAAGTCGCGCTCGAAGTCCAGGATGTTGCGGATGTCGGCGCCGCGGAAGGCGTAGATGGACTGGTCGTCGTCGCCCACCACCGCGAGGTTGTGGGGTTCGCGCCCGGCGAGGGCCTTGATGAGCCGGTACTGGGCGTGGTTGGTGTCCTGGTACTCGTCCACCAGCAGGTACTGGAAGCGATCCCGGTAGCGCTCGCGGACCTCGGCGTCCTGCTCGAGCAGCTGCACCATCCGGCCCACCAGATCGTTGAAGTCGAAGGCGTTGGCCGCCACCAGGGCCTTCTGGTACCGCTCGTAGATCTCGTCCAGGCGCATGGCCACGCCGCCGGGGTCACCCAGCAGGCCGTCGGCCACATCCTGGGGGTCGAGCAGGCGGTTCTTGGCGGCGTCGATCTTGGACAGGTAGGCGCGCGGCGGGAAGCGCTTGGGGTCGATCTGCAGCTCCCGCAGGATGTCCTTGACCAGGCGCTGCTGATCGTCGGTGTCGTAGATGACGAAGCTCGAGGTGTAGCCGAGCTTGGGGGCCTCACGGCGCAGGAAGCGCGCGCAGGCCGAGTGGAAGGTGGAGACCACGATGCGCTGGGCCGCCGGGCCGACCAGCTCGGCCACCCGCTCCCGCATCTCCTGGGCGGCCTTGTTGGTGAAGGTCACCGCCAGGATGTTCCAGGGCGCCACGCCTTCGTGGATGAGGTGGGCGACCCGGCGGGTGAGCACCCGGGTCTTGCCCGATCCCGCGCCGGCGAGCACCAGCAGCGGGCCGTGGATGTGGGTGACGGCCTGGTGCTGTTCCGGGTTGAGGTCCTGCAGGTGGGCGGGCGTGCTCACGTGTCGTCCCCCGTCTTGGCCTTGGCCGCGGCCTTGGCCTCGAGGGCGCGGGTCTGGAACTGCTCGCGCAGGGTGCGGGCGCCTTCGGGGAAGGTGATCTGACGGGCCCGGCCGATGGCCAGGGCGTGGGGGGGCACGTAGGTGGTGATGGTGCTGCCCGCCCCCAGCAGCGCGTGGTCGCCGATGGTGACCGGGGCCACCAGGGCGGTGTTGGAGCCGATGAGGACGTCCTCGCCGATCACGGTCTTGTGCTTGCCGTAGCCGTCGTAGTTGCAGGTGATGGTGCCGGCGCCGACGTTGGTGCCCGCGCCGATGGTGGCGTCGCCGATGTAGGACAGGTGGGAAGCCTTGACCCCCGGGGCCAGCACGGACTTCTTGACCTCGACGAAGTTGCCGACCTTGGAGCCTTCGCCCAGCTGGGCGCCCGGCCGCAGGTGGCTGAAGGGGCCCACCTGGGCGCCCGGGCCCACCTCGGCGCTGTCGAGCACCGAGTGGGGCTTGACCACGGCCCCCGCGGCCACGACGGTGTCGCGCAGGACCGAGTAGGCCCCGCTGCGGGCGCCGGCGCCGACGCCGGTGTCGCCGGCGCGGATCACCCCACGCTCGAGCACCGCGTCGTTGCCGATGCAGACCCCGACCTCGACCCGGATGGTGCCCGGGCGGTGCATGGTGACGCCTTCGGCGCAGTGGCCCATCAGGATGCGGTCCTGGAGCACGTCCTCGAAGCGAGCGAGGGCGGCGCGGTCGTTGATGCCCGCCAGGCTGGCGGCGTCGGCGAGGCAGGTGGCGTTCAGCCGGCCCGCGGCCGCGGCCAGCGCCACGGCGTCGGTGATGTAGTACTCGCCCTTGGGCGGGTGGGGCTCGAGGGAGGGCAGCACCACGTCGCGCAGCCAGGCCGCCTCGAAGGCGTAGATCCCGGCGTTGACCTCGGTGATCGCCAGCTGCTCGGGGGTCGCCTCGGAGGCTTCCACGATGCCCACGACCACACCGTCGTCGCGCACGATGCGGCCGTAGGCACCGGGCTCGGGCACCACGGTGGACAGCACGGTGCACAAGGCGTCGCCGTGGCCCGCGAGCAGGGCCTCGAGCATGGCGGGCTTGATGAGGGGGGCGTCGCCGGGGAGCACCAGCACGGTGCCGGTGTCCGGCAGCAGCTCGAGGGCCGCCGCCACCGCGTCGCCGGTGCCCTTGGGCTGATCCTGGCGAGCGCAGGGCACGCCGGGCAGGGCCGCGCGCACCGCGTCTTCCTGGTGGTGGACGACCGCGGCCACGTCGCAGCCGGCGTCGGTGCAGGCCTGGGCGACCCAGGCCACCATGGGGCGGCCGCAGAGGGGGTGGAGGACCTTGGCCTTGGCCGAGCGCATGCGGGTGCCGAGGCCGGCGGCGAGGATGACGGCGAGGGGCTTGGGGGAGGAGGACATGAGGTCACCTGGGAGGGAGCCGGGAAGGGCGCACTCCTATCCTGTGAGCCCTGTCGCCGCTGGACAGAGGGTGACCGCTGGGGCCCACAGCCCACAGCCCACAGCCCCCAGCCCACCGCCCACCGCCCACCCCCCCCCCCCCACCGCCCCCCGCCCCCCCCCCCCGCCCCCCCCCCCCAGGCCCCGGGGCC